>NZ_VFYP01000001.1:2329857-2662694 GCF_006443685.1 Rhizobium glycinendophyticum | reverse complement strand
GGTCAAGACGGCAACCTGGGATGTGGTGGCCTGGAACAGGGCCGCGACCGTCGTTCTGTCCGATTACGGTAAGCTGCCGCCCGGGCAGCGCAACATGCTGCGCTTCATATTCACCAATCCGGAGGTTCGGGCCAAGCAGCACGACTGGGAAACGATCGCCCGTTTCTGTGTCGCGGCCTTTCGCGCCGATGCGGCGCGGGCGGGTGCCATGTCGCAGACGACACAGCTGGTCGAAGAACTCTCCCAGGCAAGTCCCGATTTCCGCCGCTTGTGGGGTGAAAACCAGATCAGCGTTCCGGGCGAGGGGGCCAAGCGCCTGAACCACCCGGTCCTTGGCACGATCGACCTCGAATTCTCCGCTTTCGCCGTCGACGGGCGCGTCGATCTCAACCTCATGGTCTACACCCCTGTTGATCCTGATGTGGCCGAGCATATCCGCCGTCTTGCGCAGGAGGCCTAGCCTTCGTGCCCACTGCAGGAGACACCGCCAGTTTTCGCCGCGCGCTGTCGCGAAATTGTCCGAATGCAGGCGCCGAATGGCAAACCTTCACTGCCCCCGATTCTCCTTGCCTCCTCCGCTTGCGAGGACGCTGCTTTTCCAGAGCCCTTTTCATGCTGCGCTTTTTCGAGACGATCATCGTTCCCACGGCCCGCGAAACACCCGGCAATCCGCCGGAAGGTCTCCTGCGGTTTTACTGGTTCTTCGTGCGCCAGGCCAAGGGCCTGTTCATCGCGCTGATCTTCGCCAGCCTGTTCGTGGCGCTCGCCGATGCGGCGATCCCCGTTTTCATGGGTAAACTCGTCAAGGTGCTGACGGCGACCACGCCCGACCGGGTCTTTGCCGACGGCGCCTCGCTGATCTTCGGGCTCATCCTGCTCGTCCTCGTCATCCGGCCGCTGGTCACGGCCCTGCAGGGTCTCGTGCTCAACCAAGCGATCGCGCCCGGTGTCACCAACATGGTGCGCTGGCAGAGCCATTGGCACGTCATTCGCCAGAACCTCTCCTTCTTCCAGAACGATTTTGCCGGGCGCATCGGCTCGCGGGTGCTGGAAATCGGCCACACGCTGCGAAGCTCCGTCGTTTCGGTCATTTCCGTCGTCTGGTATCTCGTGGCGCTCGGCGTCATTACCTCCGGAATTCTGGCGGCCGCCAGCTGGTGGCTGGTGCTGCCGGTGGCGCTCTGGACGCTCGCCTATGTCGGCTTTCTCATCGCCATCGTGCCGCAGATCCGCCGTGGCTCGAAGGCGATTGCCTATGCGCGCTCCGATTTCGTCGGCCGCATCGTCGACAGCTATACCAATATCATGACGGTCAAGCTCTTCGCCCGCCCGGAAGAGGAAGACCAGTTTGTTCGCGAATCCGTCGACCAGCACACCGCGCGCATGATCACCCAGCATCGCTGGCTGTCGCTGTTTTCGCTCGGCCTGACGCTGCTCTCCGGCCTTCTCATCGCCGGCACCACCTGGATGGCCGTCACGCTCTGGGCCGATGGCGCCATCGGCATCGACATCGTCGCCATGGTGCTGCCGATGACCTTGCAGATCTCCGGCACGTCTGCCCGTGTCGCCCAGGAAATCACCCAGATTTCGGATCAGGTCGGCACCGTGCACGAGGCGATGGACACGATCGCCAAGCCGATCGGGCTGACCGATCCGTCGTCCGCCAAGCCGCTGGTGGTCACCCGCGGCGCCATCCGCTTCGACAACGTCTCCTTCCACTACGGCCGCAAGGGCGGGATCATCGAAGACCTCTCGCTCGACATCAAGCCCGGCGAGCGCATTGGCCTCGTCGGCCGTTCCGGCGCCGGCAAGTCGACCCTGGTCAACCTGCTCCTGCGCTTCTACGACGTAGAGTCTGGCCGTATCACCATCGACGGCCAGGATGTGTCCCAGGCGACCCAGGCGAGCATCCGCGAACACATCTCCGTCGTCACCCAGGACACCTCGCTTTTGCACCGCTCGATCCACGACAACATTGCCTATGGCCGCCGCTCGGCGACCCGCGCCGAGGTGATCGAGGCGGCACGCCAGGCGCATGCGGTGGAATTCATCGAACAGCTCTCCGACTGGCATGGCCGCACCGGCTTTGACGCCCATGTCGGCGAACGCGGCGTCAAACTCTCCGGCGGCCAGCGCCAGCGCATCGCGATCGCCCGCGTCATCCTTAAGAACGCGCCGATCCTGATCCTCGACGAGGCGACCTCGGCGCTCGATTCGGAAGTCGAGCAGGCGATCCAGGCGAGCCTCGAAGACCTGATGCAGAACCGCACCGTGATCGCCATCGCCCACCGCCTCTCGACCATCGCCGCCATGGACCGGCTCGTGATCCTCGACAAGGGGCGCATCGTTGAGCAGGGCACCCATGGCGAGCTGCTGGCGCTCGGCGGCCATTATGCCGGCCTCTGGGCGCGGCAATCGGGCGGGTTTCTGGAGGCGGAGGGGTGATGCCATCGGGATGGCGGGGTCAAAGTCCCCCTCTGGGCTGCCGCCCATCTCCCCCACAAGGGGGGAGAGGACTCGCGGCGTCTCTTCGACCCCAATCTGAGAGCGCGCCGCAGGGTTAAGCCCTCCCCCTTGTGGGGAGGGTTTGGGAGGGGACTTTGTCACAACCCACCACGAAAAAAAAGGCGCCCCTCGCGAGGCGCCTTTCTTGTGTCCGACGACGTGAACCGATCAGCTGGCCGGCTGCAGCGTCATCGAGGTGCCGGTGGCGGCGATGTTGAGGCCGAGCTGGCCCGTCACGCTGACCGGCTGCAGATGGATCGAGCCGGAGGTGCCACCGAAGAGAACGTTGGCGCCGACGCCGGCGCCGATGGTGGCTTCAGCCGTCGCGCCGCCATAAAGGCCGCCGAGCGAACCCTTGTGATAGCCGGCGGTCGGGGCGAAGACGGCCCAGATGATGCGGCCCTTGGCGGTGTAGCCGAGGTCGACGCCGAACTTCTTGATGGAGCCGGAATAGGTGTCGAGCGGTTCACCGTCGATCACGGAGGTAAAGGCGCAGTCGGCGGTCTTGGCGGAACCGAGAACGTAGCCGAAACCGGAACCGATCTGGCAGTCGAGATAACCGATGCGAACGCCGCCGACGCGGTCCTGTTCCTGGAACGTGGGAGCGGGCTCGGCATAGGTCATGTCGGCCGCGTGGGTGGTGCCGGCAGCGGCCAGCAAGGGCAGGGCGGCAAGGCTGGCCGCGATCAGGGTCTTCATGGCAAATCTCCTTCCATGTTCTGCTGCCCGTCGGGGAGGTGGCCGTTATCGGCTTCTCGGGCAGCGTGGAACAACGTCTAAGCGCCAAGATTGATCCAACTGAGGCGGCACAAGGGCGGCAAAGTGGCGATTCAGGCGGAATCCCCCGCTTTTTGCACCAGAGACCTCTTCTCTCGAGGCAGCACTCCGTCGCCAAGAGCGCGGCCACACCTTTCCTCGCGGAACCTTCGGCAGCCGCAACCCTTGTTGGAAGGAACCCGAACCGGAGGCCCCAATGACACTCACCCTTCCCGAACTCGCCCACAAGATGAAGAAGATCGACTTCTGCATGATGCTGACCAAATCGGAATTCGGCGCCATCGCCAGCCGCCCGATGAGCAACAATGGCGAGGTCGACTACGACGGCGACAGCTTCTTCTTTTCCTATACGGATACGCGAAAGGTCCGCGAACTGACCGCCGACCCGACCGTCTCGCTCACCTTCACCGCCCCGCCCAGCCTGCTCGGCAAGCCCGGCATATTCGTCGCCGTCCAGGGCCGCGCCAGCCTGATCGCCGACAAGGCGGTGTTCGAGGCGCACTGGACCAAGGATCTCGACCGCTGGTTTCCTGATGGCATCGACACGCCCGGCATCATCCTCATCAAAGTGCATGCCGAGAGGATCGAATACTGGGACGGCGAGGACAACGGCACGATCTCCGTCTGAGACGACGCCCAAGGATTTGTCCATGACGCAAACGCGTCTCAGGGCGCCGGTTCATGCCGGCGCCCTTTCCTGTTCTTCTCACGACACGACCGAGGGCCTTGTCGCCGCGATCCGACGGATCGCGCCTTGGACAAGGGTTTGCCCGGGTCGTGGGGATCTTGCAGAATGTCGCAGACAGGCTGCAAATGTCTCGGGCCTGCTCTTAAGATCGCGGGCAGAACATCCACTCCCAGATATCAGGGCATCGTAAAGACCATGGCAGAGTTTCCGTCCAAGGCAAAAGTCGTCATCATCGGTTTGGGGGGCATCGTCGGCGCCTCCATCGCCCATCACCTGATCGAGCGCGGCTGGGACGACATCGTCGGCATCGACAAGTCGGGCATCCCGACCGATATCGGCTCCACGGCCCATGCCTCGGACTTCTGTTACACCACATCCCACGACTATCTCTCGGTCTGGACCACCCAGTATTCGATCGATTTCTACGAGAAGATGGGCCACTACGCCCGCATCGGCGGGTTGGAAGTCGCCCGCACCGGTGACGACACCTGGATGGAAGAGATCAAGCGCAAGCTCTCGTCCGCCCGCGCCTTCGGCACCCGCGCCCATTATGTTTCACCCGCCGAAATCAAGCAGCTCTTCCCGCTGATCGAGGAAGACCAGGTCATGGGCGGCCTGTTCGATCCGGACGCCGGCCTCGTCATCCCGCGCTCCCAGACCGTTGCCGGCAAGCTCGTCGATGCGGCTGAAAAGTCCGGCAAGCTCCAGATGTTCGGCAACACGCCGGCCAAGTCGCTGATCGTCGAAGGCGGCCGCATCAAGGGCGTCGTCACCCATCGCGGCACGATCATGGCCGATCACGTCATCGTCTGCGCCGGCCTCTGGGGTCGCCTGATCGCAGAAATGGTCGGCGAAGACCTGCCCGTCATGCCGGTCGACCATCCGCTCACCTTCTTCGGTCCGTATAACGAGTTCGAAGGCACGGGTAAGGAAATCGGCTATCCGCTGCTGCGCGACCAGGGCAATTCCGCCTATATGCGTGACACCGGCGACCCGAAGACCACCGAAGGCGGCCAGATCGAATGGGGCTATTACGAGCAGCACAATCCGCGCATGTGCCATCCGCGCGAGCTCCTCGAAAAGCACGAGGCACGCCTTTCGCCCTCGCAGCGCGACCTCGACATGGAGCAGATCCTCGAGCCGCTCGAGCGCGCCATGGAGCTCACCCCGATTCTTGGCGAACTCGGCTATAACGAGAGCCATTCGTTCAACGGCCTGCTGCAGGTGTCCGCTGCCGGCGGCCCGTCCTGTGGCGAAAGCCAGAAGGTGCGCGGCCTCTGGTATTGCGTCGCCATCTGGGTCAAGGACGGCCCTGGCTACGGCAAGCTGATCGCCGACTGGATGACCGACGGCCGCACCGAGATCGATCATTCCTCGATCGATTACGCCCGTTTCTATCCGCACCAGCTGGAAGAGAAGTTCATCGAGGGCCGCTGCTACGAAGCCGCCCAGAAGATCTATTTCCCCGCCGTACACACCCGCGAGCCCTATGCGTCCGGTCGTGGCGTCAAGCGCTCGCCGATGTATGAGCGCGAAGTCGAGCTCGGCGGCTACTTCATGGAGCTTGGCGGCTGGGAGCGTGCGCATGGCTATGCCGCCAACGAACACCTCCTGGAGAAATATGGCGACCGCGTTCCGGTTCGTGAAAACGAATGGGATAACCGACACTTCTGGCGTGTTTCGAATGCCGAACATCTGGCGATGAGCGAGGATTGCGGCATCGTCAACCTCAGCCATTTCCACATGGTCGACATCGAAGGTCCTGACCATGTCGAGCTACTCGAATGGCTCTGCGCCGCCAAGATCGGTGGCGACGCGAATATCGGCAAGGGCATCTATACCCACTTCCTCGACGACGAGGGCATGGTGCGCGCGGACTTCACCGTCTTCCGCATGGCCGACCGCTGCCGCCTGGTGAATGGCGCCGACGCCGGCCCGCGCGACTTCCACTACATGAAACGCGTCGCCCAGGATCGCGGCCTAGATGTCACCATCACCGACACCTCGGAAAAATACATCACCATCGGCATCTGGGGCCCGAACGCCCGCGTGACGCTGAAAAAGGCCGTCGCCGACCCGGCTGGTCTCGACCCGGAAAACTTCCCCTTCGCCGCAATCAAGCAGATCGAAATCGCCGGCAAGTCCGTCACGGCCTTCCGCATCTCCTATGTCGGCGAGCAGGGCTGGGAACTGCACATGAAATACGAAGACGGCCTCGCCGTCTGGGATGCACTTCGTGCAACGGGTGTGATGGCCTTCGGCGTTGAGACCTATGCCAACTCGCGCCGCATGGAAAAGAGCCTGCGCCTGCAGAATGCCGATCTCTTGACCCAATACAACCTGATCGAGGCGGATCTCGCCCGCCCGAAGGTCAAGGAAGCCGATTTCCGCGGCAAGGCCAAGCATCTCGAATACAAGGCCCGCGACAAGCAGCCCGCCATGCTCTGCACGCTCGTCATGACCGACAATGTCGACAGCAAGGGCATCGCCCGCTACCCCGTCGGCTCCATGCCGGTCGTCGACCCCGCCACCGGCGAAGTCCTGATCGACAGCCTCGGCCGTCGCTCCTACACGACATCGGTCGCCTTCGGCCCGACCATCGGCAAGAACATCGCGCTCGCCTATCTGCCGGCGGAGTATTGCGAAGTGGGGCGGAAGCTGAATGTGGAATACTTCGCCGAGAGCTTCCCGGTCGAGGTCGCGGCGGTTGGGTATAAGCCGCTGTATGATCCTGAGAATTTGAAGCCGCGGAGCTGAGGGCAGGGCGGTTCGCTCAGAGAGTTATGGACCCGTCGGTCGTGACGCCGGCGGGTTTTTTGTTGAGATCGGCTCACCTCAGTTACTGCAATACACTTTGTGGGTTAGAATGCCAAATCTATCGCCCGATTTAGTAAGTGCAGAGCGAGACCAAGCATTCTGCGCATTTCTGAAAAGCTTGAGTTAATCGACAAAATCGCCAGAGAGCTTCAATCGCGATACACTTATGTCGAAATCGACGCCTTCTTGGCTGAGTTTGGCGTCAAGCCGCCCCCGCAGGTGAATACAAATAGCAAATGGGTGTATTCTAAAGCCGCTTTGGCAGGACAAAGTCCGGCTATCATTCTGCGCGTTGCATCGGAATTGGACCTGCTCCCAGAATTGGGTGTAACCAATGAACAATTAATAACTGAAAATGATCGGCCTCCACGAAACTGGGAAGGGTCTGTTTCATTCAGACTTTTTATAAGTCATGTGTCGGTCGATAATTTGAAAGCAACCCGACTGAAGGAATGCTTAGTCCCCTACTCAATCTCGGGCTTCGTCGCGCACGAGGACATTGCACCAACATTGGAGTGGCAGGGCGAGATCGAGAGAGGCCTTCGGACTATGGATGCCCTACTTGCAATCCACACCCCCGGTTTCTCCAAAAGCAATTGGTGTCAACAGGAGGTAGGTTACGCTTTGGGGCGAGGTGTCAAAATCATTTCGCTTAAGTTGGGAGAGGATCCAACCGGCTTCATTGGCAAGCATCAAGCACTTGCGCGACGGGACCGGGTTGCTGAGGAAATTGCCAAGGAGGTTGACGCAATCTTGTCTTCGGACTCTCGCACCCGCGATTCTTTAGCTCAAGCAAAAGGGCGGTTCCCTGAACGTCTCAGTGTCGCTCGGGATTCAGCCTAGTGTGTACGCCCCTACCTCCCCCCAAGCGGGGGAGGACGGAAAATCGAAGGCTTGAGGTCCGCGCAAGCCGCCTAAACTTCAGATTTTCCAGGAGAGGGGCACGGTTCCGTTGGTGCCGACATCACCGAGCCGCCTCTTGCAAAATCTCAAGGTTTGGCCCTGATCGGTTGCTCCTGAATGCTTGTGTTTGGATCCTCGGGTCAAGCCCGAGGATGACGGAGTGGGGGGCGACTGGTATCCTCCTCTACCGCTTCCATCGCACAAGGCGTTAGGAGAAGACCCTCTTTCACTCCAAGAAGGTCGTCATCCTCGGGCTTGACCCGAGGATCCAAACACAAGCCTTCCACGTCAGACGGTCACGCCAGAGCGCGCCATTTCCTGAAGAAAGGGGGACGCTCCGCAGCGATTTCCCAACAAAATCAAACGCGCACACATTTTTTCATCCCCGCCCATTTTCCCTCCTGTAGACTCATCCCCGTCCCGCCCTCGGATACACCTGACGATGCGATGTCAGGCGAGGTGGGGCCGGCGCCGGGATGGAGGGTTGTCGCAGATCCAAGATCCTGGCCCGCTGCAACGGTCTCCCTCCGGACGAAGGGCTTGACGAGGGTGATGGGGTCGGATGTCCCCAGAACCTGGATACCCTGATCGGAAGGACGTGCCTCAGAGGCACACAGACAAGGCGCCCGCGCTGTCGCGAACACCCAGACAGCGGGGCGAAACAAACGGCGGGGATGATGGCCGAGCCAGTGATGGCCAGACGATCCTCCCCCGGGCGAGGGTCCCGGTCGGTATGGTGCACCATCCGGCGGGAACCTCCCGGGCCACCGGCCAGGCTATGGCAGACCTTCCGCAAGGAGGTGACTGCCGCAGCCGGACCCTACGCCCGGTCATCCTCGGTCCTCGGTTAAACCCGAGGATGACGAGGACCGTCGCCGCCTTGCCAGAGAGACGCATGCAGCGGGACAAAACGCCGAACGAGGCGCCGGAAGGAGCCACATATTTACTTAGACAGGTTGCTTCTGGCGCCTCGTCCGAGACAAGTTTCACCGACCCGGAGGGAGAGATCCCGACCGGCGGCGGAGCTTGGGGTTTTTGACAGTCTCAATATGTCGGATTGCCACGCGCCGCGAGTTTGCCGACACGTCGGCAGATCCTCGGGAGGAAGCCCGAGGATGACGATCGCGGTGAGGAAGGGTATCCTCCGCAAGCGTCGCAACACTCCGAAACGCTGGCGGGGGACACTGGGCCCACCCCACATGCCGTCATCCCCGTCCTCGGGTTTAACCCGAGGATGTCCCGAGGGATCTGCCGAGGGTTCGTTCCGCACTTGGGTGATGGTGGGCGCCTCAGCCTGAGGCCGAGCGGGGCCCGCCGCGCCACCTCTCCCCCCCTTTGGGAGAGGTGGCAAAATCGAAGGCTTAGGCGAGCGCAAGCCGCCTAAACCTCAGATTTTGCTGGTGAGGGGATCCGTGCTGCGGGCACGACGAACAGACCCCCTCTCTTGCGATTTCTGATGTTTAGGCGGCTTGCTCGCCTACTTCATCGAAATCGCTCATCTCCCCACCATGGGGGAGAAGGGCCTCACACCGCCGCCGCCAACCTCGCCTGCAAACGCTGCGGCACCGGCATCTCCGCCGGCTGCCTCTCGCGCAGAATGAGCTCAAAATCATCGCGCGGAACCGGACGGCCGAAGAGCCAGCCCTGGAAGAGGTGGCAGCCGGTGTCGCGCAGGAAAGCGTGCTGGGCGGCGGTTTCGACACCCTCGGCGACCACGTTCAGGTCGAGGTCGCTGGCTATCGAGACGATGGAGCGAACGAGCGCCTGGCCGCGATCGCTGTCGCTGGCACCGGCGACGAAGCTGCGATCGATCTTCAGTTCGGTGACCGGCAGGCGGCGCAGATAGGCAAGCGACGAATAACCCGTGCCGAAGTCATCGAGCGAGAAGGTGACGCCTGTCCGTTTCAGCGCCTCCATCTTTTCAGCCACTGGTTCGAGGCCGGCGAGCAGCACATTTTCGGTGAGCTCGAGGCGCAGGCGGGTGGAGTCAATCGCATGGCTTTCGACAAGCTGGCGGACAGTTGTGGTAAAATCGCTCTCGTTGAACTGGCTGGCGCTGACATTGACGGAGAGCGTCAGGCGGGTGAGCGCCGGATCAGCCTTCCAGCGGGCCAGTGTTCCGCAGGCTTGGTCGAGGACCCAGGCGCCGAGGACCGGCATCAGGCCGAGATCTTCGGCGACGGGGATGAATTCGGCGGGCGACACCGCGCCACGGGTCGGGTGGTTCCACCGCAGGAGGGCCTCGGCCCCGGTGATGCGACCGTCACGATCGACCTGCGGCTGATAGGCGAGGGAGAGTTCGCCACGGCGCATGGCGCCGAGCAGTTCCCGGGCGAGGCCGCGCGGTGCCGACAGGCGGCGCTGCAGGGCATGCACGGCGGCGGTAAAGAGCAGGGCCGCGAGTGCCGGATTGACCCAGACGCCGACCGCGCGCAGATCCTCCGGGATCGGGTCGGCAAAGGGCGAAACGCTATTGGAGGCGTGCAAAAATATGAAAGTTGCAAGGGTGGCGACGATGACGGCGCCCTGAGCGAGAGAGGGTCGGCGCAGATAGTTGATATAGCCCATCATCGCCAGCAGGGGCAAAAAGAGGTGCGATACCCTGGGATAGGTAGGGTTGGGCACGTCGAAGAGCAGGCAGAAGCCGAAGATAAAGACCAGGAAGGAGACCTGGGCGACAAGCAGGAAAAGGTCAAGCTTGCCGGCGGTGACCAGCGCGAAGCAGAGGAGGCTGACGACGGCCGGGAAGAGTTCGGCAACGGCCATGGCCTTGTGGCCGTGGGCGGCGAAGATGACCGCCCAAAGGGTGGCGAAACCGGCCACGGTCAGCGTCATCGCCTGATAGGAGAAGATCACGCGTCTTTCGCGCGCATCGGCGCTGCCGTCGGTACCCATCTGCCGTCCATCGGCGCGTAAAGCGCTTTGAGCCTTGCACCCCGACCACCTGATGTCGGGGCGTTCCTGGCTTTTTTGTTATCATGATGGACTTAAAGAATGCCTCCGGCTCATGATTAACAAGGGCTTTCCAGGTCGGGCCGCGCTGTGCGGGTCCCTTTGGTTCTCTATTTCGCAAGCAGCTGACGGGGAGAACGGGAAAGGCGGCCGCGGCTGTTGCCGTCGGCCGCCCGATCCGGACCGTCAGGTCCTTCCTCCCCCCGGAGAACGTCTGCGCGAAAAGATCAGCCGGCCTTGGCGACCTTCATGACGTCGGGATCGTAGACACGGCCGAAGCGGTTTTCGAGGAAGGCGGGCAGGCCGATTTCCTCCTGGCGGACGAAACCGACTCCAGGCAGCGTACCATCGGCGAGCAGATCGAGGACCGTGCAGATGCCGGCCGCCGTGGTGATCTGGATGGCGCTCATCTTCTTTCCCGCAACCACGCCGGCATAGACCTTGTTGGCATAGGTTTCCTGCAGGTAACGCCCGTCCTTCCAGCCGCAGACGGTGACGAAGATCACGACGACGTCCTGCATGGTGGCGGGCAGGGCGTTTTCGAACAGGTCCTTCAAGACATCGCGGCGATTCTTCAGGTTGAAGTCGTTGAGGAGCGCCTTGATGATCGCCTGATGGCCGGGATAGCGGATGGTGCGGTAGTTCATCGTGCGGACGCGACCGTCGAGGGTCTTGGCCAGTGTGCCGAGGCCGCCCGAGGTGTTGAAGGCTTCGTAGGTGACGCCGTCGAGCGAGAATTCCTCGCGCTCCTCCATGGCCGGCACGATCGTGAGCTTGCCCTCGACGATTGCCTCGCAGGGCTCGATGTATTCGTTGATCAGGCCGTCGGTCGACCAGGTGAGATTGTAGTTGAGCGCATTCGACGGATATTGCGGCAGGGCGCCGACGCGCATGCGCACCGTGTCCAGCGTGTCGAAATGCTTTGTGAGATCGTTTGCGACGATGGAGATGAAGCCGGGGGCGAGGCCGCATTGCGGGATGAAGGCGGACCGGGCACCGCGGGCGAGTTCCTCGACCTTGCGGGTCGTCGCCACATCCTCGGTCAGGTCGAGATAATGGGTCGCCGTGCGGGCGGCACTTTCGGCAATCGCACCAGTCAGATGGAAGGGGGCGGCCGAGAGGACGGCGAACTGGCCCGAGAGTGCGGCATCGAGTGCGGCTGCGTCGGCGATGTCCAGTTCCTTAGTGGAGACCGCCGGATGGGCGTCGAGTTTTGCCAGCTGTTCGGCACTGCGGTCGGCGACGGTGACGGCGTAATCGCCTGTCTCGGCCAGCATGCGCGCAATCGCACCGCCGATCTTGCCGGCGCCGATGATGGTGATGTGTTTCATGATGTGCCCCCGATGTCCGTGTGTGCGCCAAGGCGCAATTGCATTTGATCAAGCCAGTGTGCGGACGAGCCGTGTCGATTCCAAGTGACGAAGTGAGCGAAACGACGTATCGTTACCGGCGAAAAGATGGAGGGGAATGGCGATATGCAGGTTTCGGACAAGGACAGGGCGCTTCTCGCACTGCTCGCGGAGAATGCCCGCATGCCGGTTGCGGAACTTGCGCGGCGGCTTGACCTCTCGCGCTCGACTGTCCAGGCGCGGTTGGAACGGCTGGAGGCGCAAGGCGTGATCGCCGGTTATGCGCTGCGCCTCTCCGACGCATATCAGAGCGGGCTGATCCGGGCGCATGTCATGATCACGATGGCGCCGAAGGCGTTGACCCAGGTCACGGCCGAGCTGACTGCCATCCGCGAAGTGACGGCGCTCTATTCGGTCAACGGCCCGTTCGATCTGATTGCCATCATCGCGGCGCCGTCGATTTCGGAACTGGACCGGTTGATCGACCGGATCGGCGAATTGTCGGGGGTCGAGCGGACGCTGTCGTCGATCATCCTGTCGACGCGGATCGCACGGTGATCATTGCACGGAAAAAGTGTTAGCCCTGAGGTCTTTTAGAGAGGGTTAATCAACTCTGTGTTGTTGTAGGGCTGTTGCATGTTCGTTGGGGGCGTCATGAGGCTGGCTACATTCCTGTTGGCGTGCATTCTTGGGGCAACGGCGTTGTCGGCTGCGTCGAAAGCCGGTGCTGCTTCCTCCAAAGGTGTCCTTACCGGCACTTCCACCTGGATTGGCAGCCACGGCTCCGTCATGGTTCTGGATGTGGCAGGCGACGGCGCGATCCATGGCTATTACGTCAACAACGCACCGGGCAAAGGGTGTCGCGGGATCCCCTACGATCTCAGTGGTCAACTGACCGAACGGGCGATCTCCTTTCACGTCAGCTGGCGAAACGGCGTGGCGGATTGCCTGACGGAAACGCAGTGGCAGGGACGTCTGCAGCCATCACGCAACGGTGGCGTGGAAATGGTCACGGAGTGGCAACGCAGCTCGACCCTTGCTCCGTTCAAAAAGCCCAAGACGGCATTCGAGGAGGGAACGGATATGTTCACCCTCCAGATCAATCCCGGTGTGCAGTTCAAACTCGATTATTAGGTGAGACGGTAATTCGCTAAATACCGTATGACTGTCACGCAGCCTTCAGCTCGGCTTTCGACAGGGCTCGTTCCAGCGCCGCGATGCAGGTCTCGTCATGATGCCGGCCGGCGCCCTCCCAGAGGATGGAGAGTGCCTTTTCGACCGGCATGGCCGCACGATAGGGGCGGTCGGCGGTGAGCGCGTCGAACACATCCGCCGTGGCGACGATGCGGGTCTCGAAAGAGATCTCGTCGCCTTTCAGGCCGCGCGGATAGCCTGAACCGTCGAGCTTTTCGTGATGGGCACCACCGATCAGCGCGAGGTCGGAGAAAGCCGCGATGCGCGACAGGATCGTTTCAGAGAACTCCGCGTGGCGCTTCATCTGCTGCCACTCCTCACCTTCCAGGCGGCCGGGCTTGTCGAGCACACTGTTGGAGACGCCGAGTTTGCCAATATCATGCAGGAGGGCTGCGCGCTTCAGGCGACGGCGCTCGGCAGGCGGCATTCCGAGTTCCTCCGCGATGAGGTCGGTGAAGAGCGCGACCCGATCGCTATGGCCGGAGGTGTAGGGGCTTTTCGCGTCGACGACGCGGGCAAATCCGGCGGCGATGTCGTCGAGGTAGTCCTCGTCGGCCATCATCGCCTGTCGTCCGGGTTCAAGGGCCAAAACATACCGTTCCAGCCCGTCGGCGCCGAGTTCGGCGAAGAAGACCGGGGTAGCGAGCGTTTCAAACAGCGAGACGAGGTCGGGGTCGAACCAGGTGCCGGCGCGTTTGCGCACTTCGGCGAGTGCCGCTTCTGGCCCGGCATTGACGAAGAAGACATCGATCACCTGTGCCATCAGGGCGATGCGGGCGAAGAGATGGATCTGCGCGCCCTTCAGTCCTGCAGGCTGACCACCGCCGTCGACATGTTCGTCGAGGTCGAGGATGCCTCGCGCCACTTCTTCCGAAAAACGCATCTGCCGGGCGATTTCTGCGCCACGCTGGCAGCGGGTCTGGATCAGGCTGCTGGCGAATTCGCCGCCATTCTTCAGGATGTTGAGGAGGCCCCGGAAGCGCTCGGCCAGGCCCGCTTCCATGCCCGTATGGGAAAGGACGAATTTCAGGACCTGGGGGAAGGAGCCGTCGACCAGCTTGAAGTCGCGTTTGAACTTCAAATCATCCGCCATATAGAGCTCGCAGATTCGGGCTGCATTGGAAGAGCAGCCGAGATCCTTCAGGAGCAGCGTGTAATAGAGATCGCGCAACGCCTCTTCCGGCAGGCCGAGCGCCTTGCCGATGCGGGTGCCGATGAAGCAGCAGCGGATACAATGGCCGGGCGGCTGGCCTTCGGTCAGATCCAACGCGTGGCTGAGTGCCTCAATGATCTCTGCAAGCCTGATCTGTGTCGCCATATGCTCCGCCTGGTGCTCCCTTGAGCTTAGAGGGACCAGGCTAATTTAGGAGGTGCGGGTTAATGGTGCGTGTCCGGACTTGCAAAAACGCAAGTGCGGGTAGATTCCGCGAGCCTCCGGCAGGCTTCTGGTCGGTAATCCGATGGTGAAACGAGCATCTTTTCCGGCATGTCACCTTCAGGTGATACGACAAATCGAGGGTCGCCCGTCTTGGCGGACGACTGTTGCGGTCGGGGCATGACGCGCGCTGATATATTCTGTGGAGCCAACCGGTCATACGCCAGCGGCTAACCCTCTGTTCATCGCTTCCGTGCTTGTCTTTTTCCCGCATTGTCTTAAGCCATGAGACGCACTATGTGCGGATGAGCCAAACAAACGAGGACTGTCCCCTGTGATGAACGAAGACGAAGACGACAAGAGCAAGGAACTGCCGATCGGCAAGGAAACGGA
The DNA here is from genome assembly GCF_006443685.1 of Rhizobium glycinendophyticum. Classification (NCBI taxonomy): domain Bacteria; kingdom Pseudomonadati; phylum Pseudomonadota; class Alphaproteobacteria; order Hyphomicrobiales; family Rhizobiaceae; genus Peteryoungia; species Peteryoungia glycinendophytica. Next base: position 2,647,741 of record NZ_VFYP01000001.1, on the reverse strand, counting down.
AGCGAACCTCTTCAAGTCGCGTTCGATCTTCATCTATGGCGGCATCACCATGGAACTGGCGCAGAAGGTCTGCACGCAGCTCGTTGCCCTTGCTGCCGCATCGGATGAAGATATCCGCGTGTTCGTCTGCTCGCCGGGCGGCCATGTGGAAGCCGGCGACGCGATCCATGACATGATCAAGTTTATCAAGCCGAAGGTCTGGATCATCGCGACTGGCTGGGCCGCTTCTGCCGGTTCGCTGATTTTCGTCGCCGTTCCCAAGGAACGCCGCCTGGCGCTGCCGAACACCCGCTTCCTGATGCACCAGCCGTCTGGCGGCACGCGGGGCATGGCGTCCGACATCGAGATCCAGGCCCGCGAAATCATCAAGATGAACCAGCGCCTGATCAAGATCTACGCCAAGGCGACCGGCCAGTCGGAAGAGAAGATCGCCAAGGACATCGACCGCGACTACTGGCTGTCTGCTGAAGACGCCGTGACCTATGGTCTGGTCGGCCGGATTATCGACAGCCATGCCGATATCGGCTGAGAGTAGCTGACTGCAAATTTTCGAGAAAACCCGCCGGAGCGATCCGGCGGGTTTCCTGTCTTTAGGTGGACGCTTGCTGCCAATTGCCTGCTTTGCTAGGATACCGGGGTCGAAAAGAGGCTTAGCCCGTCCGGTCGCCGGGCACCGCGTGCAAGCGGGCCATGTTTTTGAAGAACCCACGACACTTGAACCCGAAACCATCGGGCAGGTGTCGCGCGCGTGTCGCTCCCTGCCCAAGCCAGGAGCTCGCCATGTCCTCATCCTTCAAACTTGCCGTGCTGACGGCGCTTATGATGTCATTTGTCATGTCCCTGTTCTTCGCAGGGCTCTTCACCTTTGTTGCCTTTGGACCGACCCCTCAATGGCTGGGCGCCTGGGCAAAGGGGCTGGGTCTTGGCTGGCCGCTCGGCTTTGCCCTGGCGATGCTCATCGGCCAGCCGGTGCGGGCGCTCGCACTGCGGTTATCGGGGGGCTCCGGAAAAGGCTGAAGCAGAGAAAAAAGGACCCGCCGCTCCGGCGGATCCTTCTTCATACCATTTGTCGTCGCCTTAGATCAGCGGGCAACCGCGACGGTTGGCGAAGCGGATGCGCTCCGGACCACGACGGGTGAAGCCTTCGACCGTCACGCTCCGATCGGTCATGCGGACGACCTGCGGGCGGCGCAGACCTTCGTCCAAAGCGGCGGCGCGGGCTTCGCGGGCGCTGCAGCCGCGATCTCGCTCACGGATCACCGGGCGGACACCGTTCGGGCCGATGCGCAATTCGACATCCTGGGCCGAGGCCGGCGCGGCAAAGGCAGTGCCTGTGACGAGCAAGGCCAGGGCGAGTGCGGATTTCATGATGGACATTGGGTGTTCTCCTCAATTCTGTTGCACAGAAATGCGGTGGAAAGGTAAAGGTTCCGGGAACTTGGCCGATGTCGTGTCGTCTATTGCCGGGCAGATTGGCTAAACTTCCTAAGGTCAGTCTGCGAAGAAGCGGCAGAGCCAATTTCGTTTCTGGGACGCGGCAAATTCCAGTCGATAAACCAGTGTTCCTGAACCGTTTGACGACTTTACGGGATGAACAGTGAATTTTGTCGTAGCATCGGGACCGATACTGTTGCGGTCCTTCACAACAGGCCCTGAGCCGATCAGAAACGCGTCCTCCCTGTCGCCGCCGCGCCGGACGCATCTTCCTCAATCTGTCGTCGCAAATCTGAAACTTCAGAGGTGCAATTCTGTCAAAGGAGATGAAGTCGGCAGCTGGCAACTTGTACTCCCGCCTGTGCTGACGGTTCTTGTTGCGGACCGGCGAGATCTTTCTATGACTTTGCGGGCAAGGCCTTTTCGAGCACCTTGAAGATATGCGGATTGGCGCACTGGGCCGCATTGAACCGCATCATCGATGGGGCATTCTGGGAGGCAGAGAAGACGTTGCCGGGGGCGAGAACGACGCCTTCGGCAAGCGCGAGGCGGGCTACGTCCGTGGCATCTTGGCCATCCGGCAGGGTGCACCAGAGAAACAGTCCGCCGCGTGGCTCGATCCAGGGTGTGATGCCAAGGCGGGCGAGGCGCTTGCGGGCCTCGCCGATCGCGGCAGCAAGCCGGCTGCGCAGCGACTGAAGATGCCGGCGATAGCTGCCGTCCTTCAGGACCGAAAGGACCAGTTCCGACGCCAGCGCCGGTCCGGCGAAGGAGGAGGCGATTTTGAGATCCGTCAGGCCTTCGATCCAGTCAGGGCGGGCGGCGATATAGCCGATGCGCGTGGCCGCCGAGAGCGTCTTCGAGAAACTTCCGACATGGATGACGCGCTGCAGGCCATCAAGGGCTGCCAGCCGTGGAGCGGGCTGCTGTTCGAAATCGGCGAAGATATCGTCCTCGATAATGGTGAGGTCGGACGCCTCGGCGATCTTCATCAGACGATGGGCGGTGGCGGGAGAGAGGCTGGCCCCGGTCGGATTGTGGAAGGCGGAATTGGTGACGTAAAGGCGCGGCCGGTGCGTGGCGACGGCGCCCGCAAAGGCATCGAGATCCGGGCCGTTGGGGGTGAAGGGGACGCCGACGATCTTTGCCCGGTGGGCACGAAGCAGGGCAAGAAAGTTGAAGTAGCAGGGATCATCGACAAGCACCGTATCGCCCGGTTCGAGCAGGAAACGGCAGACGAGATCAATCGCCTGTGTGCCGCTCTCGACGAGCAGCACCTGAGCGGCCGCGGCCTCGATGCCGCTTTCGGCCATGCGGCGCACGAGATGCTGGCGTAGGGGCAAGAGGCCGAGCGGGGTGCTGTAATCGGTCAGGCGGGATGTGTCGGCGCGTGACAGGCTGCGCAGAGCCTTGCGCAGATCCTGTTCCGGCATCCAGTCCGGCGGCATCCAGCCGCAGCCTGGTTTCAGAGCGTCGAGCGGGGCTTCGAGCGACTGCCGGGTGACCCAGAAGGGATCGACGGCACGGTCCAGGCGGGGGCCGAGATCTGCCAGCACCAGGGGCGCCTGAGGCGACGTCACGTAAAAGCCGGAGCCTGGGCGGGCGTGAATGACACCGTCGGCCGCCAAACGCTCGTAGGCCTCGACCACGGTGGACGGGGAGACGCCGAAGAGATCGGCAGCCTTGCGGATCGACGGAAGTTTTGCGCCGGGACCGAGACTGCGGGATGCGATGCGGGCACGGATGGCAGCCATGACGCCCGCCGTGCGGCCGGCGAAGGTCTCTGTCGTCTCGGGATGGCCAGCGGCGCGGGCGTCCATGCGTATGGCTTTCGTTATCAGTACAGTTTTGCCGAAGTGTATCGGTCTGTGCCTGCCGAGTCGAGGGGCTAGTCGCTAGGGTGTGCCGCATGCTGTCGCGGCCGGCTTGAAACGCGGAGACGGGGCAGCGGTGTTGCAGGACAAGGAATGAACAAACATGGACAAGGTGATGACCGGCGCGGCGACGACGGAAAAAGCGACGAAGAGACTGTTGCCGACGGACAAGGCAACGCTCGGATACCTGAATGGTGCGCTCGGCATGCTGATCTTCTCGGCCTCGCTGCCGGCAACGCGGGTGGCGGTGCAAGGATTTGATCCGGTGTTTCTAACGACGGCGCGCGCCGCGATTGCGGGGCTTCTGGCGCTTGGCGTGCTGTTGCTGCTGAAGATCGCGCGTCCGGGGCGAGGGGATCTGGTCTCGCTCGTGGTCATAGCCCTCGGCGTCGTGGTCGGCTTTCCGCTTTTGACGGCGCTTGCGCTCCAGCACATCACCTCGGCGCAGTCGCTGGTGTTCATCGGGCTTCTGCCTTTGTCGACTGCCGTCTTCGGCGTCTTGCGCGGGGCGGAGCGGCCGAAGCCGGTGTTCTGGCTCTTCTCGCTGGCCGGAAGCCTGATCGTTGTCGGCTTTGCGGTGACGAATGGCGGGCCGGCTTCCCTGACGGGAGACCTGCTGATGATTGCCGCGATCCTGGTCTGCGGGCTGGGTTATGCGGAGGGCGGGCGGCTCACGCGGCAGATGGGTGGCTTTGCCGTGATCGCCTGGGCGCTGGTGCTGGCACTGCCCGTCATGCTGGTGCTGACCGTGTTGCTGAGGCCCGAGACTTTCGCCGGTGTTACGGCGGGCGAGTGGCTGGGGCTTGCCTATGTTTCGCTGTTTTCCATGTTGATCGGCTTCGTCTTCTGGTATCGCGGTCTGGCGCTTGGCGGCATTGCCGCAGTTGGCCAGCTTCAGCTGCTGCAGCCGTTCTTCGGGCTTGCGCTCGCGGCACTGCTGCTCGGTGAGCGGGTGAGCTGGGGCATGGGGCTGGCGACGCTGGCGGTTGTTGCCTGCGTGGCAGGGGCGCGGCGTTACGGACGGTAAAGCGGGTTCCAAATTAAGGTTAATCAAGCGTTTAACTTGACCCTCCCGTGTGGCGCATGCGCAAGGTCGGGCTGAAATTGGCCAGACGAAAGATGTGTTATGCAGACCCAGAGGCTAGACGGGCTCGACATCGCCAAGGGCATTGCCATCATTCTCGTCGTCTATGGCCATGTGATGCGCGGGTTGCAGGTGGCCGGGCTCATCTCCTTCGACGGTGTCTGGGGCTATGTCGATTACCTCGTCTACACCGTCCATATGCCTGTTTTCTTCGTCGTCTCAGGCTTTCTCTACGAAGGCGGGCGGCAACGGGAGCCTGCCGATGGGGAGGCAGATCGTCGTGACGGGATGACTGGCGCCGCCGCGCGCCCGTTCTGGAAGCCGAAGCTCGTGACCCTGGCCTGGCCCTATGTGCTGTGGTCGACCGTGCATCTGACCGCACAGGCGATCATGAGCGGGTCGGGCGTGGTCAATCGCGATGCCAGCATCGGCCGGCTTGCCTCGATCGGCTGGGATCCGGTTTCACCCTTCTGGTTTCTCTATGCCTTGTTCATTGCTTTTGCCGCAAGCTATCTGCTGCAGCGTTACCCTGCGCGGCTGGTGGCGCTGATTGCCTTTGCGCTGCTGATCGCGGTACACCGTTTGCCGGTGCCCGGTATCGTCATCGACCTCTTTTACGGCCTGGTCTATTTCTCGATCGGACGGCTGGTGTGTGCCGAGCGGCTGGCCGGGCCGCTGCGCTCAGCGGTGATGCTGGGTCTTGCGACAGCGGGTTTTGTGGTCGCCGGCAGCATTGCCTATCGGTATGCGCTCGACGTGCGGCTGGCGACGGTCGGGACGTTATGCGGGCTGATTGCCTTCTTCATGCTGTCGACGATCCTGGCGCATTCGCCACTTCGCCGGCCGCTGGTGGTGCTCGGGCGCTGCACCATGGGCATCTATGTCATGCATATCCTTGTGATTGCGACCGTTCGGGCCATCGGGCTGAAACTGCTGCATCTCGATCTCACGGCCGTGATCTTCGTCTGTATTGCCCTTGCCGTGGCGCTGCCGCTGTTTGCTCAGGTGATCGCCAACCGGCTCGGCGTCGCCCGTTTCATCGGGCTGCAGACCAAGCTCGACGACGTTCTGTGGCGGCGGCGTCGGGGGGCGATCGCGGGGGAGTAAGCCTGGTTGTGCGCGCGGGTATCCGGCGGACGTCAGCGCCATTCGTGTAGTCTTGCGCCCATCAGTGGACGGCTTGTGACCAGGGGCAGGGTTTTGCCTGCCTCGTCAGCATAGGCCAGCGCTTCCGCCTGGTCGTTGAAGCCGATGAAGATCATCGACAGGGTTTTTGCCTTCGGCGCGCCCTTCTTGCGGTAGGCGAATTTGACGGCGCAATGAGGATAGGCTTCATCCAGCACAAGGCCTTCGGGCAGGGCATTGGAGAGTGCCAGATGGGCGCTGAGGCCGAGGAAGCGGTCGATGGCAGCGAAGGCGGTCGATTCCGGCAGCTTCCTGTTTTCGCTGGTCTTCGGCGGACGGCCCCAGAAGAGGCTGTCGACGAGGCCCATCGTCCGCTTCGATTGAAGCACCACCAGCCCTCCGGCTGCGATCAGCTCCAGATGCGCGTCCCAGGTCTGGAAGCGCTCCGGCGCCTGATGCAGCTCCGTGAGGAGGTCGCGAAGTTCGGTGGTCAGGTCGTTCTGCAGGGCCGGGGTCATAGAGGTCTCTTGGCTGTGCGTAAGCGGCGTGGGTGGGCGCCTCCTAGCATGGCGAGTGACATGTGCCTATGGCCGATGGTCGGGTTCAAGAAGGGGGAGCCCGGCCATGGATCAGGCGCGTTTCACTGCGGGAGGCGGTGGCTCCAGCCGTTCCTTCAACATGGCAAGCGACATGGGTTTGCCGATCAGATAACCCTGCAGCAGTTCGCAACCGGCATCGCGGGCGAAATGGGCCTGCTCATCTGTCTCGATACCTTCGGCGGTGACAGGAATGTCCAGGGCTGCGGCAAGCTGGATGGTGGCCCGGAGGATGGCGTCATTGCCGCCCGAGATCAGCGAGCGGTCGATCTTGACCTTGTCGAAGCCGAACTGTCGGAGCGTGCCGATGCTGGCATGGCCGGTGCCGAAATCGTCCATGGCGAAGCGCACGCCGATCGCATGCAGCGCGGTGATCGAGCGCTGTGCCCTGTCGGGCTTCGAAATGAACACGCCTTCGGTGACCTCGAGGATGAGGCGGTGGGGATCGAAGTTCTGGCTCGTCAGGAGATGCTTGATCTCGTCGGCGAAATTGGGGTTGCAGAGCTGCAAGGGCGAGACGTTGAGCGAAAGATCGAGCTCCGGCCAGTCGCGCACCGCCTGTAGCGCCGTCTGAAAGACCTTGTGCGACAACTGATCGATGAGGCCCGAGCGTTCGGCGAGCGGAATGAACACCTCGGGGCTCACGGGGCCGGTCGGCGGGCTCCAGCGGGCGAGAGCCTCGACGCCGATGATCTTGCCCGAGGCAGCCGCGGTCAGCGGCTGGAAGACGACGCCGATCTCGTCATTGCCGATGGCGGCCTTCAGGCGCCGCTCCGCATCCGCCATGTTTTCCCGTTCGAGATCGAGTTCGAGGCAATAGGCTGAGGTCTGGCCACGGCCGCTTTCTTTGGCATGATAGAGGGCCACATCGGCGCGGCGCACGACTTCCAGCGCCGGCTGGTCTGCCGTGAGAGCGGTGAAGCCGACACTGGCGCCCACCTCGACCGTGCGGCCTTCAATCGCGAAGGGCTGCTTCAGCAGATGGACAATGCGGCTTCCAACGGCCTCGGCATCGACCTCGTCCGGATGGATGAGCGCGAATTCGTCGCCGCCCATGCGGGCAATGGCAAAGACCCGTTCGTGCACGGCGCCGAGCGTCTGGCCGACCAGGCGAATGAGTTGATCGCCGACGGCATGGCCCCAGGCATCGTTGACGGCCTTGAAGCCATCGAGATCGATCAGGTGCACGATGCTGCCTGCCGGCGCGTGCGTGATCGCGTGGATGAAGCCGGCGCGGTTGAGCAGGCCCGTCAGTTGGTCGTGGGTCGCCTCGCGGGTTGCTTTCGCGGCGCGCGCGCTTTCCCGGCGCAATTCCAGGCGTGAGTGAAAGATCACCAGCATCACGAAGATGGCAAAGAGAATGGCGAGGATGACGAGCTGCGGAAAGACGCGGCTATAGACCGCCGTGCCCGGCTCGAGTTTCGGCCAGTTGAGATGGCCCAGTTCCGCGCCATCCGTGGCGAGGAGCGCAAAATCGAGCTGGCCTGCCAGCCGATCCTTTCCGAGTGTCAGACCCTTCACCTGAAAATCATCCGCGATGGTGCCGATATAATCCGGCGTCAGCGTCTTGAAGAAGGTGAGGGTGTAGAGCGGGGTTGGCGGCTTGCCATAATAGGGCTGGATTGCCAGCGTCGAGGCCATGGTGATCTCGCCGGACAAAGCAAAAAAGCCGACATGAGCATTGGTCGAGGGATGGCTGGAGGCGTCGCTCGCCTGATCGGCGAAATTCGGGCCGAATGCCTTGAGGGCATCGAAGGCCTTGCCCTTCAGATAGGCCGAGACCTGCCGGCCCTTGGGATCGAGGACCACGACCCCATCGTAAAGCGGATAATCCTCGCTGGTCGTGCCCCAGTTATCATCGATCCAGGCCTGCGTTTCCGCAGAGCCGACCGCCGCATAGGCATCGTCCCAGATCGCGTTGTCCCGCACCGTGACGGACATGCGCTTCTTGATCGACGAGACGGCGGAGGCGACGGCATCGAGCGAGCGGTTTTCATCAATGCTGTTGGCGGCATCGCGCATGGTGATGACGACATTGGCCGACAGCGCCGCGATTGCGGCCAGAATTGCCAGCACGCTGATCGCCGCCATTACGACCTGGCGCGCCTGACGGGGCGGCGAAATATCATTTGCCATGGATGCAACCAGACCATTCGGGAGCCATTGAATGTCCTTTTCGGACGGCAGGAGACATTATGTCCGCAAAATGCGCTGCAGAGCATACTTTAACAGGAAATGCTTTCGGAATGGTGTTGGTCGGGGTGTGGGATTTGGGGTGGTCGTTGTGGATTAGGGTGTTTCAGACGTATATTGTGGTCTCTGGTGGTCACTTTATGAGGTGTCGCGATGTCCAGCATCGGTTTGAAGGAAGCCAAGGCCGGGCTCTCGGGGCTGGTCGATGACGCAGCCTCCGGCGAATTCGTCACCATCACCAGACATGGCAAGCCGGCTGCGGTGCTGGTCAGCGTCGAGGCGGCGGAGGCAGCCAGGCGGGCGCTCGCCAAGGACCGGCCCAGCCTTGTGGCACATCTCAAACTGTTTCCCGCCGATGTGGATCTCGATGACGAAGTCTTTGCGCGGAACCGTCAGCCGTCGCGCGAGATCGAGGTATGAGCGGCTATCTCCTCGATACGGATGTGCTGTCGCTGCTTTCACCGGGGCGACCTGATGTGCCCGAGAGGTTTGAGGCCTGGGTGGAGGCGCAGGATCGGGCGGGGCAGATCTACCTGTCGGCAGTGTCGATCCACGAGATTGAGAAGGGTATCCGACGGCTGGAGGCGAAGGGCCACGTTCAGAGGGCGCGGGCGCTGGAGGCCTGGGTGCGGCCGCTGGTGATACGGCTCGGGAGTTTCATTCTGCCCGTGGATGCCGAGGTGGCGCGGGTATCGGGTGCGCTCGAAGCGAAGTCCATCGCAGAGGGTGCCAACCCGGGTGCTTCGGATGCGATGATTGCCGGGACTGCGGCGTTTCACGGGTTGACCGTGGTGACGCGGAATCTGCGGCATTTTCGGGCGTTTGGGATTGGGCTGATGGGGGTGGGTGAGCATGGCAAGCCATAGCTGTTCTAAGATTGAACAGGCCTCTCTGCTGAAATTCTATGACTGTGTACATCTCTATGAGTAGCTACTTCACATTGCTCGATTTGCGCTTAGGCAATAGGAATTCTCGCGCTTAGGCTGCGCAATTGCTGCGTTATCGTTTAACTGTTCAGAGCTCGGCGGGGGTAAAGGTAATGACGGTTAACATAAGCCAGGAGGTCGCAGACCGCCTAGTGAATGCCCCTTCAGAAGGTCTGAATGTAGAGATAAAGCGTTGGATCGATCCTACACAACCTGCTGGAATTGCGAAGATAGCGATCGCGTGCATGGCCCTTCGTAATCGTGACGGCGGATATCTAGTCATTGGGCTGGACGATGAAACTCTTGAGCCTGTGGATCAAGGTAAGCCTCACGATGTCAGGACTGCGTTCCACCTCGATCTAGTGCAGCAAATTGTCTCGAAGTACGCATCAGTGCCGTTTGAGGTTGCTGTCGGCTTTGGCACACGCGACAATCAGGAGTTCCCAGTGATCGCCGTAGGAAGTGGGGTACGCTCGCCCGTTGCAGCATCCAAGGAGCTTTCACATGAAGGAAAAACGCTGATAAGACAACACGCAGTCTATTTTCGAACTCTTAACGCAAGCGGGGTGCCGAGTTCGTCTCCAGCCCGGTATTCCGATTGGGCTGATATTGTCGATATCTGCTTTGAGAACAGAGAGGCAGATATAGGCCGATTCTTGCGGCGCCATATTGGTGTAGACGGCACCGCGTCGTTCACGGCGCTTCTAACTGAGAAATCAAGTCCGGCGCTTCGCGAAAGGACACTCAAGGCCATCGAGCAGCACATAGAGCGCATGAAGGAAGGCTTGGCCGCCAGGGGTGCGGGCATCCTTCAAGCCAAAAACGGCTGGTGGAGTGTGTTGCTGAAATTTGACCCGCCTCTGCCTGATAACATTTCTGCGAGAGATTTCCTCCGAACAATTGGATCAGCGAACCCTCAATATACCGGGTGGCCAGTCTGGCTCGATTCAAGCGGTTTTACGAACAAAAATGATCGGCCGACACTGGTGGATAAGGTCTGGCAGGCGGCAATTATCGATACCGGTGATAGCTGGAGCCGGCATGCGGACTTCTATCGATTTGACCGGTCCGGAGAGTTCTTTCTTTGGCGAGTTCTTCAGGATGATTTAAGCGACAAGATCGAGCCCGGAAAGTATCTGGATCCTGGCTTGATGATGTATCGTGTTCTTGAGACGCTCGCTGTTGGCTTGGCATTCTGCAAAGCGCTTGCACCCAGTCAGGAAACCACATTGGCGTTCGCATTCCGATGGTCAAATTTACAGCCTAGGGAATTAGATTCATGGGCGGATCGCAACCGCTACTTCTCACCTCGCGGTACAGCTATGGGTAACGAGGCGGAAGGATACATTGAGATGGCTGCTGATACTCCACCTGAGGCTCTTGTCTCCTACGCCCAAGTGGTCACCAGAGATTTGTTTGAGCTTTGGGATGGCTGGCAGTATCCGACGAAAGCGATAGAGCAGCAGCTTGAACGCTTACTCAAGCGAAATTTATAGGGGCGTCAAAATCAAGTTTGCTGATACTGTTGCAAGCTAACGTGCATATGAGTTTTACACTCTCGACCTCGCCCCCTGCCGCTGGCGGCAGTAGATCCTCGGGACTGCGCCCGAGGATGACGACCGTGGAGGCTTTTGCTCCAACGAAGAACCCCGCCGAATTTCTCCGGCGGGGTCCGCATTACCTCAATCCTCAAGCGGCTACCCCCGCTCTTAGAACTCCACGGCCCGGTCGCCGTTCTCGTCCTGAATGCGGGTCGGCAGGCCGATCTTGTTCAGGAGGTTGATGAAGGGCTTGGGCGGCAGTTCTTCGACGTTCGCCATCTTCTTCACGTCCCATTCGCCGGTTGCGACCAGCATGGCGGCTGCGACCGGGGGGACGCCCGCCGTGTAGGAGATGCCCTGGCTGCCCACTTCGTTATAGGCTTCCTTGTGGTCGGCGACGTTGTAGAGGAAGACAGTCTTTTCCTTGCCGTCCTTGAAGCCCTTCACGTAGTCGCCGATGCAGGTCTTGCCTTCGTAGTTGGGGGCAAGCGAGGCAGGGTCGGGCAGGCAGGCCTTGACGACCTTGAGCGGGACCACTTCGGAACCGTCGGCAAGCTTGACCGGCTGTTCGGACAGAAGGCCGATCGACTTCAGCACGGTGAAGACGTTGATGTAGTGATCGCCAAAGCCCATCCAGAAGCGCACGTCGGCGCCGTCCATGTTCTTGGCCAGCGAATGCACTTCGTCATGGCCGCAGAGATAGGCGCGGCGGGTGCCGACGACCGGCAGGTCGTAGTCCTTGCCGATCTCGAACATCTTGTTGACCTTCCATTCGCCACCCTGCCAGGAATAGACAACGCCGGTGAACTCACGGAAGTTGATTTCCGGGTCGAAATTGGTGGCGAAGTATTTGCCGTGGCTGCCGGCATTGATGTCGACGATGTCGACGTCGGTCACCTTGTCGAGATATTCGTCCTTGGCGAGACGCGCATAGGCGTTGACGACGCCCGGATCGAAGCCGGCGCCGAGGATGGCGGTGATGCCCTTTTCCTCGCATTCGGCGGCACGCTTCCACTCGTAGTTTCCGTACCACGGCGGGGTTTCGCAGATCTTGTTCGGCTCTTCATGGATCGCGGTGTCGATATAGGCGACGCCGGTGTCCATGCAGGCGCGCAGCACCGACATGTTGAGGAAGGCGGTGCCAACATTGATGACGATCTCGGTGCCGAGCTTCTTGATGAGCGCCTTGGTGGCTTCGATGTCCAGCGCATCGAGCGCATGGGCTTCGAGAACGCCCGGCTGCTTCATCGCCTTCTTCTCGTGCACGGAAGCGATGATGGCGTCGCACTTTGCCTTGGTGCGCGAAGCGATATGGATGTCGCCGAGCACGTCGTTGTTCTGCGCGCATTTGTGGGCGACCACCTGGGCGACGCCGCCGGCGCCGATGATGAGCACGTTCTTTTTCATTGGGGGACCAACTCCTATGTCCAATCGTCAGAACCCGTTCCTGAGGGAGTTCAGGACAGGCTTGTTTCGTAGTCCGTGTAGTCGAACTCACGGACCGTCCTGAGGCTGCCATCCAGTTCGCGGATGGCGATTGCCGGCATTTGCACGCCGTTAAACCAGTTTTTCTTGACCATCGTGTAGCCGGCGGTGTCCTGCAGCGAGATGCGATCGCCGATGTTCAATTCCTGTTCGAAATTGAACTCGCCGAAGATATCGCCCGCGAGGCAGGACTTGCCGCAGACCTGGTACCGGTGCGGTCCCTGGTTGGGGTGGACCTTCGCGCTTTCCCGGTAGATCAGGAGATCGAGGAGATGCGCTTCGATGGAGGAATCCACCACGACAAGATCCTTGCCGTTGTAAAGCTTGTCGAGCACGGTGACTTCGAGCGTGGTCGACTTGGTGATCGAGGCTTCGCCGGGCTCCAGATAGACCTGGACGCCGAACTCGCCGGAGAAGCGCTTGAGGCGCTCGGCGAATTTTTCCAGCGGATAGTTTTCGCCGGTGAAATGGATGCCGCCGCCGAGCGAGACCCAGTCGGCCTTCTTCAACAAAGGGCCGAACTTCTGCTCGATCTCGCCCAGCATACGGTCGAAGAGGTCGAAATCGCCGTTTTCGCAGTTGTTGTGGATCATGAAGCCGGAAATCATGTCCATGACCGGCTCGACCTTTTTCAGGTCCCATTCGCCCAGCCGCGAGAAGGGGCGGGCGGGGTCGGCCAGATCGAAGCTCGAGGAGGAGACGCCGGGGTTCAGGCGCAGGCCGCGGATGCTGCCGGACGACTGCTTTTCGAAGCGGGTCAGCTGGCCGATCGAGTTGAAGATGATCTTGTCGGCATGGGAGACGACTTCGTCTATCTCGTAATCGGCGTAAGCCACGGAATAGGCATGGGTTTCCTTGCCGAAACGCTCATGGCCGAGGCGGACTTCGTTGAGCGAGGAGGAGGTCGTGCCGTCCATATAGTCGCGCATGAAATCGAATACCGACCAGGTGGCGAAACACTTGAGCGCCAGAAGCGCCTTCGCGCCGGAGAGTTCGCGCAAGGTCGCGATCTTCTCCATGTTCTGCAGGAGCTTCGACTTGTCGATCAGGTAATAGGGAGTCTGGATCAAGGCTCTATCCTTCGTGAACCCAGCCATGTCTGGCGGAAGTGAACGGGACGCCCCGAATGCGTCGGGGGGTCCCTTAGGCAAAAGGGGGGTAAAAGGCAAGCGGAAGGTCGGGCTTTTCAGCGTTCTGCCGAGGAGATGCCCGAACATGGTGAAACCTGCATGACAGGGATCCGTAGCGGTCGAAGGCTCCGGCGCCGATGGCGCGACAGGCGGCGCAACCAGGGCGGGCCGGCCCCCGGCGTACCGCAGCTGGCCTCATATGGCTTGCATTTCGGGTGTGGGACGCGGAAGCTCTGCGCCATCATCCATGCTTCCCCAGTCAGAGCCCCATCATGCTGAAAGACTTTTCTCCCCAGGCCGCCTTCATGGGCGTGCTCGTCGCCTTTGTCGGTTTCGCCAGTTCCTTTGCCGTCGTGCTGCAGGGGCTGAAGGGCGTCGGCGCCACGGATTACGAGGCGGCGTCCGGGCTGATGGCGCTGTCGGTCGCCATGGGGATTTGCGGGATCGTCTTGAGTGTCTGGACGAGGCTGCCGGTCTCGGTCGCTTGGTCGACGCCCGGGGCGGCGCTGATGGCGACGGCTGGCATTCCCGTCGGTGGGTTTCCGGCTGCGGTCGGGGCGTTTCTCGTCTGCGCGGCGCTGATCGTGCTCGCCGGCCTCATCCGGCCGTTCGGGCGGGCGGTGGCGGCAATTCCGGCGCCGATTGCCAATGCGATGCTGGCGGGGGTGATCCTCAATCTCTGCTTTGCGCCGTTCAAGGCCGTGGCCTTCGATCCGCTGCTCGGGCTGCCCATTCTCGTGGTCTGGGCCGTGGTCGCGGCCTTCAAGCGGCTCTATGCGGTGCCGGCGGCGCTTTTGACCTTTGTGGTCGTGATCGTCTTCGGGGTCGATCTGCCCGAGGGCGCGATGGCGAGCTGGGCGGCGTCGCTTGCACCGCCGGTGGAGTTCGTCACGCCCGAATTCACGCTGCCGACGCTGGTGTCGATCGCGCTGCCGCTGTTCATCGTCACCATGGCATCGCAGAATATTCCGGGGATCGCGATCCTGAAGGTCAACAAATACGAGCCGCAGCCGGGGCCGATGTTTGCGGTGACCGGTGTATTCTCGGCGCTCTCCGCACCGTTCGGCGGCCATGCGGTGAACCTCGCGGCGATCACGGCGGCGATGTGTGCGGGGGAGGATGCGCATGCCGATCCGAAGCGGCGCTATTGGGCGGCGATCATTGCCGGGATCGGCTATGTGCTCCTGGGGCTTGCGGCCGGTGCCGTCACCGGTTTCGTCTCGCTGGCGCCGCCTATCCTCATCCAGTCCGTCGCGGGCCTGGCACTGATCGGGGCGTTTTCGGGGTCCTCGGTTGCGGCGTTTCAGGTGCCGGAGACGCGGGAGGCGGCGGCTGTAACGTTCCTCGTGACGGCGTCGGGGATTTCGATCCTGGGGATCTCAGGGGCTTTCTGGGGGCTGATTGCCGGGGTGGCGATGCTGGGGCTGGTCAAGCTTGCCAAGGTCAGGGCATGAAGCGGCCACGCATCCGGGCCGTACTCTTTGCCCTCACTGCCGGGTTCTTCGGCTATGTCTTCTACATGCGCTACTGGATCTGGCGGGACTGCATCGCGGCCTCGCAATCGAGCTGTCTGACGGCTGACGGCAGCAACGTTACCGATGGCGGAATGGTCTGGGGCGTTATCGCGCTCGGCTTTGCCGCCGCTGCTCTCATCGCTCAGTTCGGGCGGCGCTGATCGGCGTGTGCTTCGTCTGGCGCAATCGCCATGGTTGCGCTACGTTGTACCATGGAGTTCGAATTCGATCCGGCGAAAAGTGAGGCGAACAAGGGGAAGCACGGAATCGATTTCGTGGCTGCGCAGGAGTTGTGGTATGATTTCTTCGCGGTGGATGTGGATGCTGGACATCCGGCGGAAGCACGGCGGATCCGTGTAGGTCGGATCGCCGGTATTTTATGGACAGGTGTCTATGTTCTACGAAACGAGCGCGTTCGGATCATCTCCGTCCGCCGGGCGCGAATTCAGGAGAAGCGTCGCTATGAAGACAATCAGCGCTGAAGAGTTCGACCGCAAGTTCGATGATGGTGAGGATATCAGCGAATACGTCGACTGGAGCAAGGCGACGCGCCCCAATCTCGAGCCTGTTGCATTAACCGTCACCATTATGCGCGGGACGAAGCTCAGGCTTGAGCGTCAGGCGAAGGAACTCGGTGTATCCGTGGATTCCCTACTTGAAGATTGGCTCCGCGAGAAACTGGATGCTGCGAGGCCATCCGCCGCTGAATAACACCCTTGCGCGATTCATTCCTTCGCGTTATTCCTCCTCTCATGACGACCAACGGCACGACCATTGCTGCGACTGAGATGACGGCCCGCTTTGCGGCCGGCTTCGTCGCGTCGGTGCCAAACTCGCTTCTTCTTCTCGGCCTTATCCGCGGTTGCCGGGTCCGTTGAGGAGCGCCCGGCGGCCGGGTCAGCCGTTTGGCGATTGCTCCTCGAAAACTCCCTAATCCAGATCAGTAATTCCCTGAACAGGGTTCGTTCGGACGTGTCAAAGCCAGGCTGATTTGCTATCAGCAGCGCACGCCGACGAGGACGAGAAGAGACGAAGACGATGATTTTGAAGACCCATACCGTCAAGCAGGGCATGCCGGACGCTTCGCAGAAGTACCGCCCCTATCCGCAGATCGATATTGCCGATCGCACCTGGCCATCGAAGGTGATCGACAAGGCGCCGATCTGGTGTTCCGTCGACCTGCGCGACGGCAACCAGTCGCTGGTCAACCCGATGGGCCATGACCGCAAGGCCCGGATGTTCCAGCTCTTGCTCGACATGGGCTTCAAGGAAATCGAGATCGGCTTCCCGTCCGCGTCGCAGACCGATTTCGACTTTGCCCGCTGGTGTGTGGAAGAGGGCGGCGTTCCCGCCGATGTTTCGTTGCAGGTGCTGGTGCAGTGCCGGCCGGAGCTGATCACGCGGACCTTCGAGGCGCTGGAAGGAGCCCATCAGCCGATTATCCATTTCTACAATTCCACATCCGAACTGCAGCGCCGCGTGGTGTTCGGCAAGGATGTCGCTGGCATCAAGCATATCGCTGTCGACGCAGCGAAGATGATCATGGACATGTCGGCCAAGGCCGGTGGCGGTTATCGCTTCGAATACTCGCCGGAGAGCTTCACCGGCACGGAGCTGGACGTGGCGCTGGAGATCTGCAACGCCGTCATTGCCGAGGTAAAGCCGACGGCTGATAACAAGCTGATCCTCAACCTGCCCTCGACCGTCGAAATGGCGACGCCGAACATCTATGCCGACCAGATCGAGTGGATGTGCCGCAACATCGACAGCCGTGAGAACGTCATCATCTCTCTGCATCCGCACAACGACCGGGGCACGGGCATTGCCGCAACGGAACTGGGCCTGATGGCCGGTGCCGACCGCGTCGAGGGGACGCTGTTCGGCAATGGCGAGCGCACCGGCAATGTCGACGTCGTGACGCTGGCGCTGAACATGTATACGCAGGGTCTGGATCCGAAACTGGATTGCACCGATATCGAGCGGATCAAGGCGGTCTACGAATATTCCAACGAGATGGTCATTCCCGAGCGCCATCCTTATGTCGGTGAGCTGGTCTACACGGCGTTTTCCGGCTCGCACCAGGATGCGATCAACAAGGGGATGAAGGCGATCCGCCAGGCGAATTCGCCGCTGTGGGAAGTGCCTTACCTGCCGATCGATCCGCAGGATGTGGGCCGCACCTATGAGGCAATCATCCGGATCAACTCGCAGTCGGGCAAGGGCGGGATCGCCTATATCCTGCAAGAGGACTATGGCATCAACCTGCCGCGCAACCTGCAGGTGGAGTTCCGCGAGGACATTCAGCGGATCACCGACGAGGAAGGCAGGGAACTGCCGTCGAAGAAGATCTACGAGCGTTTCATCGAGCGTTATGTCGAGCAGCCTAAGGCGCGGATCAAGTTCGTCGACCATCACACCTATCCGGCGGGCTCCGACCAGAAGGGTATCCGGATCGTGGCTGCCGAGATCACCGACAAGGGTGAGACGAAGCGGATCGAGGGCAAGGGAACGGGTCCGATCGACGGCTTCGTCAACGCGCTGTCGACCTATCTCGGCATCGATCTCTCGGTGCAGGATTATTCCGAGCATTCGCTGCAGCACGGGTCCAATGCGGCTGCGATTGCCTATGTCGAGATGGCACATGCGGGCGGCAAGCTGTTCGGCGCCGGCATCAACACCAATATCGTGACGGCCTCGCTGGAAGCCATCGTCTCGGCGGCCAACCGGGTGCTCGAAACCCAGGCCAAGGCCTAAACGTCATGACGCTCTTCGCCGAGGTTCGACATCCGTCCTCGGCGAAGGCCCCGCTCGTGCTCCTGCATGGCTTTGGCGGGATCGGCGCTCTCTGGGCGCCGGTCATCGACCGGCTCGATGATGATCAGCCGCTTATCATCTACGATCTTCCAGGGCACGGGGGCTCGCTCGATGCCGATGGTGTCGGGCATGCCGGCGTGATGGCCAAGGTCATTCTAGCCGACCTCAATCGGCGTGGATTATCCTCCTTTCATCTTTGCGGCCACTCCATGGGTGGCGCAGTCGCGAGCCTTGTTGCGCTCAGGACCGCTACCCGCGTGCGCTCGCTGACGCTTCTCGCCCCTGGCGGCTTCGGCTTCGAGATCGATCATCTGGCCTTGCGGCGGTATGCGGTGGCGGCGGAGGTCGGTGAGCTCGCGACGGCGCTTGCGGTGATGACGGCACCGGGGCATGTGGCGGAACGATCCGGTCTTGAACGGCTTGCCGCAACGCGCCAGGCACCCGGCGCCGTGGATCGGCTGCTGGCCATTCTCGCCTCCTTCCTCGTCGAGCGCGATGGTCGGACGGGGCAGGGGACGTTGCCGCTTGCACCTTTAGATGGTCTTGGAGTTTCGACGCGGCTCTTGTGGGGAACGGCAGATCCGATCCTGCCGGTCTCACAAGCAGAGAACATCTGGCCGAAGTCCGAGGTGACGCTGATCGAGGGAGCCGGCCATATTCTTATCGAGGAGGCGCGGGATCAGGCGGCGGCGGCGCTTAATGCCGCTCTGGCTGAAGGCTGAGCCTCAGCGGCCCATCAGGCGTTCGCTGTGATCGAGCTTCAGCGGCGCGTCTTCGCTCTCGATTTTGAAGCGCTGCCAGTCGAGCTTCCATTTTCCCGCCTCGCCATCAATCGAGAAGAGATTATAACCCGCTGCCGGTTTCTTGGCGCCCGGGCCCTGGCTTGCGGAGGCGATGCCGACGACGGGGATGTGTTTCTCCCGGTCTGCCAGCCAGTTCAGCGTGTTGAGATGGGTGTGGCCATGGAGCACGAGTTCAGCACCACCGGTGCGGATGGCGGCGGCAAAACGGCGGATGCCGATCATGCGCTTGTGCTGGGCAGCCGCCCCTCGGATCGGCGGGTGATGGATCATCACCACGCGAAACAGGCCTTCCTCTCCGGCCGCCTTCAACAGGCCTGCCGTTTCGCGGGCCTGACGACCGCTGAAATAGCCCTGGGCGGAGAAGGGCGGGGTGGCGATCGAGGTGGAACAGCCGATGATGGCAATCGGCCCACGGCGGCGGATATAGGGGAAAAGCTTGTAATGGTCCTGATGGATCAGAGGATCGTCGTCGCCGCGCATGTAGTCGTACCAGGCCTGAACCGCCCGATCATGCGCGCCCGGCACATAGGCGTCGTGGTTGCCCGGGACGACAGAGGTGTCGAGGGGCGTGCCCGCGAGCTTCAGCCATTCCGCGACGAGACGGATTTCCAGTTTAGAGGCAAGGTTGACGAGGTCGCCGGTGATCGCGAGATGATCGGGTCTGGCCTCGTGAAGGCTGTCGAGAACCATTTCCAGAGCATTGGGGAAAAGATGCTTGCGGCGGTTTCGGTGCCAGTTCACATAGCCTGTGATGCGCTTGGATGCGAGTTCCCGGATCGTCAGGTTCGGCAGGGGGCCGAGATGAACATCGGATATATGCGCGAGCTTGAACATGGCGCTTCTCTTAGCGAGGCCGCGAATGAGGGGCAAGGGAAATGACACCAGCCGATGACCGGAGCGCAAGACCCGATGGGGAAAGGCTGCGATGGGGGAAGAGGTTCCTTGTGCGACTTCTGCATGTCTATTTTGCCATGAGCCGCGGGATGACGCTGGGTGTCCGCGCCGCCTGCTTTGATGCTGAGGGTCGCGTGTTTCTGGTGCGACATACCTATGTGCCGGGTTGGCATTTGCCAGGCGGTGGCGTGGAGCGCGGCGAGACGGCGCTTGCAGCGCTGGTGAAGGAGTTGCGTGAAGAGGGCAATCTGGAAATGACCGGGCCGCCCAGCCTCGTCCAGGTCTATTTCAATGGCCGGATCAGTGGGCGCGACCATGTGCTGCTCTACCGCGTGGATGCCGCGCAGACGGCACCGCGTGGCGCCGACCGGGAGATTGCCGAATGCGGCTTCTTTGATCTGGCCCATCTGCCGGAAACCACTACGGAAGCGACACGGCGACGCCTCGCCGAATTGACCGGCGAGGCGGAGTTGTCGACTTACTGGTAGCGATCAGGCGCCGAGGCGTTCGCGGTCGTGAGGGGCCGTGAGGTTGAGCTGCGGTCCGACGGGCACGACCCCGGTCGGGTTGATCATGGTGTGGCTGCGATAATAGTGATGCTTGATGTGGCGCATCTCGACCGTTTCGGCCACACCCGGCGTCTGGTAGAGATCGCGCAGATAGGCCGAGAGTGCCGGATAGTCTGCGATGCGGCGGATGTTGCACTTGAAGTGGCCGACATAGACCGGGTCAAAGCGAACTAGTGTGGTGAACAGCCGCCAGTCCGCTTCGGTGACGCGGGCACCGAAGAGATAGCGCCGGTCGGTCAAGCGTTCTTCCAGCCAGTCGAGCGTCTCGAACAGCGGATAGACGGCGCTCTCGTATGCTTCCTGCGTGGTCGCGAAACCGGCCTTGTAAACACCGTTGTTGACTGTGTCGTAGATGCGCGTGTTGATCTCGTCGATCTCTACGTGGAGATCTTGCGGGTGCATGTCGAGCGTGGAACCGGTCAATCCGTCAAAAGCCGAATTGAACATGCGGATGATTTCGGAGCTCTCGTTCGAGACGATCGTGTTCGTCTGCTTGTCCCACAGCACCGGAACCGTGACGCGGCCGGAAAAGGTCGGGGCGGCCTTAACATAGACCTGCCAGAGGAAATCCGAGCCGAAGAGGTGGTCGATGGTGGCACCCTCGCGGTCGTGAAATTCCCAGCCGTTGGACAGCATCAAGGGATCGACGACCGAAACCGTGATCAGGTCTTTGAGGCCCTTCAATGCCCTGAAGATCAGCGTGCGATGCGCCCAGGGGCAGGCATAGGAGACATAGAGATGGTAGCGGCCGGCCTCGGCCTTGAAGCCGCCTGTGCCGGTTGGACCCGGTGCGCCATCCGCCGTCACCCAGTTGCGGAAGCTCGCATCCGCCCGCTTGAAATGGCCCGAGGTCGACTTCGTATCGTACCAGACGTCCTGCCAGATGCCGTCCACCAGCCTGCCCATGACGTGTTCCTTTCGATGTTTCTCACTTGCTGGGGAAGATACGGCACACGGCTGCGATTGCGAGGGGCGATGCTATGAACAGTGCGTTTTCCGTTGGACGGACGGAAATTTTGCTGCTATCGGGAAAAAACTGACCAAAGAAAGCCTGTCATGACCCCTGTACGGAATCCACGACGACGCTGATGCTCCTAGCCGCCGCGAGGTGTGCCTGTGAACCCTATTGCTGTCTGTCTGCTGGTTTCTGTCATCCATGAAAAATTTCGGGCTTGTCTACCTCACCGAGGATGCGTCGCATGACGCGGTCATCGAACTCATCAACGAAGAAGCCTTTGGCCCTGGCCGGCACACGCGTGCGGCTGCCCGCATCCGTGAGCAGGGGCCGCATGACCGGTCGCTTTCCTATATCTGCGCCGATAATGGCGAGACGATCGCCTCGGTGCGCATGACACCTGTGATGGCCGGTGGGGTGAAAGGGCATCTGCTTGGACCGCTTGCCGTCAGGCCTTCCCACAAGAACCGCGGCATCGGCCGTGAACTCGTGCGGATCGCAATCGAATCGGCTCGGCGCAAGGGTTCCGAGGGTGTGATCCTGATCGGCGACCCGCCCTATTACATGCCGCTGGGCTTCGAGAAGGTGGCCTACAAGGCGCTGGATTTTCCGGGGCCGGTTGATCCGAACCGGGTGCTGGTGGTGCCGCTGGTAGACGGCGTGCACGAGCGGCTGAAGGGCGTGATTGCCTGGCGGGATTGCAAGGCCGTGGCGGCGGAGCCGTCGGTCCTTGAGGCCGCGCAAACAGACAAGGTCTACGCATCCGCCTGAGGAAGTGGCGCGTCCGTATACGGAACCATTCGCGCCGCAACCTGTTCCCCTGTCAGCACTTGCAATGACAGGAGAAAACGACATGCTGAAGTTTATCGGTGGCACGATCGGCGCAATCTTTCTGATCGGGTTGATCGTGGTCGTCCTGTTCTTCAAGTTGATCTTCTGAGCCGGCGCCCAGTCATCGTCGTCAGCGTGTTTTGTCAGCGTCTTCCTCGAAGCGCTTGATCAGCCAGCAGATATCGTTGCCGCCTGCAAAATTTTCGATCCGGCCGAACACTCAAGGCCCGCCCGCTCGTAGGTTCGGCGGGCAACCGGGTTGACCGTGTCGATATAAGTGCCGATGCAGCCGCGGACCTTTGCTTCCTTCTCCGCCATTGCCAAAAGCCGGCCGGCCATGCGCTGGCCGCGCAGGCGTTCGGATATGAAAAGCATTTCCACATAGAGCCAACCGCGTCGAGTGTAACCCACGAGACCGGCATCGACAGTGCCATCATCGGCTATGGGATGAAGATAGCCTTGCGGTCGGTCGGGCCGAGCAGGGTGTCCTTATGGGCTCTGATGCCGGCGAGGATTGTCTCGCGGGCGGATTCGGGAACCGCGTCGAAGACGGCGAGGGGTGTCGTCACATTTGCCAGTGTGGTCCGTCCGAGGACGGGTGTCGAGGGGCGGGACGAGTGGTTTTCTGCGGAACCGTTTCACCGCGGGACTGTTGGGCAGGCACCGGACGGAGCGGAAGGACGAGGCATCGGCGCCTTTTCGGGCCCGCTCCCCCAACGACCTACAACGAGGAGACCGACATGCGCGCATTGGTTTGGCACGGCAAAGAGGACATCCGGTGTGATCAGGTTTCGGATCCCGAGATCGAGGAACCCCGGGATGCCATCATCAAGGTGACGAGTTGCGCGATCTGCGGGTCGGACCTGCATCTCTTTCACAATTTCATTCCCGCCATGATGCCCGGCGACATCGTGGGCCACGAGACCATGGGGGAGGTGGTCGAGGTGGGCTCCGGCATGAACGGCAAGTTGAAGAAGGGCGACCGTGTGGTCATTCCCTTCACCATCACCTGCGGCGAATGCGACCAGTGCCGGCGCGGCAATTTCTCCGTTTGCGAACGGTCTAACCGCAAGAAGGAACTGGCGGACAAGGTGTTTGGTCACGCGACCGGCGGTCTCTTTGGCTATACGCATCTGACCGGCGGTTATCCGGGCGGGCAGGCGGAATATCTGCGTGTGCCCTATGCCGACAGCACCCATATCAAAGTGCCCGACAGCATGAGCGACGAACAGGCGCTGTTCTTGAGCGACATTCTCCCGACCGGATGGCAGGCGGCGGTGCAATGCGACATCGAGCCCACGGATACCGTGGTGGTCTGGGGCTGCGGGCCGGTCGGCCAGATGGCGATCCGCAGCGCCGTGCTGCTCGGTGCCGCCCAGGTGGTGGCGATCGACTATCTGCCGGAGCGTCTCTCCATGGCGGAAGCCGGCGGCGCTGTTACCATCAACTTCAAGGAAGAGAGCGTCATCGAGCGGCTGAACGATTTGACCCATGGCAAGGGGCCGGAGAAATGCATCGATGCTGTCGGCATGGAGAGCCATGTCTCGACGAGCCATCCGGACAGCCTGATGGACCGCGCCATGCAGATGATGCTGATGGAAAACGACCGGCCGCATGTGCTGCGCGAGATGATCTATGTCTGCCGACCCGGTGGCATCATTTCCATTCCGGGCGTCTATAGCGGCCTGATTGACAAGCTGCCGCTCGGCATGGCGATGAACAAGGGGCTGAGCTTCCGTATGGGCCAGACGCATGTGAAGCGCTGGACGGATGATCTGGTGCGCCGGATCGAGGAGGGGCAGCTCGACCCATCCTTCGTCATCACCCACACCGCTGGCCTAGAAGACGGGCCGGAGATGTACAAGGTGTTCCGCGACAAGCAGGACAGCTGCATCAAGGTCGTCCTGAAGCCGTAACCGGAGGAAAATTTATGTCCATTCTCAGCAACCTCAAACGCGACAAGAGCGATCCGACGGTGATTTCCAAGGGACCCAGCTCACTCTCCGCATCGGACCGGCTGGCACGCAATCTCGGCTGGTTCTCGATCGGCCTCGGCCTGGTCGAACTGTTCGGGGCGCATCGGCTGACCCGTGCGCTCGGCATGGAGGGACAGGAGACGATGGTGCAGGCCTATGGTCTGCGCGAGATCGGCTCGGGCATGATGACGCTTTCTGTCGACAAGGAGGTGGGGCTGGCCAGCCGTCTCGCCGGCGACGCGATCGATGTCGTGACGCTCGGCTCGGCCATGCGCGCCGACAATCCGAAGCAGGACAATGTGGCGATTGCGCTTGTGCTGGTTGCCGGCGTGACGTTGTTCGACTTCATCGCGGCGGGTGCCGCGAGAGGGCGCCATACGCGGCAGTTGGGCGAAAGACGGGACTACAGCGACCGGAGCGGCTTTCCGCGCGGGGTGGCCGGGTCACGCGGGCTGGCGCGGGAGAAGGTGGGGACGTAAACGGGGTGATAGAAACACTGGGAGGCGCGCCGCGCCTCCTTAACCCCGGGCTCCTCAGCCCTGCCCGAACAAATGGCGATACTCTGCCTCCGGCTTTCCATAGGCATCGCGGGCGAACTCCTCCAGTGCCGGCCGGTCCCGGATCGTGATCACGCCCCGCTCGGAGCGTATCATCTGATTGCCCTCCAGAATATGCAACGCGGTCGTGACGCTCGGGCGGCGGACGGCCAGCATCAGCGATATGTATTCGTGGGTGATGTAGATCTCGTTCGTCTCGACCCTGTCATGCGCCATCAACAACCAACGAGCCAGACGTTCGTCCACCTGATGGACGGCGTTCGAGAGCGCCGTAAAAGAAACCTGGGTGGCGAGATTGTGCGAGGCTCGGGTCATCAGGCTCATCAGCGACGGGCAGGAGGAAGCAAGGCCCCACAAAGCCTGGACCGACATACGACGACCGCTACCGGCGGACTGAATGACCACTTCGTGCAGACTGAGGCTTGAAAGCACGGCGGGCGGGACCGGAGCGAAGCCCTCGCTGCCGAACATGCCGGCTTCCGCCCGATGCCCTTCCGGCGAGACCACGACCATCGAGCCGATCCCCTCATCCAGAAAATAGACGTGGCTGATCTCGGTATCGACGGCGGCAATACAATAGTCCTTGTCGAGCGCCAACGCTTCGAGATGCGGTTCGATGGCGATCCGCTCGCCGTCTGGCAGCCGCGCCAACAGCTTGTTGCGATGGCGGGGGTGTTCCTGCACGGGTATATCCTGGGTTCGGTTCATGCGCGTCCAACCGCCCGCTCTCCGGTATGTTCCATCTAGCCCGGTCGCTTCCGACATCCGTGCGCTGCCGTACGCAACCGCAACGGGAAGCAAAGCCTGCTATGCTGAGGGGGTTATGACAAGGAGGGACGGGATATGACGGGCCATTCCATTATTCTGGTTCTTGAGGATCAACCGCTCATCTCGATGGAGCTCGAATCCTTGATCTCCGACGCAATGCTCGGCGAGGCCGTGACCATGACCAGCTGCGAAGCGGCGTCACGCTGGCTGGAAAAGAACACGCCAGAGACGGCGGTGCTCGACGTCGGCTTGGGGGACGGCGATTCCCGGGCCGTGGCGGAGATCCTGATTCAGCGCGGCGTGCCCTTCGTCGTGCACACCGCCCGTGAACGTGACAGCGAGCCCAACTGCTGCGTCTTTCAGCGCGGCACGTGGGTGCCGAAGCTGTCTGATCCCGATGACCTGATCACGGCCATCAGCCTGGCGCTGGAAACCGCGACACGTGGTTCGATTAGCCGATAGCAGGCCGTGCTTGCCGGTGGCGGATAGGAACCGGGTCATCCGGTCTGCGTGCGGTAGCGTACGGCAACCTCAGGCTCGGCTTATCGTTTGACGCTGGCACCCCCGGCGGAGGGCGGTGCGCGACAGGGAGTATCGATATGCACGTGATTTTGGCCTGGAAGGACTGGTGGGATGGTATCGGCCACGTGGCTCGCTGCAACCGGGACCCGGGTCGAACGCGTGAGGCGTTCGAGGCGGGTTATCTCGCAGCGTTAGAACAGACGCCGCGTCTGGCCCAACAGGGAAATTCGGCCTCAACGGAGAGCATACGCATACGCCATGCGGACGATGTCAAAGGGGGTGGCGGCTTTAGGATGTGACTTCGTCCGTTACCCGTATGACGTCCTACCGCCCCTCGCGCCACCACATGGCCGAGACCGTGAGCAGCAAGATCCCCAAACCCGCAAACCCCGCAAACAGCGGCAGCGTGTTGACGCCCTTCAGCACCGTTTCGTCCGTCAGCCGGATCAGCATCCGGCGGTCATCGGCGACACGGACTTCGCCGCGCACGGGCAGGATGTCGGGCATGCGGATGGTTTCGTCGCCGTCGTCGAGGCGGGTGGTCAGGCCCCTGCTTTCGGCGCTGATCGGGGCTAGCGTTTCGGTTGTCGAGACCATGGCGCGGAATTCTGGGGCGTCGACGGCGCCGACATGGACGAGGGTGGAGAAGTCGCCATTGGCGACGGTGAAGAGGCCGGTTTCGGTCATGCGGCGTTCGCCGCGATAGAGGCCGGGCTGGATCTCGGAGAGGTCGAGCGTGATCGTCTCGCCCGAGGGCGTGGTGATGGTGGCGGGGCCGGGGGCATCGCCGATGGTCTGGCGGGTGACTTCGAGCGTGCGCCCTTGCGCGCGGGCGCGCAGCGCCTCTTCCTCGAGTTCCGGTTCCTTCATCAACCAATGGGCTATGCGGCGATAGAGCGAGACATGCGGGCCGCCGCCTTCGAAGCCGCGGGCCCAGAGCCAGCCCTGGTCGGAGAGCAGCATGGCGACGCGGCCCTGTTCGGCGCGGTTCAACACCAGAAGCGGACGACCTTCATCCGCAGTCATCACGGTCTCGCCCGCTGCGTCCGACACATCGATGCTGCGGAACCAGCGGCCCCAATGGGGCGGCTCGCTGGTGGAGCCGGAGAGGCCACGGGTGACGGGGTGGCGTTTTCCCTGTTCCGACAGACGCGGATAGAAGCCGGCCTGATGAACCTCGCCTGTCGGGGCGGCGGGAAGGACGGATTCCAGGGGGGTGAGCGCGATCGAATCCTGGCTGGCATGTTCGGGGCCGGCCGCGATCAGAAGTGCACCACCATTTCGCACATATTCCGCGATGTAGTCGTAATAGAGGATCGGGAGCACGCCGCGATGCTGATAGCGGTCGAAGATGATCAGGTCGAAATCATTGATCTTTTCGACGAAGAGTTCGCGGGTCGGGAAGGCGATCAGCGAGAGTTCGTTGATCGGCGTGCCGTCCTGCTTTTCCGGCGGACGCAGGATGGTGAAGTGGACAAGGTCGACCGAGGCGTCCGACTTCAACAGGTTGCGCCAGGCGCGTTCGCCGGCATGCGGCTCGCCCGACACGAGGAGCACGCGCAGGTTCTGGCGGATGCCTTCGATCAGGTGGATGGCGCGATTGTTGATGTCAGTGACTTCGCCCGGTGTACCGGCGACCGAGAATTCCAGCACGTTGTTGCCGCCACGCGGCACCTTGAAGGCATAGGAAGTCTCTGCGCCCGGTAGAGCGGACACGGTGCCCAATTCCTCGCCGTTCATCTTGACCGCGACATCGGCCGGCTGACTTGATGCCTGACCGTCGTCGAAGACCCGGAAGGTCAGTTCCTGCTCCTCGTCAACGATGCCGAAGCGCGGGGCGCGCAGGATCTCGATGCGTCGGTCGAATTCGCCGGCCTTGCCGGTGATCAGCGCATGGATGGGGGCCTGGAAGGGAAGCGGCTGGGTGTCCGGCGGAAGGTCGTGGACCTGCCCGTCCGTCAGGAAGATGGCTCCGCCCACTCGAGCGGGTGGTACGTCGGCAGTGGCGGTCTGCAGGGCCTCGAAGAGTTTCGTCGAGGGGGCTTCGCTGTGACCGGAATCGGTGACTTCAACGATGCGCGGTTCGAGATTGGGGAAACGCGCGAGACGCTCGCGCAAGGCTGCCAGAGCCTCTTCCGTCTGGGCGGGGCGACCGGCGATCTGCTGGCTCTGGCTGCGGTCAACGATGACGGGCACGATCGTCGTCAGCGGCTCACGCTCTTCCCGCAGGAGTTCCGGATTGGCGAGCGCTGCGAGCACGGCCAGAGACGCGGTGAACCGGAGGAGGGTGCCGCGCAGGCCGCGCAGCAAGCCAAGTGCGGCCAGAAGCGTGGCGAGCACCGCTAGAATAATGATGGCGATCCAGGGAATGAAAGGGGCGAATTCAAGCGTCATTTCACTGGCCCAACCGTTCGAGGAGGGCAGGAACGTGCACCTGGTCGGCTTTGTAGTTGCCGGTCAGCATATACATCATGATGTTGACGCCCGAGCGGAAGGACATTTCGCGCTGCATCTCGTCGGCCGGGACAACAGGGAGCACGCTGGCGCCGTTGGCATCCACGGCCCAGGCGCCGAGCAGGTCGTTGCCGGTGATCATGATCGGCGTCACGCCATCGCCCGAGGAGGCCACACCACTGTTGCTCGATTGCGCTTCCTGGCGAGCCTCGACCCAAAGCGGACTGCCTTCGTAGCGGCCGGGGAAACCCTGCAGCAGATAGAAGGAGCGGGTCAGGACGTGATCCGAAGGGACGGGCTCGAGCGGCGGGATGTCGATATTGGCGAGGATCGCCTGCAGACGTTCACCATTGGGTGTGGAGGCACCGTCATTGCCGAGCGAGGAGAACTGGTCGCGGGTGTCGAAGAGCACCGTGCCGCCGGCCCGCATATAGGCGTCGATGCGGCTGATGGCGGCAGCAGAGGGCATTGGGGCGGTGGCCGAAATTGGCCAGAAAATGATCGGGTAGAAGGACAGCTCGTCCGTCGTGATGTCGACGCCCACGGGCGGTGCCGGCTCCAGCGTCGTACGATAGGTGAGGAAGTCGGTGAGGCCCTGCAGGCCTTGTTCGGACAGCCGGTCGACGTCGTCTTCGCCGGTCACGACATAAGCGAGATGGGTGTTGTCAAGGCGCTCAAGGATCTGCTCGTCGTCCGGTTTGGCGTCGGAAGCAAGCGTCTGGCCTGCGGACATCGCAGCCGCCAGTCCAAGGGCGACCATCAAGACGACTGCGGTCGCCGCCCGCCTTGGCAACCTGGCCAGGGCACCGCCCATGAAGAGCACGATCAGGCTGTCCAGGACGAGCAGCAGGAAGGCTATCGAGAGAAGGCCCGCCTTCAGCTGCACGGCGGCGGTGCCGGCCATGGGTTCACGGGCTATGGTGAGGCCGGAGGAGCTGGAGAGCGGACGCAGTTCCGTGCCTGCCGGGAGGAGGTTCAGGGCTGTAAAGCCATCCTCGGTGCCGTAGAGGCCGGGCGGGTTGTCGAAAGTGGCGGCGTCAGGGCGATCGGGGCCGAGCGCGAGCGGCCGCGCCGTGCCGGCTTCGGATGTGAGCGCGCCGCGCTCGTTGAGCAGGCGGTAGGGCGGAAGTGCCGGCGCGGTCGTCTGGCCGGTTTCGGGTTGGACGGTGCCGACACGGGTCAGTTGGACCACGCGGCGGAGCATTTCGACGAAGGTGCCGGAGATCGGCAGATCCGACCATGCGGCATCGGCGCTGACATGGAAGAGCACGATACGGCCGGCACCCTTTTCCTGCACGGTGACCAGCGGCGTGCCATCGGCAAGGCTTGCCCAGGTGCGGCCCGCCAGATCGGGGCTCGGTTCGGCAAGCACCTGGCGCTTGACCAGGATGCCTTCGGGCTTCGGCATGCCGGCGAAGGGTCCGAATGGGGGGAAGGCGGCGAGTGGTTGGGGTTCGGCCCAGGAGAGGGCCCCGCCCAATGCCCGTTCGCCCTGGCGCAGCATGACCGGCACGAGGGGATCATCGGCGGGGGCTGCGGCAAGGCGCGGGCCGGCAAAGCGGATCAGAGTGCCGCCCCGCTCGATCCAAGCCTGCAGGGGCTCATAGACATCGGCCGGCAGTCGGCCAACATCGGCAAGCACAAGTGCTGAAGGGTTCTGGTTGAAGACTTCTGGAATGGCGACGGCGAGGTCGGGTTCGCCCGGTTTGACCAGATCCGCATAAGGCCCGAGCGCGCGCTCAATGTAGTAGAGGGGCGAAAGCAGCGGCTGGTAACCGTCACTGCTGTCTCCGGAGACAAGGGCCACCTTGCGGCGGCGGAAACCGTCATCGAGCAGATAGGTCGAGCCGGCCGAGGCGATGCCCGATATGGAAAGGCGGGCAAAATCGTTGCGGAGTTCAAAGGGGGCGGCAATCTGGCCGGTCGCCTCTGTGGTTCCTGCCGCGAAGTCGACTGCGCCGGAGGCGATGACGCGCCCCTGGCGGTCCTGCGCATCGACGATGACCTGCCGGGGCTCGGCACCGTCGAGGCGCGAGAGGCTGACGCTCAAGACATCGGCGCCGTTGTTTGCGCCGGTGATGGCGATGGCGGACGGTCCGTTGTTCTCGATCAGGCGGAATTCGGCCGGAGAGAGCGTCGCCAAATCGGCGAGAACGGTATCCTTGGGGTCATGGCTGATGCCGTCGGCGATATAGGCGAGGGTGCCGGGGCGCTCCGTGGCGAAGCTGGTGCGCAGCGCCTCCAGCGTGCGGGCGCGATCGGGACGCAAAGGACGGGGTGAGGCGGCGGCAAGTTTTTCGAGCGCGACGGCTGGGGTGCCCGGGGTTGCGTCCTGGGCCTGATCGGCGGTGAAGAGAATGGCGACGGGGAGGCTGCGGTCGCTCGCATCTCCGATGAGGGTGGTCGCGGTTTCGACGCGGCGATCCCAGTCGGCTGCGGTCGCCCAGCTGTTGTCGACCACGAGAAGCAGCGGGCCATCGCCTGACAGCGTTGCATTGCGCGGGTTGAGCACGGGGTCGGCCAGCGCGAAGATAACGATCGCGGCCATCAGCATGCGCAACAGCGTCAGCCACCAAGGGCTTTTCGAGGGCGTTTCCTCGCGCTTCAGCACGCCGGCGAGAATGCGCAGCGGCGGGAAGACTTCGTATTTCGGGCGCGGCGGGGTGAGTTTCAGAAGCCACCAGATCAAGGGCAGGGCAAGCAATGCGCCGAGGATGGCGGGGGCGCCGAAGGCGAGCGGAAGTCCCATCATAGGCTTGCACTCCGGCTGACGGCCGGCGTCATGCCCGAGAGGTGCATGTGGACGGCGACGAGGGCTTCGGAGGCGAGGCGGTCGGTGCGGTGATGGGTGAAACTCCAGCCCATCCGGCGCAGATGGTCCGAAAGACTGTCGCGGCGGGCGAGATAGGCGCGGCGGTAGTCGTCGCGAAGCGTCTCGGCGCGGCCGGAGGTGAGCTTTTCGCCGGTCTCCGGATCGGTGAATTCCGTGCGGCCGGTATAGGGGAAGGTTTCCTCGGCGGGATCGGCGATCTCGACGACGTGACCGCGTAGGCCGCGTCTGGCGAGCGGGGCGATGCGCTCCATGACACGGTCGGCGTCGTCGAGGAAGTCGCCGATCAACACGATGTCGCTGGCGCCGCGGATCATGCGGGTATCCGGCAGGCCCGAGGTCAGCGGGGCATGCATGATGGCGGCGGCCAGGCGCTCGGCGGCATTGCGGGCGGAGACCGGCTCCATGATGCCGGGGCAGCCGATGCGTTCGCCGGAGCGGGCCAAAACTTCGGCAAGTGCCAGCATCAGGACGAGCGCGCGGCTTTCCTTGGAGACGCTTGCCAGCGTCGACTTGTACATCATCGAGGGCGACATGTCGGCCCAGAGCCAGACGGTATGCGCCGCCTCCCATTCACGGTCGCGGATATACATGTGGTCGTCACGGGCAGAGCGGCGCCAGTCGATGCGCGCATAACTCTCGCCATCGGCATAGGGACGGAACTGCCAGAAATTCTCGCCGATGCCGCGTTTGCGGCGGCCGTGCCAGCCGGCGATTACCGTGTTGGCGATGCGTTTCGCCTCAACCATGCAGTCAGGCACGAGCACTGCGCGCTGGCGGGCGCGCTGCAGCACTTCGCTTCCGGGGGTCTGTTCGACGATCTGGCCGATCGATGCCACGCGGTGGGAGCCTTCCTCAGCTGCGCAAGTTGGAGACGAGGCCGGCAATGACGTCGCGCACGGTCATGCCTTCGGCGCGGGCGGCGAAAGTCAGCGCCATGCGGTGTTCGAGCACGGGTTCGGCCAGCGCATGCACGTCATCAATTGACGGCGCGAGGCGGCCTTCATAGAGGGCGCGCGCACGGGCGCAGAGCATCAGGGCCTGACCGGCGCGGGGTCCTGGTCCCCAGGCCACGTTCTTGTCGGTTGCGGCATGACCATGGCCGGGGCGGGCTGACCGAACCAACGACAGGATCGCGTCGACCACCGTGTCGGAGACCGGCATCTGGCGGATGAGCTTCTGGATCTCGACGAGCCGCTCGCTTGATATGACGGCGTTCGCACGGCTGTCGCTGATGCCTGTTGTCTCCAGCAGGATCTGCCGTTCGGCGGCGAGCTCCGGGTAGAGAACGTCGACCTGTAGCAGGAAGCGGTCGAGCTGGGCTTCGGGCAGGGGATAGGTGCCTTCCTGCTCGAGCGGGTTTTGGGTGGCGAGCACGTGGAAGGGGGCAGGCAGCTGGTAAGCCTGGCCGGCGATGGTGACGTGATATTCCTGCATCGACTGCAGCAGCGCCGACTGGGTGCGGGGGCTGGCGCGGTTGATTTCGTCGGCCATCAGCAGCTGGGCGAAGACCGGGCCTTTGACGAAGCGGAAGGAGCGGCGACCGGTCTCGTCCTGGTCCATGACTTCGGTGCCGAGGATGTCGGAGGGCATCAGGTCTGGCGTGAACTGAATACGGTTCGCGTCAAGGCCGAGAACGGTGCCGAGCGTCGTCACCAGCTTCGTCTTGGCGAGGCCCGGCACGCCGACGAGAAGTGCGTGACCACCGGAGAGGATGGCGAGCAGGGTGTTCTCGACGACCTTTTCCTGGCCGAAGATCACTTTTGCGACTTCCGCACGAATGAGAGCGATGTCGGCGAGCGCCTTTTCGGCCTCAACGACGATGGCCTTCTCGTCCAAGGCGACATCCGGGTTCGGCATCATGCCCATGGTCTGCTCCATCAGGTTTTGCCCAATCGGCGGATGAAGTCCGGCGAATCGAATGGGCGCGATCCGTGCATCCTATCAAACTAACTTATTGGCGACATGCCGGCTGACAAGCGCGCCTCGAATGACTATCTCGTGACTGTGATGGCAGAGAGACAAAACCGGGACGCAAACATGGCAGGTGATACCTTGAAGGCGACCACGGATGCAGCAGACCTTGCCGCCCTGATTGCGCGCGCGGCAGCCCAGACGGAGGGCGGAAAACCCGGACTTCCACCCGTCGATCGGTGGGAACCGCCGTTTTGCGGCGATCTCGATATGGAAATTCGCGCCGACGGCACCTGGTTCTACATGGGAACGCCGATCGGGCGCGCGCCGCTGGTACGGCTGTTTTCAACGGTCCTGCGCAAGGATGAAGACGGAAAGACCTATCTCGTAACTCCTGTGGAAAAGGTCGGGATCAAGGTTGAGGACGCACCGTTCGTCGCGGTCGAGATGAGTGCGAGCGAACGCGACGGGCAAACGGTGCTGACGTTCCGCACCAATGTCGGCGATGTCGTGGAGGCCGGATCGGATCATCCGCTGCGCTTTGCCATCTTCGGCGAGAACCATGAACTGAAGCCCTATCTGCATGTGCGGGGACGGCTGGAGGCGCTGGTGTCGCGGGCGGTGATGTATGATCTCGTCGAGCGTGGCGAGGTGCGGGAGGTGGACGGCGAAGCGATGTTCTGCCTCACCTCTGGAGGTGCGGTCTTTCCCGTGATGCCAGCCGATGAACTGGACCGCCTTTCCCGATGAGTGAAGAATTGTTCTCTGCACAGGATTTCCGCCGGCGGGCGCGCGAGCAGGTGGCACCGCACGACCTCTCGTGGCGCGAGCATGGCGATCATCTTCTCAATCGCGAGACCATCCTGGAAATTGAACAGCTAAAGCTGAAGGACGCGGCGGTTCTCGTAGGGGTGATCGATGATCCCGACGAGGCGCGGATCATCCTGACGCAGCGCACAGCCAAGTTGCGCAAGCATGCCGGGCAGATTGCCTTTCCGGGCGGGGGGGTCGACGAGACGGATCTTTCGCCGGAAGAGGCGGCGATGCGGGAGGCCGAGGAGGAGATCGGCCTCGACCGCCGTTTCGTCGAGACGGTGGGGCGCCTGCCGCAGTACTTTGCCGCAACGGGCTTCCGGATTCAGCCGGTGCTGGCGGTTGTCAGTCCTGGCTTCACCATTACGCCCAATCCGCAGGAGGTGGAAAGCGTGTTTGAGGTGCCGCTTTCCTTCCTGATGAACCCTGATAACCACCAGCGGGACAGCTGGGTCTGGCAGGGCGCAGTGCGGCATTTCTACGTGATGCCCTATCGCGACCGGCGCATCTGGGGCATTACAGCCGGGATCATCCGGACACTTTATGAAAGGCTTTATGCATGACCAATCTGTCCGATCAGCCCTGGTTTCAGGAGCCTGGCCTCAAGCGCCTGATGACGCTTCTGAACGGCGGCGGCGCGGAGACGCGGGTGGTTGGCGGGGCCGTGCGCAACAGCCTGCTCGGCATGCCGGTCGGCGATATCGATCTGGCGACGACGCTTCTGCCGGCAGAGGTGACAGGACGGGCGGCGGCCAAGCAGATCAAGGTCGTGCCGACCGGGATCGAGCATGGAACGGTAACCCTGGTCGTCGACGGCAAGGGTTATGAGGTGACAACACTCCGGCGCGATGTGGCGACGGATGGGCGGCATGCCGAGGTTGCCTTCGGTGCCAGCTGGCAGGAAGACGCCGACCGACGCGATCTAACGATCAATGCGCTTTATGTCGGCCTCGACGGAGAAGTCATCGATCTCGTCGGCGGTCTCTCAGATATGGAGACGCAGACGGTCCGCTTCATCGGCGATGCGGAGCAGCGGATCGCCGAGGATTATCTGCGCGTTCTGCGGTTCTTCCGGTTCTTTGCCTATTATGGCCGGGGCCGTCCGGATGCGGCGGGTCTGAAGGCCTGCGCGCGGGCGAGGGTGCAGCTGAAGACGCTCTCGGCGGAACGTGTCTGGAGCGAGATGAAGAAGCTGCTTGGCGCGCCCGACCCGGGCCGGGCGCTTCTTTGGATGCGGCAGTCGGGCGTGCTGACCGAGGTGCTGCCGGAAACGGAGAAATGGGGCATCGATGCCATCCCAGGCCTGATTGCTGCCGAACAGGCGCTGGGCTGGACGCCGGACCCGCTCCTGAGGCTTTCAGCGATCACGCCGAAAGATCCGGCGCGTCTGGTTGCGCTTGCCGAGCGGCTGAAACTGTCCAATGCCGAGGCGATCGCGCTTGACCGCTTTGCACGGGCCCCCAAGCCTCAGGAGACGGTGACAGATGTTGCTTTCGACCGGGACCTCTATCGCTACGGCAGGGAGGGCCTCATTGCGGTGCTAAAGCTGGAACTGGCCTCTGCCCGCAGCCAGGCGGAAGCGGATTCCAAGGCGATGACGCGGAGCGGACGGCTATCAGCACTTTTGAGGCGGGCGGAAGCTTTCGAGCGTCCCGTCTTGCCGATCAAGGGGAGCGACGTGCTGGCCGCAGGCATACCTTCTGGTCCCAAGGTGGGCGAGATCCTGGGCAAGCTCGAGGAGGGGTGGGTTGCATCCAACTTCACCCTCGATCGCGAGCGGCTTCTCGCGCGGATTTCCGAACTGGCTCCGAAGTGATCTGCGGCGGGCGAAACGTCAGACTACAGTCTGCTGCTCTTCGCGCTGACCTTGCTGACGGTCGCGGATACGGCTCTTGATATTCTCGACCATAGCTGGCCGAATGATGTCCTCGCCGTGGGTCGTGCGGAGATGCTCCACCGCGCGGCGCACCACTTCCGCCTCTTCCTCGGCGCGGGTATGCCAGTCGCAACCCGGTACCAGCGTTCCACATTCAAAGGTTTTCATGACGGTTCCTCCTTCGGATACTCCCTGGAGACCTAACGAGAGCGACGAAGTTTTGTTCTGACGCTCGCGCCTAAAAAAGTGCCCGCAGATGGCTGCGGGCGAGGGTGGATGCGCGGTGGATCTGGTATGGGTCAGTCGGGTCTTGCCCAGGCGTTAAAGACCGACTGGTTGGCCGCAGTCTTGCCGCGATGGGCGCCGGTTTCGATGGCATTGGCTGCGGCGTGGTCTGTGAGATCGGCCCCTGCCAGACCAAGTCTCACCTGTTCGACGAAGTAGGAATGCGGCAGGTCAACATCACTCGACGCTCGCAGTTTTTCCGCCAGCCGATCAATCAACTCGGGCGCCTCGATCGGGCGATCTGCGGGTTCACTCACTCGGGCACTGGTCACTGCGCCGGACGGGTTCATGGCAACTCTCCTCCTCCACATTGCGTGCGAGAGGCAGCATGGGCAAGCGGCGCGGCGAACGCAATGCAAACCGTCAAGTTTTCCGGGCAAATATCATAACTGTCCGGAATCCTAGGCCATTCTTTTTCGTGAGGCGGCGTGAGCGTTTGGATGTGAGCGTTAACGCTCAGAGTCAGGGGTAACGGACCACCGGAGGGAGCGAAGACAGGATCGATTCGACGTTGCCGCCGGTCTTCAAACCGAAGATCGTGCCGCGGTCGTAGAGCAGGTTGAACTCGACATAGCGGCCTCTACGGACCAGTTGTTCGTCGCGATCCTGCTCCGTCCAGGGCGTGTTGAAATTGGAGCGGACGATCTTCGGGTAGACCATGTTGAAGGCCCGGCCGACATCCTGCACGAAGATGAAATTGGCGTCCCAGCCACCTTTTTCCGGCTGCGGATAGAGCCAGTCGAAGAAGATGCCGCCGATGCCCCGCGGCTCGTTGCGATGGGGCAGGAAGAAGTACTCATCGCACCACCGCTTGTAGGCGGGATAGTCGGCGACTTCAGGGTGGCGCTGACAGGTGATCTCCATGGCGCGGTGAAAGAGCCGGGTGTCCGGATCTTCCTGCGTGCGACGGCGGTCGAGCACCGGGGTGAGGTCGGCGCCACCGCCGAACCACTGGCTGGTGGTGACGACCATGCGGGTGTTCATGTGAACGGTCGGAACGTTGGGATTGACCGGGTGAGCGATCAGCGAAATGCCCGAGGCCCAGAAGCGGGGATCTTCCTCTGCACCCGGCATCTGCTTGCGAAATTCCGGCGAGAATTCGCCATGAACGGTCGAGGTGTGGACGCCGACTTTCTCGAAGACCCGGCCCTCCATCATCGACATGCGGCCGCCGCCGCCCTTGCCCTCTTCGCGTAGCCAGTCCTTCTGCGTGAAGCGTCCGGGTTCGCGGTCGGAGAGGGGGCCCGTCAGTTCGTCTTCCAGCGCCTCGAAGGATGCGCAGATCGTGTCGCGCAGGCTTTCAAACCAGGCACGAGCGGCAAGCTTCTTGCCCTCGATGTCGTCAGGCAATTCCTTTGGCAGATCCGGTCGCTGCATCTTGTCCCCCGCGCGTATTCCGCTCCCCGAATATCAGGTCGGGGCCGTCCCTGCCATATGGCGCCCCAAGTGTTCCATGAAAATCGACTCGCCTTGCGGTTTTGTCTGGTCTAAACTTTGCCCATGCGAGGGATGCCATGACGAAGATGCCCGGCCCGCCCAAGTTCAACGGCCTCAAGAAGTGCATTGCGGACCACCGCGCGGCGGCATCCGGGCGCAGCAGCAGCCAGTTCGTGCGTGAAACCTATTGTCTGACGCGCGAGGAGGCACGCGCCAAGGCCCGCGAATGGTTCGATGATTTCCCAAAAGCCGCCTACTGGACGGAAGTGGAGAGCTGGCGCCAGCTTGAGGGCGACCAGATCGAGTTCACCATGCGGCGTCTGCCGTCCGCCGACTGACGGGGCGTGTCTCATTCCTGCGCAAAGTGGATATTCGCTAAAATGCCTGCTTTCCGGGTAAGCGAAAGACAAAACCTTGATGGCATGTTGGATGTCACACAGCCGGGATGATCCCGGTGCCGGTGCGACATGAGATGCGACACAAGGTTTTCCCATGACATCAGTCGGGTTCAATCTGACTTCGGCCAGTTCTGCTTCGATGCTCGATACGTCGTCGAAGGCGCTTGAGCGTGTGCGCCAGACAGCCTCTGTCCGTGACGCGGCGGCTCCCGCCAAGACGGGGGCTCCAACGACACCGGAGAGCAACACAGCCTATTGGTCCATCCCCACAACCTTCAGCGCTTCCAGCCTGTCACTCGGCAGCGTTCAGGATGCCAATGGGCGTGCAGCTGCTGTCACCGATACCGCGGCGGTTGGTCTGGAACAGGCGACCGAAATCGTGGGCCGGATCCAGCAGAAGCTGGTGCAGGCCAAGGCTGTCGGTGCCAACAAGTCGGCGATCAATGCCGAGATCGACACGATGAAGGCGAGGCTCTCGGAGGTCATCGACGACAGCGCGTTCAACGGTGAGAACTGGCTGCAGGTGGGCGCCGGTCAGCAGCCGAAGGTCGCCTCACTGCTCGCCTCGGTCTCGACGGGCGATCAGGGAGAACTGTCGATCAACATGATCGATTTCGATACCGCTCAGGCAACGCTGGTGTCGAAGGAGAAAGCCGACGACGGTCTGCTCACCCGAGCCTATGCGGGCACGAGCATGAGCGGCGTGCCCTATGATTATTACCTTATGGACGCGAACTCCTCCGTGCCGAACCGGTCGAGCGCACAGGAGGTCCGCATTGATGCCGGGACAAGTTCCGACCAGATCGACGGGATGATCTCGGCGCTCAACCGCGTGCTGATCGACATGGTGGGGGCGAGCGCCGAAGTCAGCGCTGTGCGCAACCAGATATCTGGAGATGACGGCTTCATCGAGGGACTTGCGCGGGCAGGCGATCTGGGGACCGAAAGCCGCGTGCGCAGCGATCTCGGCGATCATGACGCCAAGCGCATGGCTGTGGAGGCGCAGTCGCAGCTGCAGGAATCGGGCCTCAACATCACCAACGCCTCCATGGCAGGCTGGTTGAAGATCTACCCGTAAGACGAATCCGTGCCTGAGTTTTCTGCTTCGGCTGGGGCACCCGTCAGCGACGGGTGCGGGGCTTCTTCGGACCGGACTTCAGGGGAGGCTTCCGGGCCCCCGTCGGGGCCGTTTGGTCCGGCTCACTCGCGACCGGGGTTCCCGGCAGTACTCCGGCAGCGGTTTCCATGGCCACGGGGGTGTCAGAGGCAAGTGTCGGTGCGGCTTCGGCTACGATCGGCGTGTCGATTGTCCCTTCGGCCACGGGCTCTGCCCGTTGTGCGTCGGGCGCCGCCATGGCGGGCAGCGGTTCCTCGACCAAGGCTTCGACCGCCTGATCCGGTGCGGGCAGGGCGATTGCTGAGGGGGCGGAGACGCCGGCCTCTGCGGTCTCCTCGCCATGCGGTTCTGGCGCCTGAACGATGTGGCCGGCGAGGATATCCGTGATGATCTTCGTCACCTTGATGGCGCCCGGCATGTCGGTATTGGTCGAATGGCCGCAGAAGGGAACGCGGATATCCGTCGCGATCTTTGGCCGGGAGTTGATTTCGCCGAACCAGTCGAGTTCGCCAACAACATCGGTGATATCTGCAAAGGCGTCCGGCATCTTGATGCGGCCGCCGAAGGTGACGATGCGGGCGGTGTTGGCGAGAGTATCCAGCCGGGTGGGGTCGCTTGCTTTCAGCGCATGGAGCGCATCGGCGATCACCCGGTTGCCGCGGGAGTGGCCGGCAATCAGGGTGAAAGAGAAGGAGGGATCGGCCAGCAGGCTGGAGACGGTATCGGCGTCGAGGCCGCGGCTCTTCTTGCCATCGCCATCCTCATCTCTATTGCCATAGGCGCCCAGCTTGGGGCGGCCGACGACGTCGTCGATCACTTCGAGATTGCTCCTGATATGGCCGAGCCAGCCGAAGAGAAAGGCGCCGCCGATCGCCTCGTTGACGATGTCGCCAAGGCCGTAGCCGGAGACGACGGCGGCCACGGGTTCGCCGATGGCGTTGGCCACGTTGCGGGCAAAGGCGGCAGCGCCGATGGCCGAGCCGCCCATGCCGGCAACGGCGAGCGCATGCACGTCGCGGCCGCCGCGCAGGCGATATTCCTCGACGCTGTCGCAGATGGTGAGCATCGGACCACCCGTGGGCGGGACGATCATGATCAGGCCTTCGGAAGCAAGGCTGTCGCTGATGTAGAAGGTTTCGTCTGAAGTCAGCGCCTTGACGTCATAGTAGAGCGCGTCGAGGCCGGTGTTGCGCAGGCGCCAGGGCTCGAGCGCGGCGTTCCGCGCGGTGCGGTGACGGACGCGTTCCGGCAGGCTGAGGGATCGTGCAAACTGGGTCAGTCCAAGGGCGAATGCTGTTTCAAACATGTCCAACTCCCGTGTTTTGCTGCGTTGCAACATATCGCGGTTCGGATGATTTAGCAAATGCCGTTATAATCCCCGGCTGCCGAGCCTCGCGCGGGATCAAGGATAGCCGGTTCGAGACGAGCCCGCCTTGACGGATGCCTGTTTACGGCACTTCAGGATGCGACATTGGTCTGACGCAGGGCTTCGCCCGTGAT
This sequence comes from Rhizobium glycinendophyticum, assembly GCF_006443685.1. Lineage (NCBI taxonomy): Bacteria > Pseudomonadati > Pseudomonadota > Alphaproteobacteria > Hyphomicrobiales > Rhizobiaceae > Peteryoungia > Peteryoungia glycinendophytica. The sequence goes on along the minus strand of NZ_VFYP01000001.1, from coordinate 2,607,526 downwards.
CATGGCGGCGGACATGGCGACGTTGATCGAACGCTGGCCCTCGACCATGGGAATGATGACGCGGGCATCCGCCATGTCGTGGACATGGTCAGGCACGCCGGCACTTTCGCGGCCGAACAGCAGGATGTCATCAGGCTGATAATCGAAGCGCGTGTAGGGAATTGCTGCTCGGGTGGAGGCAAGCACAAGGCGGCGGCCTTGCTCACGGCGCCACGCGTTGAAGTGCTCCCAGTTGATGTGGCGCACCATGACGGCGCTGGCGAGATAATCCATGCCGGCGCGCTTCAGGTTCTTGTCGGACAGCACGAAGCCGGCCGGCTCGATGATGTCGACGGTCAAGGCGAGGCAGGCGGCAAGCCTGAGGATGGTGCCGGTATTGCCGGGAATGTCGGGCTGGTAGAGGGCTATGCGCAGGTCGGTCATGGCGCCGTTCTTACGGCAGGCGATGCGACGGCTCAAGGGTGCGGCCCCCGCTGGGAGCGTCTGGACGTGGAGGTAACGGCTGTGGTGCCGGAGCAACAGTTGCGACCGAATGTCTCGCCCGTTCGCGGCACGGCTGGAAATTGGAACAGGTCGGAGATAGAAGAGGGGCCTGTTCAACACGCAAGCGGGAGGGCCTTCGATGGATCAATTCGGTATGCTGCCCCGGCCGCGACAGCTTTTTATGGCGGCGTGACGGCGAACCTTTCGCCCCATTTCTCAAACAGATTCATCCTGCGGCCGTAACCGGCCTCAATCATTGAGATTTCTGCGCATTTGCGACGCCTGCAAACGGGGTCTGTCTGCGCTTCAATTGCTGGAGTCATTCCCATGTTCTCGTGGTTTGAAAACCGCCTGAATGCCTATCCGGAGGGCGAACCCACCCTGCCGCCGAAGGGGCTCGTCGCATTCTGCTGGCACTATACAAAACCGGCCTGGCCGTGGCTTCTGCTGCTGGGCTTGTGCTCGGGGCTGATTGCGGTTGCGGAAGTGTTTCTCTACCAGTTCCTCGGCAACATCGTCGACTGGCTGTCTAATGCCGATCGGGCGACCTTCCTGCAGACGGAAGGGCATACGCTGATCGGTATGGCGGCACTGCTGTTGATCGGTCTGCCGGCCATCGGTGTCGTTCATACCGTCACGATGCATCAGGTGCTGGCCGGCAATTTCCCGATGATCGCACGCTGGCAGATGCATCGCTTCCTGCTCAGGCATTCGATGACCTTCTTCGCCAACGAGTTTGCTGGCCGGGTCTCAACCAAGGTCATGCAGACGGCGCTGTCGATCCGGGAAAGCGTGATGAAGATCATCGACGTCTTCATCTACGCTGTCACCTTTTTCGTCTCGATGCTGGCGCTGGTCGCTTCCGTCGACTGGCGACTCGGCGTCCCGCTGGTGGTCTGGCTGATCGTTTATGCGCTCATCCTGCGCAATTTCATTCCGAAGCTTCGCCGGTTGTCGAGCGAGCAGGCCGATGCCCGCTCGATGATGACGGGGCGGATCGTCGACAGCTATACCAATATCGGCACGGTTAAGTTGTTCTCGCATGCCGGGCGCGAGGAGACCTATGCACGGGAAGGCATGGATGCCTTCCTTGGCACGGTGCACCGGCAGATGCGGCAGATTTCGCTGCTCAACATCTGCGTCGACATCAACAATGCCATTGTGCAGTTCGCAGTCGCTGGCCTCGGCATCTGGTTCTGGCTGAACGGCAATGTCACGGTCGGGGCGATTGCGGTTGCGATCGGGCTTTCCATGCGGATCAACGGGATGTCGCAATGGATCATGTGGGAAGTCGCGGCCCTCTTTGAGAACATAGGCACTGTCTATGACGGCATGGGCATGATGACCAAGCCGCATGACATCGTCGATGAGCCACAGGCCAAGGCGCTTGCCGCGCCGAGGGGGGAGATCGTCTATGACGGCGTACGCTTCCACTATGGCAAGCAGAAGGGCGTCATCGAAGGCTTCTCGCTGACGATCAAGGCTGGTGAGAAGGTCGGTCTCGTCGGGCGCTCGGGTGCCGGCAAGACGACGCTGATGAACCTGCTCCTGCGCTTCTACGATATCGAGAAGGGAAAAATCCTGATCGATGGGCAGGATATCTCGCAGGTGAGCCAGGACAGTCTTCGCGCGCTTGTTGGCGTCGTTACCCAGGACACGTCTCTGCTGCACCGTTCGATCCGCGAGAACATCGCCTATGGTCGGCCGGATGCCAGCGATGCCGAGGTGATCGAGGCGGCGAAGCGGGCCAATGCCTGGGACTTCATCCAGGCACTTGCCGACCAGCAGGGCCGCGTTGGTCTTGACGCCCATGTCGGCGAGCGCGGGGTGAAGCTCTCCGGTGGCCAAAGGCAGCGGATCGCGATTGCCCGCGTCTTTCTCAAGGACGCGCCGATCCTGATCCTGGACGAGGCAACGTCTGCGCTCGACTCGGAAGTCGAGGCCGCGATCCAGGAAAGCCTGTTCAAGCTGATCGAGGACAAGACCGTGATCGCGATCGCCCACCGGCTCTCCACTTTGACGCAGATGGACCGGCTGATCGTGCTCGACAAGGGCCGGATCGTGGAAGAAGGCACGCATCAGCAATTGGTCCAGACCGGCGGCATCTATGCCGACCTCTGGAACCGCCAGTCCGGCGGCTTCTTGCCGGACCAGACCGATCCGGACGAAGAGCAGGCGAAGACGCTGCGCGCAGAAGAGGCGGCCAAGGCGCTGGACGAGGCATCGGAGGAGGCGGCGGAGTGATCCGCCGCCTTGCACGACGGTCCGGGACAATGAATGGGGGCAGAAATGCCCCTTTTCTCTTAGGCATTTGTTTTTCATGAGAGACTGGCTGCAAGGAGGAAGGCAAGAAGTGCCCCCGGCCGAGTAAGGTTTTGTTCAGAGCCGGGCTGTCACGGAGAGGCCGGGGTCGTTGTGATTCCGGTTCCTGTTTCAAGCGCGGATTTCAGTCGTGAAAAAACTCAAGATTAAAACCCTCTTGCCGCTCCTCTTCGGCCTCATGGTCATCGTCTCGCTGGTCCAGGGCAGTATTGCCATCCATTCGGTAAACGGCATGAGCGACCAGATCGGCGAACTGGGTGGTCGCATGGAGCGGTCCATTCAGATCGCTGCGATCGAGACGCAGCTCGGCGAAGTTCGCCGTCTGAACCTCATGATCCTCAATTCCAGCAATGCCGGCGAGAAGCGGAAACTGGTGGATGCTGCCAATGCAGCAAGCGAGAAGCTCGATGCTTCCATCCAGAGCTTTGACACGATGATCGTGCTGCCGACGGTTCGCCAGCATTTTGACGTGTTCAAGGACAAGGTGGCGCAGTATCAGGCGCTCGGTCAGAGTTTCATTGAGCAGGCGCTGACCTCGAAGATCTACCAAGCCAAGGACACGATAGCCAAGATGGTGCCGATCGGCGGCGAAGCCGGTGCGGCGCTTGAGGAGATCATCAAGGTCAATCGTGACGTTGCTGCGACCGTCCGAGTCGAGAGTGAGGGTTCGGCACAGACGGCCTTCCAGCTGTCCGTCGCGGCCGTGATCTGCGCCGCATTGATGGCGCTCGCCGCGGCTGCCGTCAGTCTCTACCGCGTGGTGCGTCCGATATCGACGATCACGGATGCCATGCGCGGCCTCGCGTCCGGCGATACGGGTTCGGAAATCCCCTTCGGTAGCCGCCGCGACGAAATCGGCGAGATGGCGGCAGCCGTTGCCGTCTTCCGAGCCAACGCGATCGAACGTGTCGAGCTCGAACGCCAGGCCGAGGAGAACCGCTCGCTCTCCGAGACCGAGCGGCTGGCACGCGAGGAACAGAAGGCGCGGGAAGTCGCCGACGTGCAGTTTGCCGTCGAGCAGCTTGGTGGTGGCTTGCAGCGCTTGTCGGAGGGCGATCTGGCCGTGTCGATCGACGCCCGCTTTACCGAGCATCTCGATGCACTGCGCGTCAACTTCAACCAGTCGGTTGCCCGCCTGCGCGAGGCGATGCTGGCCGTCAACGAGAATGCGCGCGCCATCGATGCCGGTGCCAGCGAAATGCTGGCAGCTGCCGATGACCTTTCCAAGCGTACCGAACAGCAGGCGGCTTCCGTCGAGGAGACGGCTGCGGCGCTCGAACAGGTGACGACGGCGGTGAAGGATTCCTCGATCCGCGCCGAAGAGGCGGGTCAGCTGGTTGGCCGCACCCGCGAAGGCGCCGAGCATTCCGGGGAGATCGTCCGCCGCGCCGTCGCCGCGATGCAGCAGATCGAGAAGTCGTCGTCCGAGATCTCGAACATCATCGGCGTGATCGATGAAATCGCGTTCCAGACCAACCTCCTGGCGTTGAATGCCGGTGTGGAAGCCGCGCGTGCAGGGGAAGCCGGAAAGGGCTTTGCGGTCGTGGCGCAGGAGGTGCGCGAGCTTGCGCAGCGGTCTGCGAGTGCGGCCAAGGAGATCAAGGGGCTGATCAACGCCTCGGGCGAGCAGGTTCGCAATGGCGTGGCGCTGGTCGATGAGACGGGCCGGGCGCTGGAAACCATCGTTCGCGAGGTCCAGGAGATCAACCAGAACGTTGCTGCCATCGTCACCTCGGCGCGGGAACAGGCAACGGGTCTGCAAGAAATAAACATGGCGGTCAACCAGATGGACCAGGGCACGCAGAAGAATGCCGCCATGGTGGAGCAGTCGACGGCGGCAAGCCATGGCTTGGCACAACAGGCTGCCACTTTGCTTCAGTTGATGGCGCAGTTCCGGACGGAGGAGGCTGGTCCGTACCAGACGGCGCGGCTTGCTCCAGCCATGCCAACCAGCCAGCCGCAAGTGTCGCCGGCCCGCGCGCTCGGCCGCAAGGTCGCCAATGCTTTCCGAGGCAATGCCGCACCGGCTGCCGAATGGTCGGAGTTCTGAGAGCAGTTCAGGCTCTTGTTCTCCGTCAGCATGATCAAGATGGGGGGCATTCGTGCCCCCATTTCCGTTTGATTTTCTGCTACCAGTCCGGGTGACAGGTGAAGTCTCGCCGGCGTGTATCTCGGATGCTCGGCCGTCCACGTTTCGGCTGGTCATGCAAAGGCTCCAGCTCAATCCACGACCCATAATTTGAATGATTGACTGGTCCATCCGTCGAATTGGCTTGTCCTTCCTCCCTCTCGGCGGCTATGCGGTGGCCTTTGATCACGGAGCCGCGGGACCCTTTCCGCGAAATGATATGCTGAAACATGTGGACTGGCTCTGGGCGGTTCTCGCCGGGGTCTTGCTGGCAACCATGGTGACCATAAACAGTGGGCTTGCCGCCCATACCACGCCGTTTACCGCCTCCTGGGTGGTGCATGGCGTGGGCGCCGTCGCTGCCTTCGTGCTGCTGATGGCCAATCTGGCGATCGGTCGCAGGACCGGGCGGATCGGGGCGGTCGGGAAGACTCCGCTCTGGACCTATCTCGGCGGAGCGCCCGGTGCCTTTGCCGTGGCGCTGAGTTCGATCGCGGTCAATTCGGAACTGGCGCTGGCGGGCGGTCTGTCGCTGCTTCTGGTCGGGCAGATCCTGTTTGGCCTTCTTTCGGATCAGTTCGGCCTGTTCGGAACGCCGAAACGCGGGCTGAACCGGTTCGATTTCCTGTCTGCGGCTTGTGTGATCGGCGGAAGCGCGCTTCTCATCTTCTCCAAGGGGGCCTGAATGATCGGCGCTGTCGCAATTGCGCTTCTGGGAGGCGCGGCCGTCGGCATGAGCCGGTCTATCAATGGCCGGCTGACGATGACGCAAGGCCCGTTCGTTGCCTCGGTGTGGAACCATGCGATCGGCTTCCTGCTCCTCAGCCTCTACATCCTCTTCATCCACCGGGTCGGGCTGCCGCTGCTCGCGGAGACGCCGGCCTTCTACTTTTTCGGCGGCATCATCGGCGCCTTCTTCGTTGCGATCAGCTCTTACGTCTTTCCGCGCCTCGGAGCTGCCCGTTCCGGGCTGCTGATCATCGGCGGGCAGATGATCACAGGCCTCCTGATCGATTATCTGCGTGGCACGGCGGAATTTCATGTCGGCCAGCCTGCTGGTGTCGCCTTGATCCTTCTCGGGATTTATCTGACACGTTTTTCCCGCTGAGATAGGCTTACGGCTGTGTCTTCGGCTTTTTAGTGATTTCGACAAGGTTTGATTCTGCTCCCGGGTGTAGCCTTCTTTCACAGGAACACCCATGGAGGTGCATTCCATGCCGACAGCGACCGACCGTCACATCCTGCCAAGCAACCAGGCCGATGCGATCGGCCGAAGAGTGCTCGGCTTTCTCAGCAACCAGCGTCTTGCGATCACGCCGGCGAATTTCCAGCTGATCTTCGAGGTCCTGGCCGAGGGGCGGACTGAATTGCGCGAGGCATTCGTCAAATTGCCGAAGCCGGTCCGGCAGAGCGATCTGACCGCACTCGCGAGCTGCTATCTGGTGGCATCGCCCGCGCTCGACCAGCTGAAGGTCAGCACTTTGAATGCACTCTCGACGCTTGGAGAACTGCGCAAAGCGCTGGAGGCAGGGACGCTCATTGCTCAGGACGAAGCCGGAACCGAGAGGCATGATCTTCTCTCCAGCGTCAATGATCAGGTCGGCCAGTGCCTGGAGGCGCTGCAACGCGTCCGGGACCAACTGATGCCGACTGCCGTGGAGGCGCCGGGTCAGGAACATCTGACTGCGCAACTGACCTTCGGACTTGGCGGGTATCAGGCACTTGAAGATCGTATCCAGGAGATGATTGCCGGCGGGCTTTCGGATCAGGGGTTGAGCCTGCTTCTCTGCAGGGTTGAAGGTCTCGAACCGCTGGAGCGTGCCGGTCTTTCCAAGGTTGGCGACTACATCAAGAACACGCTTGGGCGGTTCTCGCATCGCCTGATCGGCAAGGACGATACGGCCTATTGGACAGGACCGGACGAACTCGGTCTGCTGATCGGGGCGACCAGCGAGACTTATCTTGCCCAACTTGGCGAGAGGATATCGCGGGTGGTCGCCAATGCCGAGGGTATTGCCCGCCGCTCGGTGAAAAGCCTACCGAAGATGGCCTGCCACTTCGGATGCGCACGTACACACCGACCGGTGCTTGCGGCGCAGCTTTACGGAACGGCCCGGCAATCACTGCAGCGGGCGGAACTGACGGAGAGCGCGCTGCCGATCTTCAGCGAAGTCGCGGCCGACCCCGGCATGGCGCGGCGCTATGAAGCGCTCTATGGACGACGGCTGCGCTGAGACGTCACGTTATGCCCGCAAACCGCCGCAGCATTGGTCTCAGCGTGAACAATTTGTAATTCCGCGCTCCCGCCATTTGCTTTGCCATCAAGGCGAAACCGCCTATATCGCATGGCATGTTCCAAGCAATCGCACGTCTCTTCGAAAACTGGCTGGATCCCTTCGCGCGCTCGGATGACCTGAGGCCGCCGGAGAAGACCTTCGCCTTTGTCTGGTTTTACGTGCGCCAGGCGAAGATGGCGTTCTTCCTGATGGCGCTGTTTGGCGGGGCGGTGGCCATGCTGGAGGCGGGCCTCTTCTGGTTCGTCGGGCGATTGGTCGATCTTCTGGATACCGTACCAAAGGCGGCCGGATGGGAGGGTTTGATAGCAGCGCACGGGTTGGAGTTGCTCGCCATGGCGCTGATCGTGCTTCTCGGCCGCTTCGTCGTCGTGACAATCGGAGCGCTGGTCGAAGAGCAGGTGATCGTGCTCAACTTCTTCAATATGGTGCGCTGGCAGGCGCATGTGCATGTGAGCCGGCAGTCGCTATCCTTCTTCCAGAATGATTTTGCCGGCCGCATCGTCACCAAGGTCTGGTCGGCGGGGCAATCCACGGGCGATCTCCTGACCTCGCTTCTGCAGGTCGTCTGGTTCATGGTGATCTACACCGTCTCGACCATGGCGTTGGTCGCCCAGCTCGACTGGCGCCTGGCGGCGATCATCGGGAGCTGGGTCGGGATCTTCCTGGCTCTTGCGCGCTATTTCGTACCGAAGATCCGCAAGCACGCCAAGGAGACGGCGGAGGCTGCCTCTATGTTGAACGGCCGGCTGGTGGACAGCTATTCGAACATCCAGACACTGAAGCTGTTCGGTCGTGAGCGGCAGAACGATCATTACATCCGCGCCGGCTTCGACCGCTTCCAGGATACGCTCAGGCCCTTCGCCAGGTTGCTGACAGGGGTGCGGTCGTCGCTTGCCATTCTTTCGGGCGTGATGATCCTGATGGTCGCGCTGCTCTCCGTCGATCTTTGGTTTGCCGGTGCCGTGACCGCCGGTGGCGTCGCCTTCACGCTCGGGCTCGTGCTTCGGCTCAACATGCTGCTTGGGCGAATGATGACACAGCTCAACAGCATCATGCGCAATATCGGCACGATCCAGAATTCGGCGGAACTGGTGGCAAAGCCGATCGGGCTCACAGATGCGCCCAACGCGACAAAGCTTGAGGTTCGGTCGCCGGGCATCCGCTTCGATGACGTCACCTTCCACTATGGACGGAAGAAGGGCGTCATCGACAATCTGACGCTCCATATCGAGCCGGGCGAGAAGGTCGGCATTGTCGGGCGGTCAGGGGCGGGCAAGTCAACGCTCGTCAACCTGCTCCTGCGTTTCTACGACCTCGAAGGGGGACGGATCCTGATCGACGGCCAAGACATCTCCAAGGTCACCCAGGAGAGCCTGCGCTCACAGATCGGCATGGTGACCCAGGATACAGCGCTCCTGCATCGCTCGATCCGCGACAACATTCTTTGCGGCCGCGAAGACGCCGGGGAAGAGCGGCTGATCAAGGCGGCCGAACGGGCGGAGGCGCTCGATTTCATCCAGCGGGTGGAAGACCAGCGCGGACGCAAGGGCTTCGATGCCCATGTCGGGGAACGGGGCGTGAAACTCTCGGGTGGCCAGCGCCAGCGGATCGCAATTGCCCGCGTCATGCTGAAGGACGCACCGATCCTCGTGCTCGACGAGGCGACCTCGGCGCTTGACTCGGAAGTGGAGGCGGCGATCCAGTCCAACCTCGACCGCCTCATGCAGGGCAAGACGGTGCTTGCCATCGCCCACCGGCTGTCGACGATCGCAGCACTCGACCGGCTCGTCGTCATGGAAAAGGGGCGGATCATCGAGCAAGGCACGCATGGCGATCTGGTGGCTCTCGGTGGCCTCTATGCCGAACTCTGGGCCCGTCAGTCGGGCGGTTTTCTCGATACCAGAACCGCCGAACCAGTGACCTGAGGTCGCGCCTGGGGCGGATTTATTGAGGGCCGGATGCCTCGCCGCGGCCGCTTCCTGCGCAAAGGGTCTCGCTGAGGCCATTTGCTTGACGATTGCCAGCCGGACGGCCTGTGCCGACCGCTATGGGCGAGAGCGCCCAGTCCGCAATGACGCGTGGCTATAAGCCGCATGGGGACAAAGCCAATTTATTCCGCGACATAGTGGCTCCCCTTGGGTGGAAGACTGGACAGATCGGAATATCGAGCTTAGAACGCGCCAATCTGGCGGGGAATCTGTGGCCATGACATGGCCGAACTGTGATTCCCGCTGCGGGGGCAAATGCGGTTTGTCGCAGGATTGCGAAGAGGAAAAAGTGACCGTGAGCGAACACGAGACGACGACTGAACACGCGGGCGAGCCTACGCGCCGCGATTTTCTCTACATGGTGACCGGCATGGCCGGCGCGGTTGGCGCGGTTTCGGTCGCCTGGCCCTTCATCGACCAGATGCGCCCGGATGCCTCGACGCTCGCGCTCGCTTCGATCGAAGTGGACGTATCGGCGCTCGAGCCCGGCATGTCGCTGACGGTCAAGTGGCGCGGTAAGCCCGTGTTCATTCGCAACCGCACCGACAAGGAAGTTGAAGAAGGCAAGGCCGTGGCACTCGCCGACCTCAAGGACCCGGTCGCCCGCAACGCCAATATCGATCCGACGGCTGAAGCAACGGACGTTGCGCGCTCTGCCGGCGAGGGCAAGGAAAACTGGATCGTCATGATCGGTTCCTGCACCCATCTCGGTTGCGTGCCGCTTGGTCAGTCCGGCGATTTCGGTGGCTGGTTCTGTCCCTGCCACGGTTCGCACTACGATACGGCCGGTCGTATCCGCAAAGGCCCCGCGCCTGCGAACCTTGCTGTGCCGACCTATGGCTTCGTTTCCGATACTGTGATCAAGATCGGCTGAGGGGATAAGACAAGATGAGTGGCCATTCCAGTTACCAGCCGTCCACCGGCATTGAAAAGTGGGTCGACGCGCGCCTTCCGTTGCCGCGCCTGGTCTATGACAGCTTTGTCGCCTATCCGGTTCCCCGCAACCTGAACTATGCCTACACCTTCGGCGCCATGCTGTCGGTGATGCTCATCGTGCAGATCCTGACCGGCGTCGTGCTGGCCATGCATTATGCCGCTGAAACGACGGTCGCCTTCAACTCCGTCGAAAAGATCATGCGCGACGTCAATCATGGTTGGCTTCTGCGCTACATGCATGCCAACGGCGCCTCGTTCTTCTTCATCGCCGTCTATCTGCACATTGCCCGTGGTCTCTATTACGGCTCCTACAAGGCACCGCGCGAAATCCTCTGGATCCTCGGCGTGGTCATCTTCCTGCTGATGATGGCGACGGCGTTCATGGGCTATGTTCTGCCCTGGGGTCAGATGTCCTTCTGGGGCGCGACCGTCATCACCGGCTTCTTCACCGCCTTCCCGTGGGTCGGTGAGTGGATCCAGCAGTTCCTGCTCGGCGGCTTTGCCGTCGACAATCCGACGCTGAACCGCTTCTTTGCGCTGCACTACCTGCTGCCCTTCATGATCGCTGGCGTCGTCATCCTGCACATTTGGGCTCTGCACGTCACCGGCCAGACCAATCCGACGGGTGTCGAGGTCAAGTCCAAGACCGATACCGTCGCCTTCACGCCCTATGCGACCCTCAAGGACGCACTCGGCCTGTCGGTCTTCCTGCTGGTCTTCGCCTGGTTCGTCTTCTACATGCCGAACTATCTCGGCCATCCGGACAACTACATCCCGGCTGACGCGCTGAAGACGCCGGCTCACATCGTTCCGGAATGGTACTTCCTGCCCTTCTACGCCATGCTGCGCGCCATCACCTTCAATGTCGGCCCGATCGACTCGAAGCTCGGCGGCGTTCTCGTGATGTTCGGTGCGATCATCGTCCTGTTCTTCCTGCCCTGGCTCGATACCTCGAAGGTCCGTTCGGCCGTCTACCGCCCCTGGTACAAGCTGTTCTTCTGGCTGTTCGTGATCAACTCGATCATCCTCGGCTGGCTAGGCGCCATGCCGGCGGAAGGTACGGGTCTGTTCGGCCTGCTGTTCCGCGGCGAATTCGTCGGAAACTATGTTGGTTACTCGCAGCTCGGCACCGCCTACTACTTCGGGTTCTTCCTCGTGATCATGCCGCTGCTCGGCCTGTTCGAGACGCCGAAGCGCATCCCGAACTCGATCACCGAAGCGGTTCTCGAAAAGAGCGGCAAGTCTGCTGCTGTCCAAGCCTGATAGCGCGAGAGAGGGAAACAAGAACAATGAAGAAGCTTCTCACGAGCATCGCGCTCATCGCTTCGATGGCCGGCTTTGCCGGCCTGGCCTCGGCCGCAGAAGAGGGGTCGGCCCTCGAACATGCGGTTGAACATGCCGCCAAGAGCGGGCACTACCCGATCCTCAAGCCGAAGGAAATCGACTGGAGCTTTGGCGGTCCCTTCGGTCACTATGACAAGGGCCAGCTGCAGCGCGGCCTGAAGATCTACAAGGAAGTCTGTTCGGCCTGCCATTCGATGAAGCTGGTGTCCTTCCGCACGCTGGAAGACCTCGGCTATTCGGAAGAACAGGTGAAGGCATTCGCCGGCGAATACGAAGTCCAGGACGGCCCGAACGCCGACGGCGAAATGTATACCCGCAAGGCCGTGCCGTCCGACTACTTCCCGTCGCCGTTCCCGAACAAGGAAGCAGCGGCTGCCGCCAACAACGGTGCTGCTCCGCCGGACTTCTCGCTGATCGCCAAGGCGCGCGGCGTGACCCGCGGCTTCCCGCAGTTCGTCTTCGACATCTTCACGCAGTACCAGCAGGGCGGTCCGGACTATATCCACGCGCTGTTGACCGGCTACCAGGAGCCGCCGGAAGGTGTCACCGTTGCCGAGGGCACGCATTTCAACCCGTACTTCGTGAGCGCTGCCGCTCTCGCGATGGCTCCGCCGCTTTCGGACGGCCAGGTCACCTATGACGACGGCACACCCGAGACGCTCGACCAGTACGCGCAGGACGTTGCCGCCTTCCTGATGTGGGCCGCCGAGCCGCATCTGGAAGAGCGCAAGCGCATGGGCTTCATGGTCATGGTTTTCCTCGCCATCTTCACGGCGCTGATCTACCTGACGAAGAAGTCGGTCTATGCGAACAAGGAACACTGATCGCGTACGATCGGTCCAGTTTCGGAAAAGGCGGTCTTCGGGCCGCCTTTTTTGTTGGGAGGGCCTGCCGAACTTGGTATGGTCCGAGCAACCTCTCTTTCCCCGATATCCGGAAACTCAATGACCAAGATTTCTTCTGACCTAGCTGACGCGATCCGCTCCATTCCCGACTATCCGAAGCCGGGGATCATCTTTCGCGACATCACCACGCTGCTCGGCGATGCGCGGGCGTTCCGGCGGGCGATCGACGAGTTGGTGCAGCCTTATGCAGGCCTGAAGATCGACAAGATCGCCGGCATGGAGGCGCGTGGCTTCATCCTTGGGGGTGCCGTCGCGCACCAGCTGTCGGCCGGGTTCGTGCCGATCCGCAAGAAGGGCAAGCTGCCGCACGAGACGGTGCGGATCGCCTACAGCCTGGAATACGGCGTAGACGAAATGGAAATTCACATGGATGCGGTGAAGCCGGGCGAAAAGGTGATCCTGGTCGACGACCTGATCGCGACCGGGGGGACGGCCGTCGGCGCCGTCCAACTGCTCCGCCAGATCGGGGCGGACGTCGTCTCCGCCTGCTTCGTCATCGACCTGCCGGAACTCGGCGGGCGCAAGAAGCTGGAAGCGCTCGGTGTCGAGGTGCGCACGCTGGTGGAATTCGAGGGGCACTGAGCCCCTCACCACGACCGGGCATCGGGGTCCGGTCGACCCTTTCGGCCGGCGTCAGCGCTGCGCCAGCGCCAGTTTTCCCGCCATTGCCAGGAAGCCGGCTGAAAGGAGCCGATTGACGATCCGCATCCGGTGCGGCCGCTCGACGAGGCCATGGCGCATGGCGGCGGCGGCCAGGCCATAGACTGCGAAGACCACTGATGTCACGCCCATGAAGACGAGGCTCAGGCCCGCCATGGTCGTCAGCGGTGCGGGATCCGCCGGATCGACGAATTGCGGTAGGAAGGCCAGGAAGAAGAGCGATAGTTTCGGGTTCAGAAGATTGATCAACACGGCCTTGCGGATGATCTTCCACGCATGCTGGTGGGGCTCTGCTTGCGGCCCCCCTGCCGGACCGCTCTTCCAGAGGCCGATGGCCATCCAGACGAGATAGGCGATGCCGGCATAGCGGATCAGTTCGAACAGGCGTGGCTCGGCGGCGACGAGGGCTGCGAGGCCGAGGGCTGCGGCGAGCATGTGCGGGATGATGCCGAGCGTGCAGCCGAAAGCCGCGACCAGGGCGTCGCGCCGTCCGCCGCCGAGTGCTGCGGCGAGCGTGTAGAGCGCACCGGTGCCCGGTGTCGCGACGATGATCAGAGTTGTCAGTAGGAAGTCGAGGGTCATGCATTTCTCCTGCGTGGTGTGCGGGAGAGCATGGGGATCTCAGGCGTTTCGGTCTTGTATGAAATTGCGGCTCGGCCGGGCGCTGCGATAGGCGCCGGGCGTGAGGCCGAAGCGCCGGCGGAATTCGCGGTGCATGTGGCTCTGGTCGACATAGCCGCAGGCGGCGGCCACTTCGGCCGGGGCCAGGCCTTCAGCGAGCAGCCGGCGGCTGAGAAGGGCGCGGCGCTGCATGTGATAGGCATGCGGTGTCAGGCCGGTGTGGCGCAGGAAGGTGCGGATCAGCTGGAAGCGACTGAGGCCGGCGTCGTGGGCGAGAGCCTGCAGATCTGCGGCGTCGGCAGGATCGGCGTCCAGGCGCTGCCGAATACGGCGGATCGAGTCCGGCAGGGGGAGCGGCGGCGCCGTGCGACGGGTGAGGGTTTTGCCGAGGAGCAGGACGAGCGCTTCCCGGAAGGTCTGCGCATCGGCTGAAGCATCCTCGTGCCCCAGCTGGTCATGGAGGGACGAGAGCAGGGCGCGGATCGCCGGATCGGCGAAGACGGGAAACTGGAATTCCAGGTCCGTCGCGGTGGAGACGAGGTCTGACAGGCATTCCGCCACGAGATCCGGCGTGATGTAGAGCATGTGCCAGCTGCGGGCCGTGCGGCCGAGCGGGGCGCCGTCATGCACTTCACCCGGGTTGACGGTGATCAGCTGTCCGGCTTCTGCCTCCACCTGGCCGCGCCCGGAGGCCGAGATCTGGCCACCGGCGGAGAGAAAACCGATGCCATAGGTGTCATGCGTATGCTTGGCAAAGACATGGGCGCTGGAGGCCGAGACCGCTTCCAGGCCGTTGAGCGGTGTCGCATGGAAGCGGAAGCCGGTCATGGCGGGTCAGTGGCTCAGCGCAGCGCCGATGTCCGCCTCGATATCGGCGGGTGCCGTGCGCGGCGAATAGCGGGCGATCGGCCGTCCGTTCCGACCGACGAGAAACTTGGCGAAGTTCCAGCCGATCTCGGCGCCCCGTTCGGCGCCCGGCGTTTCCGATTTCAGGTAGGCATAAAGCGGGTGGGTGCCTTCGCCATTGACCTCGATCTTCGAAAAGAGCGGAAAGGTGACGGCGAACTGCGTCTCGCAGAAGAGAGCGATTTCCTTCTCCGTGCCGGGCTCCTGGGCGCCGAACTGGTTGCAGGGGAAGCCGAGCACGACAAGGTCAGGGTTCGCCTTGTAGAGAGCTTCCAGGCCTTCGTATTGCGGGGTGAGGCCGCAGGCGCTCGCGGTGTTGACGATCAATAGCACCTTGCCGGCATAGTCCTTCAGGCTGCGCGCGGTGCCGTCGATGGCGGTCATGGTGAAATCGTGCACGCTCATGGTGCTTGCTCCTCGTCGGGGAAAAATTCGATCAGGTTGCTCTTGAAGCGGAGCACCGCTTCGCCGTGCTGATTGACTCCTTCGGAAAGGGCGGAGTTCAGGATGTAACGGTGGCGGCCCTGAACGATGCGGCTTTCGAGCGGGGTCATGAAGTAGGTGATGGTGTCGCCGGCATAGACGGGCTTCAGCCATTGCAGATCCGAAAATCCGGGCGAAGGGCCGAGTTTGGGCGGGGCGATGCCGTCCGCCGTCAGGCGCTTCGTCTCGTGGCCCCAGAAGGCGATGAAGCTCTTCATCCAGTTGGCGCAGGTATGCCAGCCCGAGGCGCAGAGCGCACCGAAGACGTAAGACTTCGCCGCTTCGGCATCGACGTGGAAGGGCTGTGGATCGAATTTCTCGGCGAAGCGGACGATGTCATCCGCGGTGAAGGTGACGCTGCCGAGTTCGAGGCGGGTGCCGGCCGTGTAGAGGTCGAGCATCCTCATGCGGAAATCTCCGTCATCTCGCGGCGGCGGACCATCACGGCGTTGCGGGCTTTCAGCACGGTTTCGCCGCGCTGGTTTTGCAATTCATGACCGAAGGTGACGATGCCGAGATGGGGGCGGGAGCGCATGAGGCGGGCCTCTTCCACGACGGAGCGACCCGACAGCGTGTCGCCGGCGAGCACGGGCTTGCGCCATTGCATGAATTCGATGCCGGGTGCGCCTTCGGACGCGGCTTTGAGCACATAGGCGTCGATCATCAGGCGCATGAAGAGGCTCGAGGTATGCCAGCCGGAAGCGGAGAGGCCGCCGAGAATGCTCGCTTTGCCGGCCTCTTCGGAGAGATGCATGGGTTGGGGATCGAATTCCCCGGCGAATTCGACGATCTCTTCAGCAGTCACCAGACGTGGACCGAGCGCGAAGCTTCGGCCCAGCGTGAAGTCTTCGTAGTGCAGCTTGTCTTCCTGCATCCCGCATCCCTGTCTGGTTCAGCCCTCAAAATCCTTAGAGGGAGTTTCGCCACGGGTCCATGGTGTATCTCGACCTAGGGCGTGGCCCGGGGTGGGGTGAAGTCGCGGCCGTTGATGGTGAAACGGCCGTCTTCCTTCATGGCGAGGTCCCAATAGAGGGAGCCGTTGCCCGCCTTGCCGGCGAAGCCCTTGGCCATCAGGGCGAAGAAGGCGGCCTGACCCATTTGTGGATCGACCTTGGCGCGGTCCTGGAAATGCGCGATCAGGGGATCGAGGCTGGGCGTGATGACGCGCAGTTCGATCAGCGGCTGCGCCTTGCGCATGTCGTAGCTCATCGATCCGAACAGGCGGGCGCTGTAGAGCGGCGATTCCACCGTCAATCCTTCGATCTTCGTCGCGATCTTGTCTTCGGGCAGCAGATAACCGGTCACGAGATCCTGCTGGTAGGTGTTGAGCCTCGACATTTCGGAGAAGTCGACGGTGCTGAAATAGTAGCGCCAGGCGTTCTGGACATCGAATGTGCCGATCGTCGCGTCGAGCGTGATCGTATCGGGAACGAGCTGTTCGTAGCTCGGCGGCAGCTGGCCTGCGGTATCGATGCCGTTCAGGTTGAGCTGGAGGTCGATCGAGGAGGGACCGGTCAGGTCCTTCCAGACGACGTCGTAGTCCACATTGTTCAGGCCGAAATTCGCGGTGTTCTGGCGAAACTGCGCCTTTTCCATGCGGCCCTGCATGGCGACTTCAGTGCCGATCGGCATCAGCAGGCGGATGTCCTCGCGCAGGCTCGTCGCGATCGCTGCCGGCGCCTTGCCCTGCTGGGCCTGAACCAGCCAGTCGCTGAGCAGATCCTGGACCGCGCGGTAGGGCATGCTCCTGATCCGGGTCGTCGTCTCGGTGCGTTCCACCGACATGCCGTCGGCGGTTCCGAGATCCCGGCGCCCCAGTTCGACGGTCTTCGACACAAGGTCCATCCGGCCATTGGCGACATTGCTCGTCTGCTGCGAGACCGTCATGCGATCGATCGTGCGCAGACTGGAGACGTCCGGCGTGCGATAGTCGATCCAGAAATTGGTGATTTCCGTGTCCATCGACTTGAAATAGCGCAGCTCCGGATCGGCAATGCCGGTGCCTTTGACCGAGGCGGCGCGCAGGTCGAAGGTCGCCTTCTTGTCTGCCAGCGGAAAGCTGCCCTTGATGGCGATCTTCTCCTGCTGGTCAAAGGTGTAGGTGCCATCGGGCTGAGGCATGAGATGGGCTTTGAAGGGTGTTGCGCCTTCGGCGGTCACACCGAAGCCTTTGAAGACTTCGAGGAGCAGAGGCGCGTCGAAAACCAGATCAACGCCGTTGCCGGATGGTTCTGCGGTGAAGAGAGTGGCGAGATTGCCCTTCAGCGGAAAGATGGCATCGATCTTCTGCTTGACGGCGGCCGCGGCCGCTTCCCCGGAGGTCTCGGCACTCGCCGTCCAAGGGAAAACGGCCGCCGTGAGGGCGACCGTCATTCGGATCATGGATTTCAGTGTCATTCTCGGTCCCGAATCGCGCGATGGCAGGTTGTGTCGGAACGGAGTAAACGCGATCAGGTGTTGAAGCGGAAGTGTATGACGTCACCGTCATGCACGACATATTCCTTGCCTTCGTCGCGGCCCTTGCCGGCTTCCTTGGCACCGACTTCGCCCTTGTAGGCGATGTAGTCGTCATAGGAGATGGTGAAGGCGCGGATGAAGCCGCGTTCGAAATCCGTGTGGATGACGCCGGCGGCGGCAGGGGCCTTGGTGCCGCGGACGATGGTCCAGGCGCGGCATTCCTTCGGGCCTACGGTGAAATAGGTGATGAGATCGAGCAGGTGATAACCGGCGCGGATCAGGCGGTCGAGGCCGGCTTCGTCGAGGCCGAGGGCCGAGAGGAATTCGGTCGCTTCCTCTTCCGGCAGCTGGGCAACTTCGGCTTCGATGGCCGCCGAGATGATGACGCATTCCGCACCCTGTTCGGCGGCCATCTTGGCGACGGCTTCGGTGTGCTTGTTGCCGGTCGCGGCGTCACCTTCGGCGACGTTGCAGACATAGAGGACCGGATGCGAGGTCAAAAGGTTCAGACCTTTAAGGATCTCGATTTCTTCCGGGGCGAGCGTCTTCAGCAGCAGGCGGGCGGGCTTGCCGTCCTGCAAGAGCTTGACCACCTGCTCCATGATCGGCAGCTGGGCGACCGAATCCTTGTCCTTGCTGGTGGCGCGCTTGCGGGTCTGCTCGACGCGGCGTTCCAGGCTTTCGAGGTCGGCGAGCATCAGCTCGGTCTCGATCGTGTCGGCGTCGCCGACCGGGTCGATCTTGCCTTCGACATGGGTGATGTCATCGTCTTCGAAGCAGCGCAGCACGTGGACGACGGCATCGACTTCGCGGATGTTTGCCAAGAACTTGTTGCCGAGGCCTTCGCCCTTCGAGGCGCCGCGCACGAGGCCGGCGATATCGACGAAGGAGATGCGGGTCGGGATGATTTCCTTGGAGCCGGCGATGTCGGCCAGCTTCTTCATGCGCGGATCGGGAACGGCCACTTCACCGGTGTTCGGCTCGATCGTGCAGAAGGGATAGTTCGCCGCCTGGGCTGCCGCCGTCTTGGTCAGGGCGTTGAAAAGAGTGGACTTGCCGACATTCGGCAGCCCGACGATACCGCATTTGAAGCCCATGGCTCTCTATACCTGCTCGGGATGGATTTTCGTTGCCCACGCCTATGGGGTATAGGAGGGGCATGGTCAAGTGTTACGGCCCTTGATGCGGCCTCAAGAACCGGAAGGAACACCATGGCGAAGGATACGGTGCTGACGCCGAAGACCGAAACAAAGCCGAAGGTGGAGAAGCCACGGCTCTACAAGGTCATGCTGCACAATGACGATTATACACCGCGCGAATTCGTGACGATCGTCCTGAGGGTGGTGTTCCGGATGAGCGAGGAAACCGGCAACCGCGTGATGATGACCGCGCACAAGTTCGGTTCGGCGGTGGTGGTGGTCTGCACGCGGGAGATTGCCGAGACGAAGGTGACCGAGGCGATGGACCTTGCCAAGGAGGCGGGCATGCCGCTGTTGTTCACGGCGGAGCCGGAGGAGTGAGAACGCGGGTGCCGCGTCCTGCTGCTTGACGCGGCGGGCGATGTGCCGCTCAGGATGCCGGCGGAATTCGCGCGATCACCTTGATCTCGAAGTCGAAGCCAGCGAGCCAGTTGACGCCGACTGCCGTCCAGTTCGGATAGGGCGGGGCGGGGAAGATCTCGGCCTTCACTTTCATGATCGTCCCGAACTGGTTTTCCGGGTCCGTGTGGAAACTGGTGACGTCGACGAGATCGGCGAAGCTGCAGCCGGCGGCAGTGAGCGTCGCTTCGAGATTGGCGAAGGCGCGGCGAACCTGGGTTTCGAAGTCCGGTTCGGGTGTGCCGTCCGGGCGGCTGCCGACCTGGCCGGAGACGAAGAGGAGGTCGCCTGAGCGGATCGCTGCGGAGTAGCCGTGCGCTTCGTAGAGGGCGTGGCGGTTTGCCGGAAAGACTGCTTCTGGCTTGGTCATGGATATCCTTTCGGGCGTGCTGCATCGTTCGGCCCGGTGACCGGGTCGGTGAAATGCCGCTTGGCTGATTTGCAATGATTTCATATACGTTGCGTATGTAGGATTAGTCGCATACGCTTCGTATGTCAAATCCAGATACGCAATGTATGTGAAATTAGGAGCCGCTGTTGAAGCGTACAAGAGCCGAAAGCATGGAGGAAAACCGCGCCCGTCTGCTGGCTGCGGCGCGCAGGGCCTTTGCGGAGAAGGGCTATGCGGCGGCGTCCATGGATGCCCTGACGGCAGAGGCGGGGCTGACGCGTGGTGCGCTCTATCACAATTTCGGCGACAAGCGCGGACTGTTCGCAGCGGTCGTCGAGCAGATCGACACCGAAATGGCCGCCCGTGCCAAGGCGTCGGGTGCGGCGGCGGGCGAGGGGTTTGATGCGCTCCTCTCCGAAGGGGCGGCCTATATCGACATGGCGCTCGACCCGGAGGTGCAGAGGATCGTGCTGCTCGACGGGCCCGCAGTGCTCGGCGACCCCTCGGGCTGGCCCAGCCAGAATTCCTGCCTGAAGGTAACCCGTGAGGCGGTGGAAGGCCTGATGGCGGAAGGCGTGCTCAAGCCGGTCGATGCCGAGGCCGCGGCGCGGCTGATCAGCGGTGCGGCCCTCAATGCGGCGATGTGGGTCGCCGCCAGCGCCGAACCCGAGCGGGTCCTGCCTCGGGCGAAGGAGGCGTTCCGGGCCCTCGCCGAGGGACTGTTGGTTCGTCGCTGAGACCGTCGCGCATTGCTCGACAGTATCGGCGGTCCATCAGGTCCCTCAATCCCCCTTCGGCCCAAACAGCTTCTTCAGCATGTCCGCCATCGGCCCCGTTTCCGGCAGCTTCTTCGGCTGCTGCATGTTGCCCCGGGCCTGGCGGATGTGGGACTGGCCGGTGGGTTTTGCGGGCTTGGGCGCCTTGGCGGGTTTGTCCTCTTCCGGCTTTGAGCCGGTGGCGAGCGCCAGCTTGTTGAGGAGCTGGGAATCCTCGCCTCTCACCAGCATGTCGGCATTGTCGGCGAGGGCTTCGAGGAGGGGATCCAGCCATTCGGCGTCGAGCTTGCCGAAGTCGCCGAGCACATGGCCCTGGACGCGGGACTTGTCGCCGGGATGGCCGATGCCGAGGCGCAAGCGGCGGTAATTCTGGCCGCAATGGGCGTCGAGCGACTTGATCCCGTTGTGGCCGCCATGGCCGCCGCCGGTCTTGATGCGCGCCTTGCCGGGTAGCAAGTCGAGCTCGTCATAGATGGCGGTGATCGCTTCGGGGCCGAGCTTGTAGAAGCGCATGGCCTCGCCGACGCTTTCGCCGGACAGGTTCATGAAGGTCTGCGGCTTGATCAGCAGCACCTTTTCACCGGCGATCGTGCCTTCGGAAATCTCGGCCTTGAACTTCTTCGCCCAGGGCGAAAAGCCGTGGCGCGCCTTGATCGCGTCCACGGCCATGAAGCCGATATTGTGGCGGTTGCGCACATAGGTCGACCCGGGATTGCCGAGTCCTGCCAGGATGATCATCGTGTGTCCCGTTTATAGTCTCGGGTTTTCCCACCGCGAAACGGGGCCGATGTCAAGGGTTGGCCGCCACTTCCGGCAGTTCTGCCTTGTCGAGGCCGTAGCTGGCGAGGATCTTCGCCTGAGTGCCGTCGGCGATCAGGGCGTCGAGCGCTGCCTGCATTCTCAGCCGCAGATCCTCGGGGAAGTCCGGGTGGCAGGCAATCGAGAAGGTCTGCTCGGTGAAGACGAACTTGACCTCGACGGGCTCGCCGGCCTGCTCGAGCGCGATGTAATGCTGCTCGTCCAGCGGCATCAGGTCGATGCGGCCGCTTTCGAGCTTTTTCAGGTTCAGTTTGATGTCGCTGGCAAGGTCAATCTTCGGGAATCCCTGCTCCTTAAGCAGTGTCTCGGTATAGTCGTCGCGCTGGGTGCCGACGGTAAAAGCCTTGGCTTCCTCAATGTTCTTGACGTTCACGCCGCCGCCCTTTCGGCCGACCATCAGGTTGCGGCCAATGGCGAGGGGCTCCACCCATTGGAAATGGCCGTTGCGCTCCGGGATATGGGCGGTGGTGAAGACGCAGTGCATCGGCGTGGTCTCGGCGAGCGCGATGGCGCGAGCCCAGGGCATCATGTCGATCGAATAGGGCACGCCGATCTGCTTCATCATCAGCAGGACCTGCTCATAGCCGGCCCCCTTGATCTCGCTGCCCTGGCGGAAGTTATAGGGCGGGTAGTCCTCGGTGGTGAAATGAACGGCTTCTGCGGCGGCAACCGGGGCCGCCGCAAGTGAAAGCATGATGGTGAGCACTTTCATTGCGGTTCCCTCTTTCAGTGGCTGTCAGCCCGCCGAGACCTTGCGGCTGCGGGCCAGTTGCATGGAGGCGTCGGCCATCAGTGTGGTGACCGCCTGGGGCCGGGCAAATAGATAGCCCTGGCCATAGTCGACGCCAAAATCGGCTAGGATCTGGCGTTGTTCGTCCGTCTCGATGCCCTCGGCCACCACGGTGCATTCCATCTTGTGGGAGATGGCGGTGATGCCTTCGACGAGCATGCGGCTCTTGTGGCGTAATTCCGGGTTCTCGTCGGCAAGCGCCCGGATGAAGGACTGGTCGATCTTGACGATGTCGACGGGGAAGCGGTTGAGGTAGCTCAGCGAGGAGTAACCCGTGCCGAAGTCGTCGAGGGCCAGGCGGTAGCCGAAGCGGTTGAACTCGTCGAGGATGGTCAGGATCTGCGGGTTGTCGTGCAGCAGCGTCGCCTCTGTGATCTCGATGACGATGCGCCTCGGCGCGATGCCGTATTCCGTGGTCAGTGCTGCCAAGCGGACAGGCAGGGACGGATCGAACTGCAGCGGCGAGAAATTGACCGCGAGATAAAGGTCTTGATCGCCGGTTGCTTCGCTGAGGCGGGCGAGATTGGCCAATGCCTTTTCGAGAACCTGACCGCCGAGCCTGGTGATAGCGCCGTTTTCTTCAGCCACTGCAATCAGCGGGGCGGGGGCCAGAATGCCACGTTGCGGATGGACGAGGCGCATCAGCGCTTCATAACCCATCACGCGCCCGCTCTGGATCTCGACGATCGGCTGGAAGAAGGCGTCGAACCAGTCGTTGGCGAGCCCCTCCTCGATGTCGTGCTCGATTTCGGCGCGCTGGCGCGTGTGGTCCTGCAATTGTGGATCATAGAGCTGGGCACCGTTCTTGCCGTCGCGCTTCTTGCTGTACATCGCCATGTCGGACTTCTGCAGAAGCTCGGCGGCATTGCTGGCATGGCGCGGGTAAAGGGCGATGCCGATGCTGGCGCTGAGGCGCACGCTCGTGCCGTCGATCACCATCGGGTCGATGAAGATGTCGCAGAGGTTGCGGGCAAGCGTGTGGGCGAGGGGCTCGACAGCGGATGCGCGTACGAGAATGGCGAACTCGTCGCCGCCGAGGCGGGCGGCGGTCGCGCCCTGCGGGACCAGATCGCCCATGCGGGCAACGAAGTTGCGCAGCACCTGGTCGCCGGCCTGATGGCCGAGATTGTCGTTGATCCACTTGAAGCGGTCGAGGTCGACGAAGATGCAGGCCAGTTCTTCTGCCGCTGCATCTGTCGCCCGGATCTCAAGGTCAAGGGCGCTTTCGAAGCCCTGGCGATTGCACAGCCCCGTCAGGTGGTCGGTAATCGCCTGGCGGTGATTGCGCTCCTCCGACTGCTTGAGTGCGGTGACATCGGTCATGACGCTCAGGGACAGGGCCTCGGTATTGCCTTCCGGGTCGCGACGGGCCTCGGCGATCAGCACATCCATGATGCTGCCATCGGCGCAGACGAACTGTGTTGTTGCTTCCAGGACGCCGGCGATGGAGCGGGTCTTCTTGCGGTCGATATAGGCGTCCTGTGCTGCCGGCGGTACGAGTTCTATGAAGCGTCGCCCGACGATTTCGTGACGCCGGTAACCGGTCGCAACCAGCCAGTAGTCGCTGACGCCGGTGATCCGGTCTTCCTCGTCGAGCGAGAAGAGCATTGCCGGGGTCGTGTTGTAGATATCGGTCGAGCGGCGATGGGCGAGCTTCAATTCGCTTTCTTCCTGCTCCAGCTTGATCTGCATGGCGTTGAAGCTGCGGGCGAGGCGGCCTATTTCGTCGTTGGACTGCCAGTCGACATGGTGGCGCGAGCCGAGCTGGCGGGTCGCCTCAATGGCGGCGGTCAGCTTCAGGAGCGGCTTCATCACCATGACGCGGTTGCCTATGATGGCGGCACCCACCACGCCGATGACAGCCAGCATGAAGATGCCGATCAGCAGCGCTTCCGCCTGGCGCAGAGAGTTGAACATGCCGATGCGGCTATAATACAGGGTGATGGTGCCGACGAGCTTCGGACCTTCCATCGCGCGATAGTAGATTTCGCGGCTGATCGTCTCCAGACCGTTCTTCGGCCAACGCGGTAGCGCTGGCATGGAGACGGCGATGTCACCCGAGAGGTCTTTGACGGTGACCCGACTGATCATGCCATTGGAGACGATCGTGGCGGTGATCTGTTCGACGCTTTCGCGGTCAAAATCCCAGAGGGGCTTCGCAAGCGCCTGCGCATTGGCGGCAATGACGACATCGAGATTCTGCTGCAACTCACGCGTGGCCCGGTCTGTGGCCAGAGACAGGAACAGACCGAAGAGCGGCACGACCAGGATGAAGATCGTGGTCGCGACAATGGCAAGGAAGCGGCTCTCGACCGACCGAGTCATCGAGGTCCCGGCTCAACCGGGTTCCGACGGTGCGGCATGATCATCACGGGCTCCCTCGCGCAAAGATTGAGCAGGCACGGTTTCATAAAACCGTTTAAATCTGCCTAAGGAAAGCTGTGACATTTGCCGTGGTTTCAGGAGAAACAAATGAAAAACCCACCCCTTCGCAGGGGTGGGTTCTCAATTTTTGCGCTGTCTCGAAGATCAGGCTTCGGCAGCTTCTTCTTCCATGCCGCCGGCCGGAGCAACGATCGTGGCGATGGTGAAATCGCGATCGATGACCGGTGTGACGCCAGCCGGAAGCTTGACAGCCGAGATATGCACGCTGTCGCCGACCTTGAGGCCAGCGAGATCAACCGTGATGAATTCCGGAATGTCGGAAGCCGGGCAGTGCAGTTCAACTTCGTGACGAACGATATTGAGAACGGCGCCGGTCTTGATGGCGGACTTCTCTTCGTTGACGAAGTGAACCGGAACCTGGACCGAAACCTGGCTGTTGGCCGAGACGCGAAGGAAGTCGATGTGCATCGTGAAGTCACGAACCGGATCGAGCTGGTAGTCCTTCGGCAGAACGCGGATCTTTTCGCCGTTGACGTCGATGACGGCAACGGTGGTCAGGAAACCGCCGGCATGGATGCGCTTGGTGATCTCGTTGGTGTTGATCGAGATCGAAATCGGGGCCTGCTTGTCACCATAGATGACAGCGGGAATCAAACCGTTGCGGCGAAGTTCGCGGGAGGACCCCTTACCTACCCGTTCGCGTGCTACGGCCTTGAGCTCGTAAGAAGCGTGGCTCATGGCTTTACCTTTCAAGTTACTGGAGAGCCCTGGCGGTGCATACAGCGAGTACCAGGACCGGAGACCGTTGCCGGCCCCATCCGCATTGCCTCCAAGGGTGTCTGCGCGGATCGGGCGCCTATAGACCAGATGATGCGCAATAGCAAGGTTTGTCGGGCATGAAGGGGGGGCGATTGGCCGTGTCGCAAATCTGCGACACTCGTGTCAGGCGAAATCACACGGGTACCAATTGCCACAGGCTTGTACGGATTGCATGCGCGTGCGGAAGGCGCATACTTACGCGACGCGCTTTGGGAGGAGCCGATGCCGCAGGAACTCAGCCATTCGGACCTGGTCTATTCGACGGCACGCCAGGCGTCTGCCGCCGTGATGTCGCCGGTTGCCGCCTCGTGGAGCCGCTGCCTCAATCTCTATCGCCTTCAGCCGGAGGCCGGCGCCAAGCCGGTGCAGGTCGAAGAGGCCCGCTTTCGAGAAGCTCGACAGAAGATGGAACGGCTGATCGGCAATGCGACCGATGAGGTCGACCGGCTGTACCAGATGATTGGCCGTTCGGGCTGCTGCATCGTGCTTGCCGATGCCGAGGGCATCGTTGTGGACCGGCGTGGGGCGCCCGGCGACGATTCCGATTTTCACCGGCTCGGGCTCTGGCAGCAGAATGTCTGGAGCGAGGCGAGCGCCGGCACCAATGGGATCGGTACGGCGCTTGCCGACGAGCGGGCCGTCATCATCCACCGCGACCAACATTTCATGAGTGCCAATATCGGGCTCTCCTGCGCCACGGCGCCAATCCGCGACCATCTCGGCCGGGTGACGGCGGCGCTGGACGTTTCCACATGCCGCAACGATGTCAATGATATGACGCTCGCTGTCCTTTCGCAGGCTGTTCGGGATGCGGCCGCACGCGTCGAATGCAATCTGTTCCGAAGCGCCTATGCCGGTGCGCGCATTGTCGTCGTGCCACAGGTGAACACGATTGCCGCTCTGGTTGCAGTCGATGGCGACGATATCATTCTCGGTGCCACCAGGGCAGCCCGGGTGGCACTCAAGATCGACGACCAGATGATTGCACAAGGCCTGCCGGCAGCGGATGCGCTTCGCGAAACGCGCGGGGAGCCGAGCGGCGATCTGGAGGATGCGGAGCGGGCAGCCATCCGCCGGGTGCTGTCGCGGGCGCAGGGCAATGTCTCGCTCGCCGCGCAGATGCTGGGCATCAGCCGCGCGACCTTGCATCGCAAGCTGAAGCGATTTCAGATCCAATAGGCCTGCCGGCACTGTCGCATTCCTGAAACACAGTGCAATGCAGTACGGTTTCGGGCGGCTTCTCATGGCAGCAGAAGCGGATGATCATCTTCCCATTGGAACCCGAGGAGGGGTTCCTGTCCTAAAGGGAGGATAATGCCATGAACATTCAGGTCCAGACGATTGCCGCATCGCCATACAAGCTGAGATATGGCAATTTCATCGGCGGCCAATGGCGCGAGCCGGTCAATGGTCGCTATTTCGAGAACACCACGCCCGTTACCGGCGGCAAGCTATGCGACGTGGCACGTTCCGATGAGCATGACATCAATCTTGCTCTCGATGCCGCCCATGCCGCCAAGGACAAGTGGGGCCGCACCTCGACCACCGAGCGCTCGAACATCCTGATGAAGGTTGCGCAGCGCATGGAGGACAATCTCGAACTCCTGGCGCGGGCTGAAACCTGGGACAACGGCAAGCCGCTGCGCGAGACCATGGCGGCCGACATTCCGCTCGCCATCGACCACTTCCGTTATTTCGCCGCCTGCATTCGTGCCCAGGAAGGCTCGATTGGCGAAGTCGACCACGACACGATCGCCTATCACTTCCACGAGCCGCTCGGCGTCGTCGGCCAGATCATTCCGTGGAATTTCCCGATCCTGATGGCCGCCTGGAAGGTGGCGCCAGCACTGGCCGCCGGCAATTGCGTGGTGCTGAAGCCAGCCGAACAGACACCAGCCTCGATCCTGGTTCTCGCAGAGCTGATCGCAGACCTTCTTCCGGCGGGCGTGCTCAACATCGTCAACGGGTTTGGCCTCGAAGCCGGCAAGCCGCTGGCCACCAGCCCGCGTATCGCCAAGATTGCCTTTACCGGCGAGACGTCGACTGGTCGGCTGATCATGCAATATGCCAGCCAGAACTTGATCCCGGTAACGCTGGAACTGGGTGGCAAGTCGCCGAACATCTTCTTTGAAGATGTCATGCGAGAGGACGATGATTATCTGGACAAGGCGCTCGAGGGGTTTGCGATGTTCGCGCTCAACCAGGGCGAAGTCTGCACCTGCCCGAGCCGCGCGCTGGTGCATGAGAAGATCTACGACCGCTTCATGGAAAAGGCGCTGAAGCGTGTTGCCGCGATCAAGCAGGGTGACCCGCTCGACATGACGACCATGATCGGCGCGCAGGCCTCCTCCGAGCAGCTGGAAAAGATTCTGTCCTACATGGATATCGGTCGCCAGGAAGGTGCCGAGGTGCTGATCGGCGGCGAGCGCAACATGCTCTCGGGCGATCTGGCCGGCGGCTATTATGTTAAGCCGACGGTGTTCCGGGGGCATAACAAGATGCGGGTATTCCAGGAGGAGATCTTTGGGCCGGTCGTTTCTGTCACGACCTTCAAGAACGAGGCGGAAGCGCTGGAAATCGCCAATGACACGCTTTATGGCCTGGGTGCCGGCGTGTGGAGCCGCGATGCCAATACCTGCTACAACTTCGGCCGCAATATCCAGGCCGGGCGCGTTTGGACGAATTGCTACCACGCCTATCCGGCCCATGCGGCTTTCGGCGGTTACAAGCAGTCGGGCATCGGTCGCGAAACGCACAAGATGATGCTCGACCATTACCAGCAGACGAAGAACATGCTGGTTAGCTACAGCCCGAAGGCGCTCGGCTTCTTCTAAATCCGCCGATCTTCGTGTCTGGAGGGGCTGCAAACGCTCATGTCCTGCGCTTCCGGTGCTCACGTACGTCAAGTACGCTCCGCTCCGGTTCTCGAACATGACCGTTTTCGCCTCCTCCAGCCACGAACCTCGACAGATTTAGCGGGCCTGCTGGAGGAAGCTTGATGAATACAGACACCGCGGAACCCCGCGTCATCGCGACCGAAGCCGCACTCGCGTTTCTCGCCGAAATCAAACGGGATCACCCCGAGATACTCTTCCATCAGTCCGGCGGATGCTGCGACGGGTCTTCGCCGATGTGTTATCCGGCGAGCGACTACCGGGTGGGGGAGACGGATGTGAAGCTCGGGGAGATCGGCGGCGTGCCGTTCTATATCAGCGGCAGCCAGTATGCCGTCTGGGCGCATACGCAACTGATCATCGACGTAGTGCCGGGCAGGGGCGGGATGTTTTCGCTCGACAATGGGCGGGAGCGGCGGTTCCTAACGCGGTCGCGCTTGTTCGGTGGCGGCGTGGCCTGTCCGCTGCCGGGTGCGTGAGGCAAGGGGACCGGATCAGCGTAGGCCGATTTCTTCGCAGGCCTCGTCGATGATGGCGAGCTTAGCGGCCTGGGAGCTGGCATATTCCTCGCGGAACTGGCGGGATACCCACATCACCGAGCGACCCCTTGCCCCCTCCCAGCCGATGCTGCCCAGCGCTTCGGCCTCGCGCAGCTTGCGGTTCAGGTGGGTGCGAGAGAGGCGGAAGTATTCCGCCATCTGGGGAACCGAGCGGACCTGCGTGCGCACCCGCTCGACGGAGGGGTCGGCAGGATCGATGCCGGCCAGCAGCCAGTCCATAACAATGCCGCCATTGTTCAGCCAGGTGAACAGAGACCAGGTCTGAGGTGGGGTGCGGATGGCCGGGCTCACCATGAAGCGGGCGGTAATGGAGGGGTGGAGGCGGGCCAGCAGGCTTTCGTCTTGTTCGAAGGTGCTCAACCGGTTGCCGTCGTCGATCGCGTCCAGGCTGCGCAGGTGGATCCATGTCCAGCGGTAGACGCCCGCGATCGTGGGCGGCGAGGGGGCGACCGGCCGATTGCGCTTGTCGTCGGAATTCGTCTGGACGGCCATGCCGTAGACGAGCATTTCCTTCATGAAGGCATCTGCGGTGTTGACGCTCGAGATTTCGAACTGACGGACCTGCTCGAAAAAGCGCGCAAGGAATATCGCGGGGACACTTGCCCCGGATGCCACCTCTTTAAAATAGAGAGCCATGGCGAGATGCCCCAGCAACCAGCGCTGCTGCGTGCCGAAGACGGAGGCGAGCCGGGGCGCCTCCTCATGGACTGCGAGCAAGGCTGCGGACTGAGCCCTGATCGCCGCGTGGAGGTGAGGGCTTGCAAGTAGGGTGTCGACCGACAAAGACATGAAATAATGCGTCATACTGGAGGGCAGGAAAACCTAAGCAGTTTTCCACGGCCCGGAAGATACAAGAAGTATCAGCCGGCAGCAAACGGCATTATCACACGGATTCCAAAGTTTCTTCGAACATTATTAAAACGGGCCGGCGGCTCCGAACCTTAGTCGAACAGGCTCGAAACCGACTCTTCCGCGCTCGTCCGGTTGATCGCTTCGCCGAGCAAGGTCGACGTGGAGAGGACGCGAATATTGTGCGCGGAGAGCACCGCCGTGGTCGGCTGGATCGAGTCGGTGATGACAAGCTCGCGCAGCTTCGACGATGTGACACGGGTTACGGCACCGCCCGAGAGAACGCCATGGGTGATATAGGCTGTGACACTGGTGGCGCCGTGCTTCAGCAGGGCTTCAGCGGCATTGCAGAGTGTGCCGCCGGAATCCACGATGTCGTCGATCAGGATGCAGTCCTTGCCCGAGACGTCGCCGATGACGTTCATGACTTCGGATTCGCCGGGACGGTCGCGGCGCTTGTCGACGATGGCGAGCAGACAGTCGAGCCGTTTCGCGAGCGAACGGGCACGCACCACGCCGCCGACGTCAGGCGAGACGACCATGACGTTGTTCCGGTCGTAGTGTTCCTTGATGTCGCGGGCGAGAAGCGGCACGGCATAGAGATTGTCGGTCGGAATGTCGAAGAAGCCCTGGATCTGGCCGGCATGCAGGTCGAGCGTCAATACGCGGTCTGCACCGGCCTCGGTGATCAGGTTGGCGACAAGCTTGGCCGAAATCGGCGTGCGCGGACCGGGTTTGCGGTCCTGGCGGGCATAGCCGAAATACGGAAGGACCGCCGTGATGCGGCGTGCCGAGGATCGACGGAAAGCGTCGATCATGATCAGCAGTTCCATCAGGTGGTCGTTCGTCGGAAACGACGTCGATTGGACGACGAAGACGTCCTCACCGCGGACGTTTTCCTGAATTTCGACGAAGATTTCCTGGTCTGCGAAACGGCGGACGCTGGCCTTGCCGAGTGGTACGTTGAGATAGGAGCAGATCGCTTCGGCCAGTTGCCGGTTCGAATTACCTGCGAAAACCTTCATCTTGGCCCGCCTGTTACCATGCTGAGATGGGCGCTTTTTACCGTCCTCACCCTTGAATGCAAGTGCCTTGGACGGGATCACCCCTATTTTCGGTTAATCATCGGAAATTGAATCGTTTAGCAGGACTTTGAGTTGTGGTTCGGCAGTGCTCAGCCGGACCTTCCATTTTTCCAGGCAACGTATTCCGCCATGCTCTTCGTGGCGATCTGCTGCATGACGGAGGCCGGCACGGCGGCCCAGGGATCCTTCGCGGCCGATGGTACGACCTCCTGGCCCTGGATGCGGTGGAGGCGTCCGCCATTGGCGTCCAGCACGTCCCAGACATAGGTGACTGTGACATTGCCACCATCGCTGAATGCAGAGAAATATCCCTTGAGGATATGTTCGCTCGTGGCGTCGTTGGCGCTTTTGATGGTGAGGCCACGGGCGCGGGCCTCGGCGCCGAGTTGCCGCGAGAGCGGCGTGACGGCCTGAACGGGGGCGCCGATGATCGGCAGGAAGCGGACTGTGCCGGCGCTGGCTTGGCCGGTCGAGGCTGATTGGACGGCCGGTTGCTGCTGTTGCTGGGTACTGCCGGCAGCGCGTGTCGTGGCGGCAGCCTGCGGTGCGGCCGGGAATTCCTGAGACTGGCCACTGTCCAGCGGCGGCGAGGCGACCGGGTTCACGCCGCCTTGCGCCAATGCGGCGGCCTGCGCTTCGAGCGTGTTCTGCGGCCCTCTCGGGGCGGTAGAATAGTTGCTGCCAGGCTGATCGAGCGGGGCGCTCTGGACCGACTGCACGCCGGCGGCTGCCACAGGCGAGGCTTCGCCGTAGCTGGCCGGCTGTGTGCCGTTGCCGACATCGGCGCGGGGGGTGAGCACTTCCGTGCTGTTGCAGGCCGAGAGCAGCAACAGGGGGAGGAGCATGGCGGCACGGCGCGCGGTCGAACTCGCTGAATGTCTCAAGGGCAGGTCCTTCCCCTTCGCCTCCTGTCACAATTTATGTGTCTAGCATGCTTCTTCTGTCAATTCCCTGAACAGATTGGAAAAGTCCTTCTCAGACTGCGATCAGGTCAAGAGGATGGCGCGAGAGTGCACGGGGCGCGGTCTCGGTGGTGAGGTAGGTCTGGCCAAGCGTCATGGCGGCCTCGCGGTCGCTATCCATGATGATCACATGGACGAAGAGCGTCATGTCGGGCTGGATTTCCTGGGTGTTGCCGGCGTGGAACATCTGATGCTCCATCCAGGAGGGGGAGAAACGGGCGCCGACCGAGTAGCCGCAGGCGTTGAAG
Organism: Rhizobium glycinendophyticum; assembly: GCF_006443685.1. Classification (NCBI taxonomy): domain Bacteria; kingdom Pseudomonadati; phylum Pseudomonadota; class Alphaproteobacteria; order Hyphomicrobiales; family Rhizobiaceae; genus Peteryoungia; species Peteryoungia glycinendophytica. Next base: position 2,575,820 of record NZ_VFYP01000001.1, on the reverse strand, counting down.
CGGTGGCGTGTCAGGCCGCGATCGTCCATCGTGCGGGCATGAGCATCGAAGAGGTCGCCGAATGCATGGCCGGGGCGCAGAACCTGCTCGATGGCTTTCATGCCCTCGACGGCCGCGGCGTAAAGCTCGCGGTGGCGCGCGGTGACATCGCCGATCAGGATCGTGCGCAGCATCGGTGCGTGGTAATGGGCCGAGACACCGGCCCATTCCAAGGTCAACTGGTCGTTGGCAGACAGGCGGCGCCTGCCGGATTTGTAGCGGCAGAGCAGGGCGTCGGGGCCGGAGCCGATGACGAATTCGTTGGCCGCGTAATCCCCGCCACCCGCGAGTATGCTTGATTGCAAAGCCGCCAGAATGGCGGATTCGTCCGCATCCGGGCCGATCAGCGGCAATGCGGCATCGAAAGCCTCGTCGGCGAGCCGGGCGGCCTCGACGACCCGGGCGATCTCGGCCTGGCTTTTTATGAGCCGAAGGTCGCTGATCAGATAAGAGGCGTCGCTGATCTCGGCGAAATTTGTCAGTTGGTTGTCGAGGAGGCGCGCGACCCGGCCTGTCATGCCATGGGTGTCGTATTCGATGCCGATCTTGGCGCCGAGCAGGTCGAGGTCGCTCAACAGATTGCGCAAGTCGACGGTCGGGTCGGCATTCACGCGATCGACCCAGACGGTGATGTTTTCGATCGTCGAGGTGTGCTTGGCCTGACGGAGGTCCGGCGAGCGGGTGAGAAGGGTCATGCTGCCATCGGCCTTGACCACCAGGGTCTGAAAGAAGCAGTAGCCGAAGCTGTCGTAGCCGGTCAGCCAATACATGCTCTCCTGGGCAAACAGCAGGAGGGCATCGAGCTTGTCGGCTGCCATGCGGGCGATCAGGCGCTCACGGCGCGCAGTGAACTCGCTTTCGGTGAAATGCAGTGCCATATTAGTTCTCCGTCATCACGATCGCCGAAATCTGTCGCCCGTAATCCGGTTCCCCGGCATGGGTGGTTCGGCGATAGGAGTAGAACGTCTCAGGCGATGCATAGGTGCAAAGCCCGAGACTGTCTGCGGTTACGCCGGCGCGCGTCAGCCGCATGAGGGTCAAGCCCGGCAGGTCGAACATGGAGTGTCCAGCCTTGGCGCTTGGGGTGAAGAAGGCGGCGAATGCCGGATCCTCGGCAAGGAAGCGTTCGACGAATTCCGGTCCGACTTCGTAATTTGCCGCGCTGATCGAAGGGCCCAGCGTGGCACGAATCTTTTCCCTGCGGGCGCCCAGTGCGACCATGGCATCGATCGTGTTTTCCAGAACGCCACCGAGCGCGCCTTTCCAGCCGGCATGAGCCGCGCCGATCACACGGTTTTCCGGATCGGCAAAGAGGATCGGGCCGCAGTCTGCCGTCAGCACGCCGAGGATGACCCCCGGTTCAGCGGTGACCTGGGCGTCCGCCTGTGGCCGGCTGCCGTCATAGTTGGACGAGACCACCACCACGTCCGGCGAGTGGATCTGGTGGACGGTCGCCAGACGCTCCGGGCCGAGCTCGAACCAGGCAGCGACACGGCGGCGATTCTCCCCGACGCGGGCCGGTTCGTCATGCGATCCGAGGCCGACATTAAGGCCGCGATAAATGCCGTCCGACACGCCGCCTTCGCGGGTGAAGAAGCCGTGACGGATGCCGGCTTCCCGTGTTTCATCGAGACTGGCTGCGGTGATCGGGCGCGGTTGTTCGGCTGATGTCATGGTCCGGTCTCGGGCGCTAGGCAAATCGGAGGTTCCTGAAGAACACTTACGAAATGCCTGATTTCGTTCGGCTTTCACTACAAGCGAGCCGGCAGGGTCGGGGGATGGTGGCGATGGCGGGCGCCCGTGTCAATGCTTGACTTTGAAGGGGGCGAGGTGAAGAGCCGGCATGGATACGGCCATGACCTTGAACAGTTCGCCCATGTAGCCCTTGCCGGCGCCGGCCAGTCTGTGGACCGCGTCGACCAGGATTTTCTGTGTCGCTTCGTCCTTGCCGCGGCCGAGAACGGAAGCGCGTTCCTCGATGCCGAGGCCAACCAGAAAATCGCCCTGATGCATGCAGCCATTCAGATGCACGCCCGCTGCAAGCGAGGTGCGGGCGAGGTTTTCGAAATCGACATGGCTGGTGAGATCGGCCAAGCCCGGATGGGCAAGCGGCGGGTCATATTCATGGGCGCGGACGGCCTGCAACGTATCACCAAAGCCGCTCACCATGTGGCCGTAGTCGATGATCAGCGCGGTGCCATGGCTCTGACGCAGGCGCTCGCAGATGGTCAGCATCACCGACTGGCGGGCAGGGGCGACTTCAAAGATGTCTCCGTCCCGGGGCGGCGTTGTCGTCTGTGGTAGAAGATCGGGATCAAGGGTGGCGACGCCAAGGGTGAAGCAGAGCTCGCCTTGATCGTCGAGGCCGACCATGCGTTCGCGGAAGCCGGAGGGGGTGTTGACGAACTGGCGGATGGGAATGGCGTCGAAAAGCTCATTGGCGGCGAGGAGGGTAAATCCATCCGGCACACCGTCGAAGCTCTCGTGCCAGGAGACTTTATCCCCGTGGCTCGACAGGGTTTCCATCTGGGTGAGTTTCAGGAGTGCGCTGGTCTCGACCAGATGCACGGTCGCGGTCTCGTAGAGACCGGGGGCGGCGCGCGAGATGACGCGCAGCATGTCGGCCATCATCGTGCCGCGGCCGGGCCCGATTTCAACCAGGCGCACGTCGAGCGGCTCGCCATGGCGCTGCCACGCATTGATCATGAAGATGCCGAGCATTTCACCGAAGAGCTGGCTGACCTCCGGGGCCGTGACGAAATCGCCGGCGCGACCGAAGGGATGGCGGGTGCGGTAGTAGCCGTGTTCCGGGTCGGCGAGGCAGAGGGCAAAGTAGTCGGTCACGCTGATCGGACCATTGGCTGAGATCAGCGACTTGATCTTATCGGCAAGCGGTGTCGACATCGCTTAGTCCTCCTTGACCGGCGCGCGAGCCGCGCGTCCGGACCATGCCAGGATCCACAGGCCAACCAGGGCCATGGGGATTGAGAGCACCATGCCCATGGTCAGCCAGCCGCCGAAGAGATAGCCGATCTGGGCATCTGGCTCGCGAAAGAATTCGACGAAAATGCGGGCCGCAGCATAGAGGGTGACAAAGACGCCTGTGATGCGCCCGGGCTGACGCAGCGCACCGAAGGCGCGTGCAAGCAGTTGCAGCATGACGAAGAGCAGGAGCCCTTCTAGGGCGGCTTCATAGAGCGGGCTCGGATGACGCGGGAAGGGCCCACCGGTCGGGAAGGCCATGGCCCAAGGCACGTCGCTCGGGCGACCCCAGAGTTCGCCATTGATGAAGTTGGCAATGCGGCCAAAGAAGATGCCGAGCGGAGCAACGCTGGCGACGATATCGAACAGGCTCCAGAGCGGCACCAGATGTTTGCGCGCGAAAAAGACCATGGCGAGCGTGGCACCGAGGAAGCCGCCATGAAAGGACATGCCACCGTTCCAGACTTCGATGGCGCGCACCGGATTGGCGGCGACGGCGGCGAAATCGTAAAACAGGATATAGCCGATCCGACCACCGGCGACGATGCCGATGGCGACCCAGAGGATGAAGTCGTCGATCTGCTCGACGGTGGCCGGTGGCGTGCCGTTGTGCCAGAGGTTTGGACGGCGCAGCAGGTCGCGGGCGACGAGCCAGCCGATGAGGATGCCAGCGACATAGGCCAGCCCATACCAATGGACCGCCAAGGGACCAATCGAAAAGGCGATCGGATCGATCGCGGGGAAGGACACGACGGCGAAAAGGTCCAGGACTGACAACAATGGATTGCTTTCGTTGATGCTGGGCGAAAATGGCGTTGCTACATAAGGTGGTCAAGATGGAATCTGGACGCAGCGCGACACCGTCAACCACCTTTATGTCCAGACTACGTCTTGCACGCGGGGGCTCGTGGTCCTACCTGATCTTCAAGGGGACAAAACGTGGTCCCACATCGTGCTCGAGAGGAGAGTTTCATGTCGACCGGACCCAATCGCCTTTTTGATGATTTCGCCAAGCTGATGACGGATGCCGCAGGTGCTGCCCAAGGCGTGCGCAAGGAAGTCGAGACGGCCTTCCACGCCCAGGCCGAGCGCTGGCTGAACAGCATGGACCTGGTCAAGCGCGAGGAATTCGATGTTGTGCGTGAAATGGCGCTGAAGGCGCGCGAGGAAAACGAGCTTCTGCAAAAGCGGATCGAGATCCTCGAAGCTCAGCTTTCGGCTCAGGCGAAATAGTTCAGCCCTCCCGCCGGCTTCCGGCATCAGGAGCGCCTCCTTTTTCATTCCTGGCTCCATTTGCGGGACCCATAGTTGTGACTATGGGTCTTTTTGCGTTTTCAGCGGCTTGACGTCCCGATTGTCAGGGCGCGAGGCGAAAAAAATTGCGCCTTGTGGACAGGTGCGAAAAAGCCAATCGGCAGAGTCGCTTATGACCTGATGCAAAGGCGATTCCCGAACCGCCATCCACAGGGTCGATGGCCAAATCGGCGCTTTGGGGCTGGTGCTGGCATCAGGCGATTATACACTGATTTTAAATGATGATTCGAAACGGGCCTACACAAGTTTCGGACAGGGTGCGTGTTTTATCCTGGGGTCCTTCGGAATCGTTTTCAGTTAGTTCCGGTCTTAGTGTTCGAGTGCTCCGGCGTTTTGCCGGTTGCCCGTTTTCACTCCGGTCAAGAAGGTGAAGCATGAGCCTGATGGAAATCGAAGTCGAACGCCAGTCAAACCCGGTCGACATGATCGAGTTTGTCGCTGCGACCAATGACTGGTCGTTCGAACGATCCGGCGAAGACGAGATTGCAATGACCGTCGAAGGGCGCTGGGCCGATTACCACGTCTCCTTCTCCTGGATGGAAGAGTTCGAAGCGCTGCATCTCGCATCCGCCTTCGACCTGAAGATCCCCGAGAACAGGCTCAACGAGGTCATCAAGCTGCTTTCCTATGTCAACGGCCAGGTGCTGATGGGTCACTTCGACCTGTGGCGCAACGAGGACGTCGTTATCTTCCGCCAGTCGTTGTTGCTGGCCGGTGGCGCTGAGCCGACCAATCGCCAGGTCGAGGTTCTGCTCTCTTCCGCTGTCGACGCCTGCGAAGCCTATTACCAGGCCTTCCAATTCGTCGTGTGGTCCGGCCTGGACGCTAAAAGCGCCATGGATGCCGTCCTGTTCGAGACCGTCGGAGAAGCCTGAGCATGAATCAGTCCGTCTTCGGGCAAATCGTCCTCATCGGTGCCGGCAATATGGGCGGCGCCATGCTGTCGGGCTGGTTAAAGAACGGCGTTCCGGGTTCTGCCGTGACCGTGCTTGATCCCGGCCCCTCCGATGCGATGAAGGCGCTGATTGCCGAGGCCGGCGCGCGCCACGCTGTCGCTCCACCCGAAGGGCTGGTCGCCGATGTCCTGTTTCTTGCGGTGAAGCCGCAGGCGATGGACGCCGTCCTGCCCGGCCTCAAGGGTCTCGTCGGGCCGGAAACGACTGTGGTATCGGTCGCTGCCGGCAAGACCATCGCCTCCATGGAGGCGCATCTCGGCTCCGTTGGGATGGTGCGTGCGATGCCGAACACGCCGGCCATGATCGGGCGCGGTGTCACCGGCGCCTATGCAAATGGGGCCGTGACCGATGCGAAGCGCGACATCATCCATCGTCTCTTGAAGGTCTCCGGTCCGGTCGAATGGGTCGACAGCGAGGCGGCCATCAATGCCGTGACAGCGCTTTCGGGCAGCGGTCCGGCCTATGTGTTTTATCTCGTCGAGTGCATGGCAGAGGCGGGCCGCAAAGCCGGCCTGCCGGCGGACCTCGCCATGCGCCTCGCTCGGGAAACGGTCGCGGGGGCTGGTGAATTGATGCACCAGTCCCCCGACCCTGCGTCCAAGCTTCGGCAGAACGTGACGTCCCCGGGTGGAACGACGGCGGCTGCCTTGTCCGTTCTGATGGCGGATGACGGCATGCAGCCGCTGTTCGACGTCGCGATAGAGGCGGCCCGCAAGCGGGCCGAGGAACTGGCGCAATGAGCGACGACGCCAAGAGGTCGGAGATCAGCTTCGCCGATTTCGAGAAGGTCGATATTCGCGTCGGCACGATCGTCGAGGTCGAGGCGTTTCCGGAAGCGCGCAAGCCGGCGTTCAAGCTGAAGATCGACTTCGGCGCTGACATCGGCATCAAGAAATCTTCGGCGCAGATTACCGTGCACTATACGCCTGAGACCCTGCTCGGACGGCAGGTGCTCGGTGTGGTCAACTTTCCGCCGCGTCAGATCGGGCCGTTTCGCTCGGAAGTGCTCACCCTCGGCTTCGAGGATGCAAACGGTGCCATCGTTCTGGCTTCGGTCGAGCAGGGCGTGCCGAACGGACGAAAGCTGATGTGAAGACTTCCGGCTTCGCCGCAGGTCGACCGTTCTTCGCCAAACATCAGTCTCTCAGACAGGAACGCGCAGGATCGCGCGTAATCCGCCCTGCGGGCTTTCGTCGAGCGTCACGTTGCCGCCATGGCTGCGGGCAATGTCACGTGCAATGGCGAGGCCGAGGCCGGTGCCGGAGGCGTCGAGGTTGCGCGCCTCGTCGAGCCTGAAAAACGGCTTGAAGACGTCATCGCGCGATTCCGGGGGGATGCCCGGGCCGTCGTCATCGAAGAAGATGACCAGCCATTTTGCGGTATGACGCGCGTCGATCCTCAGCGTGTGGGCGTAGCGCCGCGCGTTCGAGGCGAGGTTGGTGACGAGGCGGGTAAAGGCATTGGGGCGGACGGAGACGGTGCGCTCGCCCTCCATCGACCATTCGAGGGTCCGGCCGTGCAGGCTGAAATCCGCGTTCAGTTTCTCGAAGACTTCGCCAAGGTCTAGCCGGCCGACATCCTCTTCCACTTCGCCCTTGGCAAAATCGAGATAGCCTTCGAGCATGCTCTGCATGTCATCGATGTCCTGGTTCAGGCTTTCCAGCTCGGGGCCGTCGCCGGCGAGTGCCAGCTGCAGCCTGAAGCGGGTGAGGATCGTGCGCAGGTCGTGGCTGACGCCGGCGAGCATGGCGGTGCGCTGCTCCATCTGCCGCTCGATGCGCTCGCGCATCAGGATGAAAGCGAGACCTGCGCGGCGTACCTCGTCTGCGCCACGGGGAGAGAACCCTTCCGGCGCTTTCTGGCCCTTGCCAAAACTTTCCGCGGCATTGGCGAGCGCCAGGATTGGCCGGATTTGGCCACGCAGGAAGAGGATTGATATGACGATCAGGACGAGCGCGGTTGAGACCATCCAGACCAGAAAGATGTGGGTGTTTGAGGCGTAGGCAGCGCTGCGTTTGGCAAAGATGCGCAGCGTGCCCTGATCGACCACGATGCGGATTTCGACTGTGTCGCTGTCGCCGACGGTATCGATCCAGAAGGGCCGCCTCACGGTTCTGGCGATTTCGTCGGAGAGGATCTGGTCAAGGATGGAGAAGAAGGGACGAGGGCGCGGGGAGGGGAGCTCCGTGCCTGGCTCCAGCGTGACGATCAGGTTGAGGTCATCTGCGGCGACATCGACGATCTTGTCGAAGTCTTGCGGTGTCGGATAGCGCTCAAGCAATTCGATGACGGCGGCGATGTCCCTCGTGACCGCTGCAGACAGACGTTCGGTGACCAATTGCCAGTGACGCTCCATGAAGACGAACGCGACAACGGTCTGGAGGATCAGCATCGGCAGGAGGATGATCAGCAGCGAGCGAGCGTAGAGCCCGGTCGGCAGGCGGTGTCGCATCCAGCGGAGCAAGCCCTTGAGGCCCGTGGCCGGGCTGCGGTCGTGGTCCCGCCGGATCTGCTCGAATGGCGTCATCGTGTTCTGCTTCCTCGACGCCAGATGGCGCCGTTCCGTTCCCGCTCAGTCCATGCTCAGGCGATAGCCGATGCCACGTACCGTCTGCAGCCAGACCGGGTTGGCGGGGTCGTCTTCGATCTTGCGGCGCAGCCGGTTGATCTGAACATCAATGGTCCGCTCGCCAACCTCGGCATCGTTGCCCACCAGCTCGTGGCGGGGAATGGTGTCGCCGGCGCGGCCGGCAAATAGCAGCATGATTTCCTGCTCGCGGTCGGTCAGGCGGATGATCTCGGCGCCTTTGCGCAATTCCTTGCGCAGAAGGGAAAAGGTGTACGGGCCGAACATGATCTGTTCGATTTTCGGCGCGTCCGGATTGGTATTGCGCTTGAGGATGTTGTTGATGCGCAGGACGAGCTCTCGGGGATCGAAGGGTTTGGCGAGGTAATCATCCGCACCCGCTTCGAGACCGGCGATGCGGCTGTCTGCTTCGGAGCGGGCAGTGAGCAGGATGATCGGCACCTTCTTTTCGTCCGACAGGCTCTGGGTCAGCGACAGCCCGCTTTCACCCGGCATCATCACGTCGAGTACCAGGAGATCGAAGCTGAGACCTTGGAGCTTGCGGCGGGCGTCGGCCGCATCGGCCGCGACCGAGACGCGGAACCCTTTTTCCGACAGGAAGCGATGGAGAAGGTCCCGAATACGAGTGTCGTCGTCAACGACCAGAAGGTGGGGCGCATCATCCGTCAGAACGATCTTCTTCAGCACGTTGTCAGGCTCCTTCTTCTTCGAACGCGACGTCGACTGTCTGCTGCTGCATGCCCTTCAGGAAGCGGCGCACGGTATCGCGTTCTTCCAGGCTCATGCCCTCCATGGCCCGGGCGATGCGGCGGGATTGTGGATCGGACAGGGCGAGCGACAATTCGCGACCCGCGAGTGTCGGGTAGAGACGGCGCTGGCGGCGGTCGGCGGGACCGGCCATCTGGCGGATATAGCCGCTGTCGATCAGCTCCTTCAGCACACGGGCGAGGCTCTGCTTGGTAATCTGCAGGATGCCGAGGAGGTCCGCGACCGTCATGCCTGGGCGGCGGCTGACGAAGTGGACGACGCGGTGATGAGCGCGGCCGTAACCCAGCTTGGCGAGGATCGCATCCGGATCGGAGACGAAGTCGCGGTAGGCGAAGAAGAGGCTTTCGATCGTTTCGAAATCAATTGCCTTGTCATCGACCACCGGGAGATCTGGGAGAACCTTCTTGGCAGTCTTTGTCGCAGACTGTCGAACCACGCTGTCATTCCTTTCCGTGCCGAACAACCGGTCTGATCAACCTTGTCCCGATGTCGACATGTTTTCGTTTCCTTGGCCATGCAGTGGGTCAGCTGCCGACCGCCTTCGCCTGAAGGTGATTGCCGGCGCTCTGGCCGTTCGGCGGCAAAGCTATGCGCAAGTGTAGCAAAATTCCAACAATTTTACGATCTTCGCACAGTTTCACTATTCCGTGGAAACCTCTGGCTCCGCCTGTCGTTAAGCCCGCACAAGAACCGTCAGCCACAGGCAAGTGATGTCGGGCACACTGTCCGACGGAGAGAAGGAATAAGACCATGATCAGCCCCAGCCATGCTGAAGCCGAAACGTCCACGCCGAGCCTTAAGCCGCTCGCCATTCTGGTTTTCACGACGAAGATCGTCGTTGCCGGCTTTCTCGTCGCCCAGGCCTCCATGTTGCCGGCAAGCCCTGTTGCCCAGGTCTACGGCCTTAGCCGATGATGACAACCATTCCGCTGGCAGATCGCGCATGCTAAGTCGCTCGACGTCGACATGAGAAGGAAGGCAGCGTCATGGGTCAGGTTCAAGCGGGTATCATCCCCGTCACTCCGTTCCAGCAGAATTGTACGATCCTGTTCGATGACGAGACGCGCGAGGGCGTGATCGTCGACCCGGGCGGCGACGTCGATGTCATCCTGGAGGTGATCGCGGAGAACCGGATCGATCTCAAGGCCATCTGGCTTACTCATGGTCATCTCGATCATGCGGGCGGTGCAGCCGAGCTGAAGGAGCGGACCGGGCTTACCATCATCGGGCCGCACAAGGACGATTTGCCGCTTCTGCAGCGTATCGAAACGCAGGCTGCGACCTACGGCATTTCCGGGCTGCGCAGCGTCACCCCCGACCAATGGCTGGAGGACGGGGACCGGGTTTCGTTCGGTACCCACGAATTCGAGGTCTATCACTGCCCGGGCCATGCGCCGGGTCACGTCATCTATTTCAACCGGAGCCAGAAGTTCGCGCATCTGGGCGACGTCCTGTTCAACGGCTCCGTCGGTCGTACCGACTTGCCGGGCGGCAGCCACGAAACTCTGATGACATCCATTCGCGAGAAGGTGCTGCCGCTGGGTGACGATGTCGGCTTCATCTGCGGCCATGGGCCGGGAAGCCGCATCGGCGACGAGCGTCGCAGCAATCCGTTCATCCAGGGCCTCTGACCAGTCGCGCATTGACTGATCTCTGAGCCCCATAACGCAGAAAAGCCCCGCAAGGGGCTTTTCGTATGTTCGCTGGATTGATCAGCCGGCTGTGCAGAAATGCGACTGGCCATCATAGCCGATATAGGTGCCGGTCCGCGGATTGAAGCTGCGATAACGCTGCGAGCAATACTGGTGCCATGCGCCGGTCCAGGGTTCGATAGCATAGGACTGGTAGACCGGCTGCGGGCGATAGACCGGGCGACGCTGCGGCGGCGGCGGCGGATAATCGTCGACGTAGTAATCCTGGTCGTCGTAGACGGAGACCGGGCCTTGGTCGACATAAACTCGGCGTTGCGGCGGAGGGCTTGCCAGAACGGAGCCCACGATTACGCCGGTCGCCAGACCAAGCGCGCCGAGCGCCAGGGCATCATTGTGGCGGTGATGGCGATAGTAGCGGTCGCCGGCTTCGGCCTGGGTCGCTGCCGCCATGGGCACCAGGGTGACTGCGGCCGCAAGGAATGCATTTTGCGCGAATTTCATCATGGCTTCGTTTCCTCGAAAAGGGCGGTGCTGTTTGAAGCATCACGCTATGGAAGAAGCCTAGACCCGCTCGGCTGAACGCAAGCTGAATGAAAAAACCCGGCATGGATGCCGGGCCGTAATTTGTAGACAAAGCCGGCTGTTTGAAATCAGCCGGAGATCTGCAGGTTTACGGCCTTGGGGCCTTTGCCACGGCGATCGGGTTCCGTATCGAAGCTGACCTTCTGGTTCTCGGTCAGTCCCGAAAGGCCCGAAGCCTGTACGGCGGAGATGTGAACGAAGATGTCCGCACCGCCATTGTCGGGCTTGATGAAGCCAAAGCCCTTGTCGGTGTTGAAAAATTTTACAGTGCCAGTCTCGGCCATGCGTCAGGTCCTTTTCTCTCTGCCCATATTCGGCGGGGCAGCATTACAATGTTACCCGCTTGCGGGTGCGCGACAGGCATTTGTCGAAATGTGAGGAAAGGGGCCTTGTTACCGCAGACAATACCAGCACGTTGCTACACGTCCCAATGTTGCCCGCCCGGGGTTGTTATAGCGTCCCCGGCGCGCATCTGTTTATAGGTCTTCCCATGCTCGCAAATTTGCCCGAACAGCGGAAGAGTGCTTGGTTTGTGGTTAATTGGCAAGCGAAAGTTTTTCCAGTTCCAGGTGCGAGATCCCTGCATTCTCAGTGCCCGCAGCCGAAAGTGGCCCCGCCGGAGAGACCGATTTTGGCGTCGCGTGAAAATTTGCATCGCCTGCGATGCAGATCGCGAAAAATATGCATGCGATCACGGATTTTTGCGGTTGAAAATTTTGCGTGCAGCATTGACGTGTCCGCGAGCGCATCGAGCAGAAAATCCGTTTCTGCACTCGATTCCAACCGAAAAAGGCTGATAATCACGTATATTTCAGCGGCTCAAGCGGTTGGGCGGGGCGCCGTATCCGGCGCGCTCTCGCGTAAGCCATACAAAATCGTAGTCGCGGCACCCTCAGGGCAGGCGCGACTACGTTCGCGGCCTGGACTTGCACCAGGTTGAGGCTGTCAGGTATCGAAAGTGACGGCCTTCAGCTTGTCGATGCCCAATGCCTGCAGAGCCAGTTTCTCGTAGAACGGCTCCGACTTGCCGAGCTTCACCTTGTAGAGGAAGTATTTTTCAAAGCCGATCTTGGCTGCGTGAACCCATTTGCCCTGCGACGACCAGTTGACGTTGCGCGGCGGCAATTGCGGTTGGGCAACGAAAGCGATGCCCCCATCGCCAAAATCGGCGAGGCAGACGGCGTTCCAGCTGCCTTGGGCATCGGGTTTTTCACCATGGATGAGGGCGGCGATGTTGTGGGCGGTGGCCGTCACCATGGATTCGATCATGAAGCCGGTCTTCGGCACGCCGACCGGGACCGGTGTCTTGCCGAGCGGTGGAATGGCGACGCAGACGCCGACCGAAAAGATGTTGGGAAAGGTGGGGTTCTGCTGGTGCTTATCGGCGAGGATGAAGCCACGCGGATTGGTCAGACCCTCGATGTCGCGAACGGCAGATACGCCGCGGAAGGCGGGAAGCATCATCGTATAGGTGCTCAGGATCTCGTGCGTGACCTTCACCGTGCCGTCGTCATTCATCTCCTCGGCCGTCACCTTGTCCGCATCGAACCTCTGCACGCGGGCATTGGTGACCCATTTGATGTGCTTGGAGCGAAGCGCGCTTTCGAGAAGGCCTTTGGTATCGCCGACTCCGTCCAGGCCGAGATGACCGATATAGGGTTCTGACGTGACGAAGGTCATCGGCACGCGGTCGCGCACCTTGGCATCGCGGAGTGCCTTGTCGAGAATGAAGGCAAACTCATAGGCAGGTCCGAAGCAAGAGGCGCCCTGGACGGCGCCGATGACGACCGGTCCGGGATTGGCAACGAGCTTGTCGAACGCTTCCTTGGCTGCAAGCGCATGATCGATGTGGCAGACGGACTGGGTATGGCTGTGTGGCCCGAACCCCTCGATTTCATCGAAGGCCAGTTCGGGCCCGGTTGCGATCACCAGATAGTCGTAAGGAAGAGAGGAGCCGTCGAGCATGTCGATCCGGCCTTCAGATGCCTGCAGGCGAAGCGCGCCTTGCGGATGAAGCGTGATGTTGCGCTTGGCGCAGGCGGGGCGTAGGTCGACCTCTATCTCTTCGCGCCCTCTCCAGCCGACAGCCACCCAGGGATTGGAGGGAACGAAGGAATAGGTCGCGCCCTTGTTGATCAGGTGGATCTCGGCTTCCTTGCCGAGACGATCGCGCAGTTCGTAAGCCATGATGGTGCCGCCAAGACCGGCGCCCAAGACCGCAATCCTATGCATATTAGATACCTCCCAGTGTTACTGGAAGCTACTATATATACGAAACTACATAGATATCAATTTGTGTTTCTTTTGCCGGTTCCGGGACGGTTGTGCCCTGGCACCTTTGCCTGGACCAAGTCTTCGACACTGCGACGCCAGAGCCCGTAGCCCCCGAAAGCCATGACGACGAAACAGAGACCGAGCAGGAGGATCAGGACCTTTCGCTCGGGCGTTGGAAGCGAGCTGGTTCCCGGTGAGTGCCGCGCGTTGAGGGCTGGCGTGGTCATCAAGCTGATGCTTGAGGTGACCTCGCGGCTGGCAGGCAGTGGGGCGGAGTGCGCGGTCTCCTGTGTGGTGCCCGCTACAGGCTCGCGCGGGACCGTCTGCGGATTGGCAATGCCGACTGAGGCAGTGCCAATTAAAAGGGCTGCAACGATTCCCATGCGAAGGCGAAAACGGCTGGCGCGGGATGGCGGTCTGGCGTCCAGGTCTTGAAGGGGCATGGCGGATCCTCGCTCTTGCTCTCGGATGCCTGATGGAACGCCCACTTCTGGACAGGAGCGAGACGGAATTGTGGCCATTCCGGTTCGTGCTCATATTGGTGTGGGGTGACCGCAGCAAGGGCCGGGCGGGGCGATTGCCATGGTGACGCGATTCTTCACGCGTCTGCGATGCTTTCCGCTTGAAAGGGCCGGGCTCTTTCGCCATAGAGCTTGGACCTGAGGCCCCGAGGACCGGGGTCGATGTTCAATCAGCTCAGGACACACCCTCATGGCTTTCCTTGCCGACGCCCTTTCCCGTATCAAGCCTTCCGCGACCATTGCTGTCACGCAGATGGCCCGGGAGCTCAAAGCGCAGGGAAAAGACGTCATCTCGCTTTCCGTCGGCGAGCCCGACTTCGATACGCCGCAGAACATCAAGGACGCGGCCGTTGCCGCCATCGCTCGTGGGGAGACGAAGTACACGCCGGTGGCCGGCATTCCGGAACTTCGCAAGGCAATTGCCGACAAGTTTAAGCGCGAGAATGGTCTCGACTACAAGCCCGAACAGGTGATCGTCGGTACCGGCGGCAAGCAGATCCTGTTCAACGCCTTCATGGCGACGATCAATCCGGGCGATGAAGTCGTCATCCCGGCGCCGTTCTGGGTTTCCTATCCGGAAATGATTGCGCTGTGCGGCGGCACGCCTGTCTTCGTCGAGACGACGATCGAGAACAATTTTAAGCTGACGGCCGAGCAGCTGGACAAGGCGATCACGCCGAAGACCAAGTGGTTCATGTTCAACTCTCCGTCCAACCCGTCGGGTGCCGCCTATAGCAAGGAAGAGCTGAAGGCGCTGACCGACGTGTTGCTGAAGCATCCGCATGTCTGGGTTCTGACCGACGACATGTATGAACATCTCGTCTTCGGCGACTTTGTCTATTACACGCCGGCGCAGGTCGAGCCGAAGCTCTATGAGCGTACGCTGACCATGAACGGCGTCTCCAAGGCCTATGCGATGACGGGCTGGCGTATCGGCTATGCGGCCGGTCCGCTGCCGCTGATCAAGGCGATGGACATGATCCAGGGCCAGCAGACCTCCGGCGCCTGCTCGGTTGCCCAGTGGGCCGCCGTTGAGGCGCTCAATGGTCCGCAGGACTTCATCACGGAATCGAAGAAGGCCTTCGAAGAGCGCCGCGACCTCGTCGTCTCGATGCTGAACCAGGCTTCCGGCATCGTTTGCCCGAAGCCGGAAGGCGCCTTCTACGTTTATCCGTCCTGCGCTGCCCTCATCGGAAAGACCGCGCCATCGGGCAAGGTCATCGCCAATGACGAAGACTTCGTCATGGAGTTGCTGGCGACCGAAGGTGTCGCCACCGTGCACGGCTCGTCCTTCGGCCTCGGCCCGAACTTCCGCGTGTCCTACGCGACCTCGAATGCCAAGCTGGAAGAGGCCTGCAGCCGCATCCAGCGCTTCTGCGCTTCGCTGAAGTAAGCGTCACGTTTATCGGTTTTTTGGAAGGGCTCGTCGCAAGGCGGGCCCTTTCGGCGTTTTCGGCCTTGTTGAGGGGGGCGAGGGCCTGTGGTATTCTCGGTTGCATGAAGACGGTCAGCCTGCAGGAAGCCACACGCGATCTGGACGCGCTCGCCCGGGCGGTTGAGCAGGGTGAAGTCGTGACCGTGACGCGGGATGGCAAGCCGGTGCTGGATCTGGTGCCGCATGCGGGGGCAGGCGGGGAAGAGACGAAGCCGAAGAAAGGTGGCATCGATTGGGAGGCTATGCAGGCTCACCTTCGGTCAATCGGTGTCGAGAATGCAGTCCCGTATATTGCTGATGATTTCGATGATCCGCTTCCTGAAGATTTTCTCCTGAGGCCGCTTCCCTAGTGCCGCGCCTGCTGCTCGATACTCATATCGTGCTCGCCCTTCTGAGGCGGAATTTCGATCAGCAATTCCGGCATATCAGCAGGCATTTCTCGGTTGGCGGTGTAACTGGCTTCGTCAGTGTGGCCACTCTCTGGGAAATTGCCATCAAAAGCAGGCTTGGGAAGTTGGATACGGGCATGCGGCTTTCGGATATCCCGGCAAACTTGAAATTGGGCAGGTTGGAGATTTTGGGAATAGACGTTGCGCACGTCCTGCATACGCTCGACCCGGCGCCGCCCACCCGCGATCCGTTCGACCGGCTTCTGCTCGCGCAATGTCACGTCGAAGGCCTGAGCCTGGTGACGGTCGACCGCGCCCTCGTCGATCACCCGGTGGCGTTCCGCCCCTGATTGCAGCGACCAGAGGCGGAACCGTGGCTCAAGCCTTGGTCAGCTTGACGATCGTGGACTTGCCGCCGCCGCGCTGTTCGGTGACGGCGTAGACGGCGCCGTCAGGGCCGACCTTGACGTCGCGGATGCGGGCGTCGAGGTCTATTCGCTCCTCGTGCTTCACGCGGTCGTTTTCCATGTGCAGGACGACCACGCCCTGGCTGACGAGGCCGCCGACCAAAAATGCGCCTTTCCATTCGGGGATGGCGTCGGCGTCGTAATAAGTCATGCCCGAGGGGGCGATGACGGGATCCCAATAGTAGACGGGCTGCTCGGTATCGGCCATCTGGGTCACGCCATCGCCGACCTTTGCGCCGCTGTATTCCACGCCGTAGGTGACTTCCGGCCAGCCATAGTTCTTGCCGGCCTGAGGCAGGTTCAGCTCGTCGCCGCCCCTCGGGCCATGCTCGACCGTCCAAAGGCGGCCCTGGCCGTCGATCGTGGCGGATTGCAGGTTGCGGTGGCCCAGCGACCAGATTTCCGGTTGCGCCTTGTCCTCACCGACAAAGGGATTGCCGGCAAAGGCTTCACCGGTCTGGGTGATGCGGAAGATCTTGCCGAGGCCGCTTTGCAGGTCCTGGGCCTGGACGCGGGGCTCGCGGTCCGACCGTTCGCCAACCGTAACGTAGAGCTCGCCTTCTGGGCCGAAAGCGAGGCGGGAGCCGAAATGCTTGTTGCCGTCGTAACTCGGCATCTGGCGGAAGATGACGTCGACGTCCTCAAGAGCGCCGCCGCCCTGGTCGTCGGGGACGAGATGGGCCGAAGCGACCGAGGTGCCGTTGCCGTCGTCGCGGGGTTCGGAGAAGGAGAAGAAGATCCTGCCCGAGGTTTCATAGTCCGGAGCAAGCGCCACGTCGAGCAGGCCGCCCTGGCCATTGGCCAATACCTTGGGGACCCCGGAGATTTCGGGGCCAGCCTTGCCGTCCTTGCCGATAATGTGCATGGCGCCGGCCTTTGCGGTCACCAGCATGCGGCCGTCGGGGAGGAATTCCATCGACCAGAGATGGGGCAGATCGTCTGCCACCACTTCCGTCTCGATGTCGGCGGGTTGGGCCGGTTGCGGCGCGCGGGTCTGTCCCTGAAATGCCGGCTGCTGGTCGGGGGCGTTGGGGGCCTGAGTCTCGGCCGGTGCGCCTGCCTGCTGGGCATTCGCGGGCAGGGCGACGACGGTTGCGGACAAGATGGTGCCGGCGAGCAGAAGGGGCAGGTGGTTCATCGCGATCTCCTCGATTTCTTCAACACGGGGTTCAATGCTGATTTGGGCCCGAAGCTCCGGATCGAAAGGCCGGGCGTCATCAAGTTTGGTTCATCCGCGAGTGATCATCAGCCTATAAAAAGAAAGGCGGGACACTCGGTCCCGCCTCTGAAGACTTGCCCGTCAGGCCGGCGTCTTGACCCAGGGGCCAAGGATCGGCGTGCCGGCAAAGAGGCGTTCGCGATCCCGCCAGAGCGCCGGCAAAGCGAGTGCGCCGAGGGCTGCGGCGGTAATCGCCGTCTTGGTCAGCTGCGACAGTTCCGGCGTGTTTCCGTCGATATAATAGACCATGTAGACGATCAACACGTGCCAGACATAGATCTGCAAGGAGTGGCGGCCGAGCAGCTGCAGGAAGTTGAGCGTGAACAGGCTGGTGAGGCCTGATGCCAACTTCTGGATCAGCGGGCTGTGATGACGCGGGCCGGCGATCAGGATCCAGGCTATGCCATAGGCGACGGCGGCGAAGTTGATCAGGTAGACTGGACCGAAATCGGCGCGCACTTCCATCAGGCCGAACTTTTCCAGCACGAAGCCCGGCATCAGGCCATGGGCAGTGGTGATGCGCAGCGGCAGGAAGAAGATGGTGACGGCAAGTGCGGTCCAGGCAAGCGTGGTGCGCCTGGGGTCGAAGACCTTCTGCCATTCGATCTTGCCCATCGACGTGAGGGTGCCCGCGATAATGCCGGCAAAGAAAACGATCTGCCAGCCCATCAGGTTGAAGCTGACGCGCAAACCTTCCTGATCCGGAGCCCCGGCGAGCCAGGCATTCAGCGGATAGGTCACGATGCGCTGCAGGCCGAGCTGGGCGGCAAGCCAGACGAGCAGGGAGGCGATCGCGACGCCCAGCCACTGGCCGCGCAAGCAGAACCAGATGACGATGGGCGCAAAGACCATATAGGCGATGTATTGCGGCAGGATATCCATGAAAGTCGGCTGCACGAGAAAGGCGGCAACCGGTGCCAAGGATGTCGGATCCTTTAGGCTCACAGTTCCCAGCCAGTTCTGCCAGGCCTGGACCGCACCCGGTAGTAGAAGCTGCAGCACGAGGATGACGAGCACCACGCCCATCGCGTAACGGTAAAGCTCCAGCGCCCGCGACCAGATCCGGTCACGGCCGACGTGATAGCCATCCTTCATCATCTTTCGGGCATAGACCATGCCAGTCAGCAGGCCGGACAGGAAGACAAATCCCTGGGCGTCCTCGACAAAGGCGAGGTTGCGGTGGTTGATTTCGACGAGCCAGAGGCCGCCGGCAAACACCATGTGGTTGATCAGCATAAAGACGAGGAAGTAGCCTCGCATGCCATCAATGACGTCCAATCTTTTCACGTTCGACTCCCGCGTTAGCCCCCGGAACCCGACGGGGGGCGATCTTCAACCGCATCGTGTTGACAATGCGGCGGAAGGGCCGAAGGGGCCGATCCGTGCGGGGTGAACGGGAACTTTCCACAAAAGTTCCGGTCAAGACGTCACCTCGGCGTGAAGACCGCGTGCGTTGCACCCAGCGAATCACAGGCCGAGGAAGGCGAGCATGATGAAGGTGGCGAAGAGGACGAAATGGGTCATGCCTTCGATGGCATTGGTCTCGCCGTCGTTCAGGTTGATGGCAGCGGCGATCAGCGTAATGGCAACCATTGTCGTCTGAACCGGTGTCATGGCCATGACAAAAGGCTGGCCAGTGTAGAGAGCGATGCCTTCCATCACAGGGACCGTCAAAATGACGGTCGAGAGGGAGGCGCCCATGGCGATGTTGATGGTTGCCTGCATCCGGTTGCGCAAGGCGGCCCTCAAAGCGGTGAGAATCTCGGGAGCTGCCGAAATCGCGGCAACAAGAATGGCGGTGAGGGCGACCGGTGCGCCCGTGCCTTCCAGGCCCGCGTCCATCAGCACCGACATGACCTCGGCAAGAATGCCGATCAGCACGACGCCGAAGAGGATGACGCCGATCGACCATAGTGCGGAGGGTTCCGCCCGTTCGACAGTTTTTGCACGTCCGGGATTAGGAATGGCGTTGGCGGGACCCTGCCCGCGGCGTTTGCCTTGGCCAGCCGTGGCGGGCTTGGGCTTGGTCTGCTTTTCGGCGGCCCGGTTCGGATAGCTGTAGGAGAAGAAGTAGCTGTGGGTGCCGACCTGCATGCGCAGGAAGAGGCCGTAAAGGGCCAGCATGGCAAAGATCGTGAAGACGGAATAATATTGCCAGCGATCGGTGGGAATGAATTCCGGGACGACCATGGAAATGCCCATGGCGGTTAGGATCATGACGCCATAGGTCTTGCCGCTGTCGTCGTTATAGGGTTGTTCGCCGTGTTTCAGGCCACCAATCAGGGCGGCGAGACCCAGGATACCGTTAATATCCAGCATGACGGCCGAGTAAATGGTGTCACGCACGAGCGTCGGGGAGCCGCCCTTGTTCATCATAATGGTAAGGATGATCACCTCTACCGCGACAGCGGAGAGGGTGAGGATCATCGTGCCATAGGGGTCGCCAACCTTGTGCGCCAGAACCTCGGCGTGATGGGCAACCCGCATCGACCCGACGACAATGGCCGCGATCAGGATTGCGGCACCGACCAGCGAAGCGACCTGCCCGTGCTCCAGCAGCGCATGCTCGCCAAACCATGCGGCGATGCCCAACAGGATCGGAATGAGCAGGAGTCTTTCCTGCTTCAGCGCTGAGATCATGGAAGAGGTCCCCTTTGTTCCATGTAACGGGTGGAACACGCTCCTGTTCCCTTGGCAAGATGGCATCGCCACAGATTTGCGCCCTCGCCGATTTGATGGAATAATCGCTTCAGCCGAGGAGGAGAAGGCCATGGTGAAGATCATCTACGAGATCGTTCCTCATGACGGCGGCTGGGCCTATCGGCTTGGCGGCGTTTATTCGGAAGCGTTCGCGACCCATGATCAGGCGATGGAGGCCGTGCGGATCGTCGTTGCCGAACAGCAAGTTGGCGACGAGCCGGTGACGATCAGCTATCAAGATGAAAACGGGCGCTGGCGAGAAGAGTATAGCGATGGCGGCGACCGGCCGGAAATCGAGGTTGTCGACGCCTTCGTTGAGACGTCTGCTCCCACGGTCTGATGCAGTTGCCGTTTGAACTGCAGCAAACCGGTTTCTGACGTCACGATTCGGCCGCAGCGCCACCGCCCTGTCGGCCTGCAAATTCGAACAGCCCCGCGACAAGAGCGTCGAAAGTCGCGCGGTAGCGCGGCGTGGTTTTCAGGCTTTCATGCATCACGACATAGGTTTCCAGGGCGAGGTCGATCCTGCCCGGCAGAACCTCCACCAGATCGGGATCAGCGCGACCAAGCGCGACTTGGCAGACGCCGATGCCAATGCCGGCGCGGATGGCCGCAAGCTGGGCGAGATTGCTGTCGGCTCGGAACCGGAAGCGCAGGTCGGCCAAGACCGGATTGTCCTTCAAAATGTCGCGGATATAGGCGAGCTGGCGATCAAAGCCGATCAGGCGGTGGTCCGACAATCCGGTTAGGTCCGTCGGACGGCCATGCCGCTCCAAATAGAGCCGATGGGCGAAGAAGCCCATGGGGAGCCGGCCAATGTGGCGGCTGAGAAGCGCGTTCTGCTGCGGTGTGGTCATGCGCACCGCAATATCCGCTTCCTGGTTCAAAAGGTCTTCGACCGTATCGGACGCGGAGAGTTCAATCTCAAGATCCGGATGGCGGTCTTGCAGTTCGGCGAAAATCTTCGGCAATGCTTCGATGGCGATGACTTCGCTGGCGCTGATGCGCACGGTGCCGCGCACGCCTTCCATATCTCCGGAAGCGATGCGGGCGAGGGACGCCGACATGGCGGCCATCGACCGCGCATGGCCATGCATGGCGCTCGCCTTCTCCGTCGGGAGCAGGCCTTGCGGGCCACGGAGGAAAAGGGGGCCGCCGAAGGCCTGTTCCAGCGCCTCTATATGACGGCCTGCCGTGGGTTGGGTCAGGCCCAGGCTGCGGGCGGCAGCCGACAGGGAGCCCGTGTCGAGCACGGCGAGGAAGGTGCGGTAGTGGTCCCAACTGATGTGATCGATTGCCATACATTTGCGTATATCAGATCGAAGTTGTTTGGCAATTTCGAATAGCCCCGTCGCATGGCATCTTCTCCATAGTCCAGATCCGAAGGAGACCGACATGACGCAGATGAATGCCATTGCCCGCCCCCCCGTGGCTCTTGTTCTGGGTGCCACCGGCGGTGTTGGCGGCGCGCTTGCTGAAGCTTTGGTGGCGCGCGGATACAAGGTACGGGCCATGCACCGCAACCCGACCGCCCAGATGGTGGCGCGGCCCGCTTATGAGTGGGTGAAGGGGGACGCCATGAATGCCGATGACGTGTTGCGGGCCGCAGAGGGCGTCGGCCTGATCGTGCATGGCGTCAATCCGCCCGGCTATCGCAATTGGGGGCAACTGGTGCTGCCGATGATCGACAATACCATCGCCGCTGCCCGTGCCGTTGGTGCGCGCATCCTGATGCCGGGCACGGTCTACAATTACGGGCCGGACGCGTATCCGCTTCTTTCCGAAGACAGCCCGCAGATACCGGTCAGCGTCAAGGGTGGCATCCGGGTGGAACTGGAGCGACGGCTGGAACGGGCATCTGAAGAGGGCATACAGGTTATCCTGGTGCGGGCAGGTGACTTCTTCGGACCTGACGCCGGCAACAACTGGTTTGCCCAGGGGCTGGTAATGCCGGGAAAATCGGTGCGTTTCGTCGTCAACCCGGGGCGGAAGAGTGTCGGCCATGCCTGGGCCTATCTGCCGGATGTGGCCGAGACTTTCATGCAGCTTCTCGACAAGGCGGACCAGTTGCCTGCCTTTGCCCGCTTTCACATGGATGGTTTCTTCGATGACGATGGCACGCAGATGGCAAAGGCGATCGGCCGGGCGGTCGGCAATCCGTCGATCCGCGTCTGGTCCTTCCCCTGGTTCCTCGCAGGGCTTGCACGGCCCTTCGTGCCGCTGTTGCGGGAACTGCATGAGATGCGTTACCTGTGGAAGCGCACGATCCGGCTCGACAACAAGCTGCTGGTGGAACGTCTCGGCACCGAGCCGCACACGCCGCTCGACGAAGCGGTGAAAACGACGCTTGCAAGCCTCGGCTGCCTTCCTGCTTCGAGTGCCAAGCCTGCGGGAGTGCAGTTCATGATATCGGGCGGTGCAGTATGACGGCCGGAATCGTGCGCGAGCAGGGGCGCTGGCTCTCCTTCGGCCTTTTCTCCGGCTTCGCAGTCCTGTCGCTGGTCGGCATTGCCGGTCAGTTCCTGCTGGCGGGCATGTCGATCTTCGGCGCGGCCGACGCCTGGGGACTGCATGGCTTGTCCGGTGGGCTGCTGTCGGTTCCTGTGCTCGGCATGCTGGGGCTGGCGCTCGCCATTCCCGGCCTTCGCCGCTTTCGCCGGGATGCCGGGATCCTCACGGCCGTCTACCTCGCGCAGGTGACGTTGGCGGGCCTGGGAAGCCGCTTTCCCATGATCGGGGCGCTGCATCCGCTCAATGGGCTGATCATGGCCGATGTGGCCATGGGTATTGCCAAGGCCCGGTTTTCGCGCGCGTGAGGTCGGCAAAAACGAAGGCCCTCGCATTGAATGCGAGGGCCAAATTTGCGTATCGGGTTGGAATCAGGCGAGCGCCGGATAGGTCGTGTAGCCCTGAGCCCCGCCGCCATAGAGCGTTGCCGTCTCCAGCTCGTTCCAGGCTGCATCTTCCTTCAGTCGGCGGACAAGGTCCGGATTGGCGATGAAGGGGCGTCCGAAGGCGACGACATCGGCATAGCCGCTGTCGACCGCTTCCATGGCGGCAGCCCTGTCATAACCATTGTTGACCATCCAGGTGCCTTTGCCGCCCTTTTCGCGGTAGGCAGCTTTCAGTGCCTTCCAGTCGAAGGGCAGGACATCGCGCGGGCCGCCCGTGGCCCCTTCGATGACATGGATGAAGGCGAGATCGAAGCCTGCGAGCTTTTCCACCAAAGCCGTGTAGACGGCAGCCGGATCGGGATCCGAGACGTCGTTGGCCGGCGTCGTCGGGGAAATGCGGATGCCGGTGCGGTCGGCGCCGATCTCCTTGACAATCGCGTCCACGACTTCGATCGTCAGACGAATGCGGTTTTCGATCGAGCCACCATAGGCATCGCTGCGTTGGTTGCTGTTCGAGCGCATGAACTGCTCGAGCAGATAGCCGTTGGCCGCATGGATCTCGACACCGTCAAATCCAGCCTCGATCGCGGCACGCGCCGCCTTGCGGTAATCTTCGATCAAGCCCGGGATTTCCGAGAGTTCCAGAGCGCGCGGCTCAGATGTTTCGGCAAAGGCGCCGGAGCCGTCGGCATTCAGGATATAGGTCTTGGACTTCGCCGCTATGGCAGACGGTGCCACTGGCTTGCCGCCATTCGGCTGAAGCGACGTGTGCGAAATGCGGCCCACATGCCAGAGCTGCGTCACGATCTTGCCGCCGGCGGCATGAACCGCAGCGGTCACCTTCTTCCAGCCTTCAATCGCTTCCGGCAGATAGAGGCCTGGCACATCCGCATAACCCTGGCCCTGGTGGCTGATGGCCGTGCCTTCGCTGACAATGAGGCCGGCACCGGCCCGCTGGCGGTAGTATTCGACGTTGAGGTCATTGGGAACGGCACCCGGCGAACGGTTGCGCGTGAGGGGGGCCATGGCAACTCGGTTCGCCACGGAAATACGGCCGACGGTCGTCGGTTCAAAGAGCTTGGACATGAAACCTCTTGAGCGTTTCCGGCGGGGGAGGATTGGTCGCCGGGGACCAGGCATGTGGGTGGTCAGAGCATTCCGTTCAAGGTCTTGATAAATTCCTTGATGGTGTCTTCCTCGCGCCGATACAAGACCCGCTGGCCAACGCGTTTGGAGCTGATTAGGCCTGCCCGCTGCAAGGTCGCCAGATGCGCCGAGACGGCAGACTGCGACAGCCCTGAGCGTTCAAACTGCCCGGCGCTGATGCCTTCTCCAGCCTCATCCTTTGGAACACCAAAATATTGGTTGGGTTCTTTCAGCCAAATCAACATTTCCATGCGCGCAGGATGCGCCAGCGCCTTCATCACGTCCTCTAGGTACATGACCCCTCCAGTAAACTCGGCTTATCGACAGGGGCGGAGGCTCGACGCGCGCTCCATTTATCGGGACGCGGCGATAGTTCCGCCTTACGCCCCCAATGCCGCAGGGTCGATTTTGTTCCGGCCCAACGGCAAAAAAAGAGGGCCACTGGAAAACCAGGGCCCTTTAAATTGTGAAGGTTAAAACCTCCAGAGGGGAACAGCTGCTGCGGTGGAACTGGGAGGAAAAAGCCACCATGTGCATCAGCTGTGTGCGATATGGTGGTTTTTTGTGCAGTGAACAATGCTTTTTTATGCATGTCAGGCATGCGGTGAGCGCAGGTCGGTGCGCGAGGCATACTATTTCATTGAGGCGGCAGGCCTCAGAAGTTCCAGTTTCGAGCCTTTGCGACGATGAAATCTCTGAATGCCTTGAGCTTTGCTGCGTTCTTGATCTCGTCGGGGTAGCAAAAATAGGTATCGAAGGACGGGATGTCTGCCGGGATGGCGAGCTGTAAAAGTCCCGGATCACGGCCGACGATATAGTCCGGCAGCATGGCGATCCCGATGCCTAGCAAGCAGGCTCGCTTGATCGAAGTTTGGCTGTTGATCTGCAGGTGCGGCATTCTGGCATTGTCAGAAGAACGGCCTGCCGTTTCCAGCCAGTTGACGTCGAGCAGGTAGTTGGGTGCGGGTTCGCCGAACGAGATGATCTTGTGATTGTCAAGATCCTCGATCGACTGCGGCTCGCCATAGCGATTGATGTAGGAGGGCGCCGCATAGACGTGCATGTGCACGGTGAAGAGCTTGCGCTGGATGAGATCCGACTGTTGCGGCTGGCGCAGGCGAATGGCGCAGTCGGCATGGCGCATGTTGACGTCCAGTTCCTCGTTGTCGAGGATGAGCTGGATCGACATTTCCGGATAGAGCTGCAGGAATTCCTGCACTTTATCTGTGAGCCAGCCCTGTCCGAGACCAACCGTGGTCGTCACGCGCAGCTTGCCGGAGGGCTTTTCCGTCGTTTCGGTCAGCTGCATCTTCACGGTCTGCAGCTTCAAAAGAACGTCGTGGGCCGTGCGATAGAGCAGTTCGCCCTGTTCGGTGAGGATCAGGCCGCGGGCATGACGGTGGAAGAGCTTGACGCCGATATCCTGTTCCAGCGACGAGACCTGGCGGCTGATCGCCGACTGGGACAGATGCAGCTTGTCGGCGGCATGGGTGAAGGAGCCCGCTTCCGCAGCAGAGTGGAAAATGCGCAGTTTGTCCCAGTCCAGCGGCATGCCGCCCCCTCTCATGGCCTCTACTCCGCCGCTTGCTGAGTGGGAATGGACAGGGCCGTCAGGTAACGCTCTGCCTCGAGCGCTGCCATGCAGCCCATGCCGGCGGCCGTGATCGCCTGGCGGTAGACGTCGTCTGTGACGTCACCGGCGGCAAAAATGCCCGGCACGTCGGTTGCCGTCGAATCAGGTGCAGTCCACAGATAGCCGTTGGACTTGAGCTTCAGCTTTCCCTTGAACAGTTCGACAGCCGGGGCATGGCCGATGGCGACGAATACACCGTCGATCGGCATGTCCGTGATGGCGCCGGTCAGTTGATCCTTGAGCTTCACACCCGAAACAGAGGGCGGCATCGGCGGCTTGGCCGGGGCGCCGGTGATCTCTTCGACGGTGGTGTTCCACAGAACGCGGATGTTCTCTTTGGCGAACAGGCGCTCCTGCAGGATTTTTTCCGAGCGGAAACTGTCACGGCGATGTACGACGGTCACCGACTTGCAGATATGCGACAGATAAAGCGCTTCCTCGACAGCCGAATTGCCGCCGCCGACGACAATCACGTCCTTGTTGCGATAGAAGAAGCCATCGCAAGTGGCGCAAGCCGAGACGCCAAAGCCCTGAAAATGTTGCTCACTTTCGATACCGAGCCACTTGGCCTTGGCACCCGTGCAGATGATCAGCGTATCGGATGTCCAGACCTGGCCACTGTCGGTCTTGACCGTGAAGGGGCGGTTGAGCGTGTCGACTTCGGTCACGAGGTCGCTGACGATCTCGGTCCCGACATGGATCGCCTGGTTGAGCATCTGCTCCATCAGCCAGGGCCCCTGGATAGGATCGGCAAAGCCCGGATAATTCTCCACGTCGGTGGTGATCATCAACTGGCCACCCTGTTCCATGCCGGCAATCAGGACCGGCTTCAGCATGGCGCGTGCGGCATAAATGGCAGCTGTGTATCCGGCGGGGCCGGAGCCGATGATCAGCACCTTGGTGTGGCGGGCGGTCATCTCAATTCCTTTCAGGTCGCGGAGCGGGGGCGTGCAGGCCTCAAAGATGGGCAGGCGCAGGGTTCCCCGCAATGGTCGGCCCATTTAGGATTGAAGCGCGCCGCAATTCAAGGCCGGCATTTGCATTAGCAACAGGGGGATTGGGGGTATTTGGGGGAGGCTGCGGACAAGAGGGCGTCAAAAAGGGAAGAAAGCTGTTATAAAGGGGCGGCTTGCGGTTCCGGGTGGCATCCCTTGCTTGCGTTTCTTCACATTATATAGAAGCAAGGACTGGCGAACGAACTAGTTCTCGTCAGGCAGAGGTTCCAGATTGCGTACGACCGTCCTTTCATATCCTTTTTCGAATCCTGAGGATTTCGAGAAGTTGCGGGCAGGGCGATTGCGCAGGCTGATCGCTCGATATGAAAGCTGGAAGGTTCTAAAGCGCCGGCAAAGAGGCACCACGCGTGTTCCATTGTCTCTATTGACGCCTCATGCGTTTCGACCTCTGTCGACAGCGGATCTGCCTCTAATTTTTCTGTGCCACAACGATCTTGCACTTTTGCCGGCCTTCTTTCGGCATTACCGATCGCTCGGCGTCACTCGATTTATCGTCGTTGATGACCAATCGAGTGACGGGTCCCGGGAGTGGCTGGCCGCGCAAGTCGACACTGACCTTTGGACGTCAACAGTGCGTTACAAGGAGGCGAAGAGGGGGCGGATCTGGCGGGAGATGTTGCTGCATCTCTACGGTCATGATCGTTGGTACCTGAATGTGGATGCCGATGAATTCCTGGTTTTTGACCAGTGCGACACACAACCTTTGCTGGCACTGATCCAGGTTTTGACTGGTGAAGGCAACGTCAAGATGCCTGCGCCTATGCTCGACCTTTACCCCAGAGGGGGGCTAGATTATGTCCATGCTGCCAACTGCGGCGATTCGATGCCGTGGGAAGTCGCCGACGCGTTCGACGCTTTTGGATATAAACTGTCGGTCAAAAAGCGCTTTATGAGCCTGCGAGGCGGGCCTCGGGAGCGCATGTTCCGAAGTGAGGCGGAATTGATGAAGTATCCTTTGCTCTTCTGGAGCAAGGATAGTTCCCTTGGGTCAAGCATCCACCAGCCTCTTCCTTACGGAGAAAATTTTGGACCTATTTCCGGCGTGCTGCTTCACTTCAAGTTTTTTGCGGACGTAAAAGAGCGGGTTGCGGAGGCGGTGTCGGACGGGCAATATTTTAACGGCGCGCAGGAGTATCGGCGTATACTGGAGCATCTGGAAAAGGATGACGTGCTGAACTTCACATCCTCAGCCACCACTGTTTATGAAGGCCCCGCGCAACTGGTGGCGCGTGGTTTCATGAGGAAATTGTTCTAGACATGACGAATTTCCAATGCCAAGGCGCACTGAGGCCGGTGCAATGAGGTCGGCACAATTCGAACTCGATGCTATAGACATGAAAATCCTGCGTGAGCTTCAGGCTGACGGCAGGATGACGAACGTCGAGCTCGCTGAGCGGGTTGGCATATCCGCCCCACCTTGCCTGCGCCGAGTGCGGAAGCTCGAAGACGCCGGATATATCAAAAAGTATCGTGCTATACTTGACGCAAATGCGCTCGGATACAGTCTCTCGGCCTTCTGCAGCGTTGGCCTAACACACCAGTCCGAAATCGAACTAAAGCGATTTTCAGAATTGCTACAGACTTGGTCAATCGTCCGAGAAGCCTGGATGATTTCAGGCGAGTCGGACTTCTTGCTCTATTGCGTGGCGAAGAATTTGGCAGAGTTCCAAACCTTCGTCATCGAAAGTCTGACCTCGGCAAGAAATGTGGATACTGTGCGAACCATGCTCACCATCCGGTCGGTGAAGGATGAGACGCCGGTCCATCTTGATGGCCTCGTCGGACCACACTCCTTAACGTAGTGGAGCCTATGTCAAAGGGAACGCAATTGAGTTCTATTAAATACATTGCCAAGAAGATTTCGAGACGAGACATCGAAAAGGCGATCGCCGAATTCGCCACAGGTATCAAGTCTGGGGATCGCGTTCTAAATGTCGGGGCCGGCGGGTCTTTCGCGGCTATTCTTTCCGCTAAGCTAAGGGATGCCTCTGTCGAAATAGTCAGCTCTGATATCGATGAGTCACGCCGCCCCGATGTTGTGGACGATATTACTCAAAGCGTGCTGCCCGATGGGCATTTCGACCATGTGTTATGCATGGAAGTGTTGGAGCACGTGAAGGATCCCTTTCAGGCAGCGCATCATCTTCGCCGCATACTGAAGCCCGGCGGGCGCCTCCTTCTGTCAACACCGTACCTGTTTCCAACGCACGATGCGCCTTACGACCATTTCCGTTACACACAGTTTGGGCTGCAAGAACTGTTCAAGGATTTCCGTATCGACACGCTCGGTGCTCGGACGAGCATCGTTGAAACAGTTCTGTTGCTGTGTCTTAGACTGGCATGGCTTAAGGGAGGTGAAAAAAGGAGACTGGCTTATCTATTCGCCTTATCGATCGCTCTTATCTATCCCCTCGCCCGTCTGCTGGGTGGCGGTCGACGAGATGCGGCGTTCACGTCGGGATTCATCCTCAAAGCGGTTGCCGTGAAGAATAACTGAGGAAGCCTAACGCGGTATCGGCGTTCCCGATCGCGCGCCGCTGGCTCGATGGCTGGTGTTCATGCGCAAGGGTCGGTTCGAGGATCAGGCTGCTGCTGTTGAGGCAATTTTGTGAGTGAGTGCCAAATTTTCATAGAGGATCGTCGTGCGGTCCTGAAAATTTGCCAGCTTCGGCCGGAATCCGCATCTGGTAAGTGTCGCGTTGACCTCGATAAACGTGTGACTTTGCTGAACACCTCGCTCGTAGCCGCAATCAACCGTCACATACTGAACCTGTGGCAGTATGCCGGTCGCGCCTTCCAGGACCTCCGGCTCGGCGCCCTCAGCCTCGACCTTCAGAACGATGGTTCCGTAGCGGTCTAGGTCACCTACTACTGCGTCCAGTCTCCTGGCGGGAACAGTTTTGGTTGTGTTGTATTTCTTGATTTCGAAAACGGAGCTGTCGGCAGATTCTGGCTTGCTGTAGAAGGTGAGTTCCCCTTCTTCATGCCACAGCGCCATCCTGTTGGTCCGGGTGTCCCCGCCAAAGGCATTTTGATCACAGCAATCGGCCTCAAGCGTTTCCGGTTCAAACGCGATGTAGGATGCGCCGCGTCCCTTCGCCCAAACACCGAGTTCGCCGATGTTGGCACCGCAATCAATCAACAGATCGCCTGCCGATAAGCCGATCTTGTCAAGATGATAGACGGCGGCCAGGGCGGCTATCCCGTGATCTATTCCATTCTTGGATCGCACATGTCTTTCCCGCCGGCAGATGGCGAGGTGGTCGGGACCGTCAGTGACCTTGTAGTATCCCGCCTCCATCGGGTGGAGGCGAATTTTTCTGCCTTTAAGGGCCAGGATGAAATTAACATACCGGCAGTAAGCGGTAGGCGATAACTGCTTCGTGATCCGCCGCACAAGTTTGCGTGTTCCAATCCCCAATTTCGCCCCCCTTGTTGATATGACTTTTTTTGGTATTCCCAAAATTGAGCGCAGTCTAGCTATCCGTGCCCAACTTCCACTGGCAAATGCTCAGGTCGTTCTTGGCGGGGCTTGCGCCGGCAGTCTCACGGGTTAGAAAGTGAGGCATGCGAAACTGAGTAAATTGCATGCTGCTTTCGGCCTCCGCCTATATCATCTGCCTCAACGAAGAGGCCTATCTCGGCCATTGCATCGAGAGCCTTGAGGGCTTTGCGGAGATCGTTGTCGTTGATTCCGGTTCGACTGACGGGACAGCGTCGCTCGTTCAGTCCTATGTTGATCGCGGTTTTCCGATCCGCTTCTTCTACGAACCCTGGCGAGGCTATGCCGGACAGAAGCAGTTTGCGCTCGAGCAATGCACGCAGGCTTGGTGCTTCAACATCGATGCCGACGAGCGCCTGGACGAGGCCCTGAGGGCGGAACTGCCCCGGCTCCTTGCTGCCCCCAACGACGTCGTCGGCTGGCGGGTTGCGCGGCGCCCTTATCTCATCGGCTATGGCTATACCCCTGCGCATGTACGGGAACGCAAAAATCTCCGTTTGATCCGAAAGGGCTGTGGAAGCTATGACCTTGCCCAGCGCGTTCATGAGGGGCTGGTCGCGGAGGGGCGAGTGGAAAGCTCTGCCGTCGGCAGCCTGCTGCATTACCGCCCGTTGATCATCGACGAGCAGATCCTCAAGGAAAACAAGTATTCTACCTTGAAGGCCGACCAGCAAGTTGCCGAGGGGAAAAAGGCGAAGGTCTCAAAGCTGGTGTTCTCGCCCGTCCTTTATTTTCTCAGGCTCTATTTCCGCAATGGACTATGGCGCTGCGGTGCGCCGGGCTTCATTGAGGCGGCGACGGGTGCCGTTTATGCGTTCCTGACGCAGGCCAAAATCTATCAACGACATGCGCTTGCCAAGCGGCCCAACGTGGACGACATGGAGCGCCGGAGCAGAAAATGAAGGTCTTCCACTATCATTTTGGCAAGGACGGCGGCGCCGAGCGCTTCTTCGTCCATCTTGTCAACGCACTTGCCAAACGGGGTGTGGAGCAGACGGCGGTCATCCGACCGGACCGGCTCTGGCGCAAGGACATCGAGAACGCCTGCGAGATCATTGAGAGCAATTTTCGCAATCTGTCGCCTGATCGACTCCTGCTGCCGATCCGCGTCAGGATGATGGCGGAGCGCCAGAAGCCGGACGGGCTCATGTCGTGGGCGACGCGGGCGAGCCGCTTGATGCCTGCCTACAAAGGCTGCGTGAAGCTCTCGCGACTCGGCGACTTTCCGACCAACCTCTCCTACTTCAAGAATACCGACATTCTGGTATGCAATACGCCTGCTATCGGCGACCATGTCCGCAAGCTCGGCTGGACGCGCGGCGTGGAAGTCATCTCCAATTTCACCGATACGGAAATCGTTTCCCCGATTGATCGGGCAACGGTGTCGACGCCTGAAGATGTGCCGGTCG
Organism: Rhizobium glycinendophyticum; assembly: GCF_006443685.1. NCBI lineage: Bacteria > Pseudomonadati > Pseudomonadota > Alphaproteobacteria > Hyphomicrobiales > Rhizobiaceae > Peteryoungia > Peteryoungia glycinendophytica. The sequence continues at coordinate 2,544,335 of NZ_VFYP01000001.1, read as the reverse complement.
TGATGAGCATGGGGCGGTTCGTTCGGCGCAAGGGATTTCATACCTTGATCGAGGCCGTGTCGCGGCTTTCGCCGGAGGTTCATCTCTGGCTGGCCGGCGATGGCGAAGAGGCGGACAGTCTGAAGCGCCTTGCTGCGGACCTCGGGATGACCGGGCGCGTGCGTTTTCTCGGCTGGCAGAAGGATACGCGACCCTATGTGGCGGCCTGCGACGTGTTCGTCATGCCGTCGAGCCACGAGCCGTTGGGCAACGTGATCCTCGAAGCCTGGGCGCAGCGCAAGCCTGTCGTGTCTTCGCGTTCGGAGGGGCCGAGTTGGTTCATGCGAGACGGAGAAAACGGACTTCTCGTCGATATCGGCAGTGTCGATGGCTTCGCGACTGCGATCCGAGCCCTGCTCGATCAACCGGCTCTGGCTTCCGCGATGGGCGAGGGGGGGCATGCAACGCTAATTGGGCAGTTCTCCGAGGAGGCGGTCGCCTCCGCCTATATCGGGCTATTCGATAGAGGGGTAATGACGCGAGCCTAAGTCCGGCGGCAAGGAGCCTTGGAGCACGCGCGGACTCCAAGGCAAAGCAGCTTAGTCCGGGCGCCCGTATAGTGCCCCCAGTCTGGAAGCTTCGGTTTCGATGCGGAAGTTCTCGAAGACGTGGTTACGGCAGTCTTCGGCGATCACGGGACCGGTTGCACCAGACATCATGTCAGTCGTTGCCTTCAGCATCGCGGGCAGATCATCCCGTGCAATGACCCGGCCCGCCGTGCTTTCTCCCGCAGCAATCAACTCCGCAAACGCCCCCACATCTGTCGCCACCACCGGCACGCCGGTTGCCATGGCCTCCAGCGGGGTCAGGCCGAAGCCTTCCCAGCGTTGTGGGGCGATGAAAAGGTCGAGGGTGCGGTACCAGTCGGCGATGTTCTTGTGTTCGCCGACGAAGAGAATGCGGTCGGCGAGGCCGGCGGTCGTCACTCTTGCCTTGAGTTCTTCCTCGAAAGCGTGGTGCTGTGGGGTGGCGCGGCCGGCGACGATCGCGGCCCAGCCGGGATGCTGGGGCAATACTGCGATCATCGTGTCGACGAAGAGATCGGTGCCCTTCTGGTGACGAACGCGGCCGAAACAGCCGATATAACGTTGCTCTGGATCAAGGCCGCAGGCGCGCTTGGCCGCGGCCTTGTCTTCGGCCGGCTTGAACTTTTCGCAGTCGATGCCGTGCATGATCACCGTGTTCGGCACTTCGAGATAGGCCGACGTCTTGGCGCTGGTTGCGATCACCGCGTCCATCTGGCGGATCAGAAATTTCGTCCAACCGGAATGCTTGCGCTGCGAGGCGGAGGTGAAGACGAGCTTCAAGGGCATGCGCATGACGTCGCGCATGATGATGCCTGGCAACATCTCGATGTTGCGGCGGGCGTGCCAGACGCGATGGGCAGCACCCGCCGGACGCTTCCACAGCTTCCAGAGATCCCGATACCGCAGATGAGGCAGATGACCCGGAAGCCCCGGACCCAGCACGGCGACTTTCTGGCCGAGCCGGTTCTGGACCGGTACGAGCTGGATGATCGTCGAGGTGACGCCGGACAGACGTATCTTGAAATTCGGCGCGATCACGTGGACCCCGGCGGGATCCACGTATGTCGTCTCGCTTTTCGCCATCAGGGAGTTTCGCCCATCAACCCCAGTTGACCGCAAGGATTTCGTAGGCCTTGGAGCCGCCGGGAGCCACCACTTCGATGTTGTCGCCGACTTCCTTGCCGATCAGGGCGCGGGCGATCGGGGACGAAATAGAGATGCGGCCGGCCTTCACGTCGGCTTCCTGGTCGCCGACGATCTGGTAGGTCTTTTCCTCGTCGGTGTCCTCGTCGACCAGCTTCACGGTGGCGCCGAACTTGATCTTCGAGCCGGACATCTTGGTGAGGTCGATGACTTCGGCGCGGGCGATCAGGTCTTCCAGCTCGCCGACGCGGCCTTCGTTATGGCTCTGGGCTTCCTTGGCGGCGTGATATTCGGCATTTTCCGAGAGGTCGCCATGGGCGCGCGCCTCGGCGATCGCCTCGATGATGCGCGGACGCTCTTCCTGCTGGCGCCAGCGCAGCTCTTCGCTGAGCTTGGCAAAGCCGTTCTGCGTCATCGGTACCTTTTCTACCATGTCTTCTTCCTTCGTCTCTTTGGCCGCAGGCGCGGGCACAAAAGAAAACAGGTTCCGAAGCAAAGCTGCGGAACCGTGTCACAAATCAGGTTGCAAACACTATAGCAGAATGCTTTCGGAAATTTCCAGAGTTTTCGGACAGGGATGCCCGTGTCTCTTCATCCCCTTGGGGAGACCGGTGTAATTATATGAAATGGCAGACATAATTTTGAGAGGCGTTGCCGCCAGACGGTTTGTCGCAGTCTGGATTGTTGACGATTGTCACAAGAACATATAGTGAACATGATTATGAAGAAATCGCTGAAAGATCGACTGGCCATTCTCTCTGATGCGGCCAAGTATGATGCGTCCTGCGCCTCGAGCGGAACGACAAAGCGGGATTCGAAGACAAGTGGGGGGCTCGGGTCCACGGAAGGCTCGGGCATCTGCCATGCCTATGCGCCCGACGGTCGCTGCATCTCGCTGTTGAAGATCCTGCTCACCAATTTCTGCATCTATGACTGTGCCTATTGCATCAATCGCTCGTCCAGCAATGTGGAGCGGGCGCGGTTCACGCCGGATGAGGTCGTGTGGCTGACGATCGAGTTCTATAGGCGCAACTACATCGAAGGCCTGTTCCTGTCTTCCGGCATCATCCGCTCCTCTGACGATACGATGGCAGAGATGGTGAAGATCGCCCGGGATCTGCGCGTCAAGCACGGCTTTCGCGGCTATATCCATCTCAAAACCATCCCGGAGGCGTCTGCCCATCTTGTGGAAGAGGCGGGCCTTTATGCCGACCGTCTGTCGATCAATATCGAGCTGCCCACCGATCACGGCCTGGAGCGTTATGCGCCCGAGAAGCGGCCGGTGAATATCCGTCGGTCGATGGCGGATCTCAGGTTGAAGATCGAGGAGGCGCGTGAGCCGACCATGACGGGTAAGCGCAAGACCTTCGTGCCTGGCGGGCAGAGCACGCAGATGATCGTGGGCGCCGACGGGGCGAATGACGCGACGATCCTCGGGTCGAGTGCGCGGCTCTACAGCTCCTACGGTCTGAAGCGCGTCTATTATTCGGCCTTCAGCCCGATCCCGGACAGTTCGAAGAACCTGCCGCTGATCAAGCCGCCGCTGATGCGCGAGCACAGGCTCTACCAGGCCGACTGGCTTTATCGCTTCTACGGTTTTTCCGTCGAAGAGATTTCGTCGGTTGGGCATGGCGGCATGCTCGATCTCGAGCTTGACCCGAAGCTCGCCTGGGCGCTTGGCAATCGCGACCGTTTTCCGGTTGATGTGAACAAGGCGGACAAGGAAACCTTGCTGCGCGTGCCGGGCTTCGGCACCAAGACCGTCAATGCGCTGATCTCGGCGCGGCGTCATCGCACGGTGCGGCTTGAGGATCTTGCGCGGCTGGGCGTATCGCTCAAGAAGGTGCGCTCGTTCATCACGGCGGAGGGGTGGTCACCGCATCAGAGCCTCGATCGCTCGGATCTGAGGGCGGCCTTTGCGCCGCCGCCGGAACAGTTGCAGCTGTTCTGATGCGCCAAGTGATGCTGAAAGGGCGGGGGGATTTCGCCGAGTGGCGTAGTGCCGCGCGGGCGCTTCTTGCCGGAGGTGTTCCGCCGCAGGATGTTCTCTGGCAATCAGCGGATGGCGGAGGGGACCTGTTCGGGTTGAATGCCTCCGTCGAAAGCTATGCAGGCGCTGCCGCCGTCTTTTCTGTGCCGAAGGGGTTTCTGGAGGCTGCCGAGGCCGCGATATGCCACAGCGATCCCGCGCGTTTCGGACTTCTCTACCGGTTGCTCTGGCGGATCGAGAAAGAGCGCGCGCTGCTGGAGGTGACTTCGGATCCCGATGTCAGCCTGTTGCGGGCGATGATCAAGAATGTCAGGCGAGACAGTCACAAGATGAAGGCCTTTGTGCGCTTTCGCGAGGTGCCGGCTATGCAGACGGGACGGCGTCGCTTCGTCGCCTGGTTCGAGCCTGATCATTTCATCGTTGCGCGCACGGCCGGCTTCTTCCAGCGTCGCTTCACCGACATGGATTGGCTGATCGCAACGCCGAAGGGCGCTGCGGCCTGGGACGGGGAAGTGCTGCAGGTCTCGACAGAGCCGGCGGAGAGGCCTGTTGCAGAGGACGAGACGGATGGGCTCTGGCAGACTTATTTCGCCAACATCTTCAATCCGGCGCGGGTGAAAATCCGGGCGATGCAATCGGAGATGCCGAAGAAATACTGGAAGAACATGCCGGAGGCGGCGCTTATCCCGGGGCTGATCGCGGGAGCCGAGCGCCGAGTGGCGGAGATGGCGGCCCGCGCGGCAAGCCAACCGCCAGCCTTTCATGAGCGCTTGCAGGAGGCCTGGCGAGCGCAGGATGCAGACGAGGGGCGTGAGCCGTTGACGCCGCTCGAAACGCTGCGCCGTGAAGCGGCAGGTTGCACGCTTTGTCCACTGCATTGCCATGCGACCCAGACGGTATTCGGCGAGGGAGCAGAGAATGCCGAGGTGATGTTTGTCGGTGAGCAGCCGGGCGACACGGAAGACCTGGCTGGGCGGCCATTCGTGGGCCCCGCTGGCCGGGTCTTCGACGAGGCCATTTCCATGGCCGGGATCGACCGTGACGAGGTCTACGTGACCAATGCAGTGAAGCATTTCAAACATGAGCGGCGTGGCAAGCGCCGGATCCACATGCGGCCCGAGGCCGGCGAGGTGGCGCATTGCCGCTGGTGGCTGGCGAAGGAATTGGACGTCGTGAAGCCAAAGGTCGTGGTGGCGCTGGGCGCGACGGCCTATCTGGCGCTTACGGGAGAGGCAAAACCCATTGCCGAGGTGCGCGGCATGCCTATCCCGATGCGAGACGGGATGATCCTGTTCGTGACCACGCACCCGGCTGCCATTCTGCGCATGCCGGACGAGGCGCTAAAGGTGCGCAGCCTTGCCGTCTTCCGGTCCGATCTGGCGGATGTCGCTCGCTTGCGCGCTTCGCTGCAGGTCTAAAGCAATTCCAGCAAAAGTGCGCAGCGGTCGGGCGTCTCGAATTTCCCAGGACAGGGAGCTAGAGCTTTCCCGATACGAAGAAGCCCGGAAAGCTTCAGTGAAAGATCTCTTTAGTGCTGACCCATGCGGCTCTCGTCAATGTGGGCGCGGGCGTAAACTCGTTGGGCAATCGCGGCGAGCGCCAGGAGGGTGACACAGGCGAGGAGACAACAAATTGCGAAGCCACCGGCATAGCTGTCGCGGGCCGTGGCGAGCCATGGAGCGGCCTCGTTGCCGGTCTTGCGGGCGATGTCGATGGCGCTGCCGAGCGTCGTGGTGACGGCTGCGGCGTCGGTTGGGGCAAGGCCGTTCAGGTCTGCTTTGGCCATGCCGAAGCGGTAGAAGACCGTCGCCAAGCTGCCGAGAATTGCCACACCGAGCGCGCCGCCAAATTCCGCGCTGGTCTCCGAGATGGCCGAGGCGGAGCCTGCCCGTTCCGGCGGCGCGGTGCCGACGATCAGACCCGTGGTTGTCAGAATCACGTGCACGAAGCCGATGCCCATGATCATGCTGGATGCGAGGACACCGACGAGGCTGGAATGCCACGCGGCGATCGCCATCAGGCCGGTGCCGAGCGCGTTCACCAAGAGACCAGCCAGCACGGTGCGGACGGGACCGAACCGGTTCGTCACGCGCCAGGCCTGGAAGGACATGATGGTGAAAACCAATGAGGAGGGTATCGACCAGAGCGCGGCTTCGAGCGGCGTCAGGCCGACGACGAGCTGGAAGAAGAGGTTCTGGAAGAGAAAAATTCCGAAGATGAAGAAGACACCGGCGAGATTGACCAGCAGTGAAGCGGCGAAAGCGGGGATGCGGAAAAGGGCGAGATCGATCATTGGGTGCTCCAGCGTCTTCTGGCGCCTGACGAAGATCCAGCCGACGACGAGACCGAGGGCGATGGGCAGGAGCTGTTCGGAGGAAAAGCCGTCGGCGGCCATCTTCTTGAAGCCATAGACAACGGGGAGCACCGTCAGCAGCGAAAGTGCGACGCTCAAAAGATCGAGGCGACCGGCATTGTCGTCCTTGTATTCCGGTAGCAGGAAGGGCGCTGTCGCGAGGAGCAGCGCCATGATCGGCACGTTGATCAGGAAGACCGAGCCCCAGTGGAAGTATTGCAGCAATACGCCACCGATCAATGGACCGATGAGGCCGCCGAGCGCGAAGGCGGTGCCCCAGATGCTGATGGCACGGTTGCGCTCGCCTTCATCGCGAAACAGGTTGACGACGAGCGAGAGCGTGGAGGGGGCGATGGTGGCGCCGGCGATGCCAAGGAGCGCGCGCGCCAAGATCAGCATGTCGGCGGTTCGGGCGAAGGCAGCAAAGATTGAGGCGGCGGCAAAGAAGAAGGCGCCAATCAGCAGCACCTTGCGTCGGCCGATCCTGTCGCCGAGCGTGCCCATGGTCACGAGGAAGCCTGCGACCATGAAGCCGTAGATATCATTGATCCAGAGGAGCTGTGTGGCGGACGGATCAAGATCGCGAACGATCGACGGGATCGCGAGGAAGAGCACGGAGAGATCCATCGAATAGATCAGGCAGGCGATGGACAGGATCAGAAGGCCGATCCATTCGCGGCGGGTGGCTTTGGTAGCGGCGGTTTCGATGATCTCGGACATGCTAACCTCCCGATAGACGGCGGCACAGTGCCTTGGCGTACGGCTTTAGACAAATGCCATTATTTGATGGAACATGTTCTCGCCGATGAAGGGCCGGGACATGTCGGAGATGTCAACTCCCGAGCATCTGGCTCGAGGCGAACCCGTCTAGGCGGGCAAGCGTTTGACGACCGCCTTCGACGGCGCCGAACTCAAGCGTCGCGTCGCGGGCTTCGGCTGAAGGAAAAATCAGCGTGATCGTCACCCGGGTTTCCGAGCCCTGCGGCTGAAGGGTAATGACGCCGTCGAAATGCGCGGGCTCACCCATTTCACCACCATGCTCATAGGCGATGCGGGTCGGGGGCGTGATGTCCTGATAGCGTACCCAGTTCGGCCAGTCCTTGCCGTCCGGTCCGTGCATCGTGTAGCGCCACAGGCCGCCGACGGAAAACTCCATCTCGTGGGTCTCATTGCGGAAACCGTCCGGTCCCCACCACTGATCGATGTGCCGTGGCTGGGTGAACATCTCGAAGACGAGATCGATGGGGGCGGAGACGAGGCGATCCACTTCGAGGATGCGGGCGGGGTCGATTTGTTCCGTCATGTCATCGATCTTTCTGTTCAAGGAGATGTTCGAGGCGGTCCAGGTTCTGCTCATTGGCTGCGCGAATGAACTTTTGCAGTTGGCGGTTTTCATCGGTCGGCTCAAACAGCATGCGCCACCTAAGAGAAGTGCCGGCATCCGCCGGTTCGAATGTCATCTCGAGTGTGAAGACATGCATCGGCTCATGGTGGAGCGCGACAATGCGAACGGGGCGTTCGATTTCCTGAAAGGTCCAGCGGTTGGCGAAATCAGTGCCGTCAGAGGAGGTCATCGTCAGCCGCCAGTCGCCGCCCACCTGGAAGTCGAAGGCGTCGATCCGGTTGGTGAAGCCATGCGGCCCCCACCAGAGAGCAAGCTTGTCAGGATCCGCGAAGGCGTCGAACAGGATGGCCGGGGCAACCGGATATCGCCGCTCGTTGAAGATTTCCAGCTTGTCAGTCATCGGTCCTATCCTCCTTCTCTCGGCGTCCAGCCTGTATCTCAGCCAGATAGCCTTCCAGTTTATCCAGCCGCTGGTCCCAGAGCTTGCGATAGTCGCCCACCCATCTGTCCACCGCTTTCAAGGGTTCCGGCTCCAGCCGGCAGGGGCGCCACTGGGCGCTTCGACTGCGCGAGATCAGCTTGGCCCTCTCCAACACCTTCAGATGTTTGGAGACGGCCGGCAGGCTCATGGCAAACGGCTCGGCCAATTCGTTGACCGTCGCTTCGCCGGTGGACAAACGGGCCAGGATAGCACGCCGCGTTGGATCGGCGAGGGCAAAGAGGGTTTCGGATAAAGGGTCAGCGGGCATGAAATTAGCCGATCGGTTAATTAACTGATCGGATAAATAAAGAATGAGCAAAGGGCCGTCAAGGGTGGGTTGCCCTCTTTGTTGTTTTGAAATGCGCTGGCTAGACTTTGGACATGCCGTTCAGGCGGCATCCTCAAGTGCGGCTGCCGGCAGGTTTGTGCTTTCGTTCGGAACTTCGAGGCCGACAATCCTGCCGTCGCGATCATAGTCCAGCATGATGCCTTTCGACGCTTCCTCGGTCTCGAGCACCGGCTCGGTGGAGAAGCGGATATAGGCCGCATCGGCGGCGGCATCATATTCGAGCTTCGGCTTCATTTGGACATCCGTGCCTTGCGATCGAGGAATGCCGTGATGATTGGGATTTCGGTCGTCGTTGCCAAGCAGATTACCCGCATGATCCGATCATCGCGTTCCGGAATGCGCCGGTAGCGCTGGTCGGTGGGCGGACCTGCCGGATCCGCCTCGTGCCAATCCGGCTCTCGGACGGACAATTCGATCCCTGATCGATCAAGTTGCCGCTCCGAAATCACCGTTTCCGCGTGGAGGGTGAAATGGAGCGGCTTCATTGACCCGCCTCAGAAATAGCTCTGCAGCGGACGTACTTCGAGCTGGCCGCCCTTCAGCGCCCGGATGGCTTCGGCCGCGGCGAGGGCTCCGGCCATGGTGGTGTAGTAAGGCACCTTCTGCATCAGGGCGGCGCGACGGAGCGACTTCGAGTCCGAGATCGCCTTGTTGCCGTCGGTCGTGTTGATGACCAGCTGGACCTGACGGTTGCGGATGGCGTCCTCGATATGCGGACGTCCTTCCAACACCTTGTTGATCTTCATCGCCGGGATGTCATTTTCGGCGAGGAAGCGCTGGGTGCCGCCGGTCGCCATGACCTTGAAGCCGATTTCGGTCAGAAGCAGGATCGCGGGCAGGACGCGGGCCTTATCTTCGTCGCGAACCGAAACGAAGACCGTGCCGTCACGCGGCAGTTCGACGGAGGCGCCGAGCTGGCTCTTGGCGAAGGCGAGCGCAAAGTCGGTGTCGAGACCCATCACTTCGCCGGTGGAGCGCATTTCCGGACCGAGCAGCGTGTCGACGCCGGGGAAGCGGGCGAAGGGGAAGACGGCTTCCTTGACGGCGATGTGCTTGAGGTTGCGCGGATCGGGCTTCGTGCCATAGGCGGCGATCGCGTCGTCGAGCTTTTCGCCAGTCATGATGCGGGCGGCGATCTTGGCGATCGGGGCGCCGATGGTCTTGGCGACGAAGGGTACGGTGCGCGAGGCACGCGGATTGACTTCGAGCACGTAGATCACGTCGTCCTTGATGGCGTACTGGACGTTCATCAGGCCGCCGACATTGAGCGCCTTGGCCATGGCGGCCGTCTGGCGTTCCAACTCGTCCAGCATGTCCTTGGACAGCGAACGAGAGGGCAGCGAGCAGGCCGAGTCACCCGAATGGATGCCGGCTTCCTCGATATGCTCCATGATCCCCGAGACGAAGACGGTTTCGCCATCGCAAAGCGCATCGACGTCGACTTCGATGGCATTGGTGAGGTAGCTGTCGAACAGCAGCGGGTTCTTGCCGAGCAGGGTGTTGATCTGGCCGGTCTTGTCGTTCGGGTAGCGCTGCTTGATGTCCTCGGGCACGAGACCCGGAACGGTGTCGAGCAGGTAGGACTGCAGCTGACCTTCCGAATGGATGATCTGCATGGCGCGGCCGCCGAGCACGTAGGACGGGCGAACGACCAGCGGGAAGCCGATTTCGGTCGCGACCAGGCGGGCCTGCTCGACCGAGTAGGCGATGCCATTGTTCGGCTGGGTCAGGTCGAGCTTCATCAGGAGCTTCTGGAAGCGGTCGCGGTCTTCGGCGAGGTCGATCATGTCGGGCGCGGTGCCAAGGATCGGGATGCCATTCTTTTCCAGCGCTTCGGCGAGCTTCAGCGGGGTCTGGCCACCGAACTGGACGATGACGCCGACGACTTCGCCCTTTTCCTGCTCGGCGCGCAGGATCTCGATCACGTCTTCGGCCGTCAGCGGCTCGAAATAGAGGCGGTCTGAGGTGTCGTAGTCGGTCGAGACGGTTTCCGGATTGCAGTTGACCATGATGGCTTCGAAGCCCGCATCCTTCAGCGCGAAGGCGGCATGGCAGCAGCAATAGTCGAATTCGATGCCCTGGCCGATGCGGTTCGGGCCGCCGCCGAGGATGACGACCTTCTTGCGGTCGGAGACCTGGGCTTCGGAGCGGAGCTGGCCGACGAAGGGCGTCTCATAGGACGAGTACATGTAGGCGGTCGGCGAGGCGAATTCAGCGGCGCAGGTGTCGATGCGCTTGAAGACCGGGCGCACGCCAAGCCCGTTGCGCAGTTCGGCTACTTCCTTCGGGCGCTTGCCGGAGAGCGAGGCGAGGCGGGCATCGGAGAAGCCCATGGCCTTCAGCGCGCGCAGGTTTTCGGCATCTTCCGGCAGACCATGCTCGCGCACGCGGGCTTCCATGTCGACGATCGCTTTGAACTGGGCGATGAACCACGGATCGATCTTGCAGCCTTCGTGCACTTCCTCCGGCGACATGCCGAGGCGAAGCGCCTGGGCGACCATGCGCAGGCGGTCAGGCGTCGGCGTGCCGATGGCCGCGCGGATGGCGTTCTTGTCGTCGCCGCCATCGCCGTTCGAGCCGAGACCGGGGATTTCGATTTCGTCGAGGCCGGTGAGGCCGGTCTCGAGGCCGCGCAGGGCCTTCTGCAGCGATTCTGCAAAGGTGCGGCCGATCGCCATGACTTCGCCGACCGACTTCATAGCGGTGGTCAGCGTCGGCTCGGCGCCCGGGAACTTCTCGAAGGCAAAGCGCGGGATTTTTGTGACGACGTAATCGATCGACGGTTCGAACGAAGCCGGCGTCGCGCCGCCGGTGATGTCGTTGTCGAGTTCATCCAGCGTATAGCCGACGGCGAGCTTGGCGGCGACTTTGGCGATCGGGAAGCCGGTGGCCTTGGAGGCCAGCGCCGACGAGCGCGAGACGCGCGGGTTCATTTCGATAACGACGAGGCGGCCGTCCTTCGGATTGACGGCGAACTGGACGTTCGAGCCGCCGGTTTCAACGCCGATCTCGCGGAGAACCGCGATCGAGGCGTTGCGCATGATCTGGTATTCCTTGTCCGTCAGGGTCAGTGCCGGAGCAACGGTGATCGAGTCACCGGTGTGCACGCCCATCGGGTCGATGTTTTCGATCGAGCAGATGATGATGCAGTTGTCCGCCTTGTCGCGGACGACTTCCATTTCATATTCCTTCCAGCCGAGGACGCTTTCCTCGATGAGGACTTCCGTCGTCGGCGAGGCGTCGAGGCCGGAATTGATGATCTCGTAGAATTCCGAGCGGTTGTAGGCGATGCCGCCACCGGTGCCGCCCATGGTGAAGGACGGGCGGATGATGGCGGGCAGGCCGACATGGTCGAGCGCCTGGGCGGCGATCGCCATGGCATGGGCCATGTAGCGCTGCTTGCGGTCGGTCTCACCCAGGTTCCACTGGTTTTCCAGCTCGTCGAGCGCCTTGTCGAGTTCGGCGCCGGAGAGTTTTGCACGCAGTTCGTTGCGGGCAGCTTCATGGGTCTTGCGGTCGGCGTCCTTGATCTCGGTCGCATTGGCCAGCATCGACTTCGGCGTCTCAAGGCCGATGCGGGCCATGGCCTCGCGGAAGAGGGCGCGGTCTTCGGCCATGTCGATGGCAGCCGGCTTGGCGCCGATCATCTCGACATTGTAGCGGTCAAGCACGCCCATCCGCTTCAGGGAGAGCGCGGTGTTGAGTGCCGTCTGGCCGCCCATGGTCGGGAGCAGCGCATCCGGGCGCTCCTTGGCGATGATCTTGGCGACGACTTCAGGCGTGATCGGCTCGACGTAAGTGGCGTCGGCGAGGCCCGGATCGGTCATGATGGTGGCCGGGTTGGAGTTGACCAGGATAACCCGGTACCCTTCCTCCTTCAGCGCCTTCACCGCCTGGGTGCCGGAATAGTCGAACTCGCATGCCTGGCCGATGACGATCGGCCCTGCGCCAATGATGAGGATGGACTTGATATCTTGGCGCTTCGGCATGGCTCTATCCGTTCTTTGACCTGCGCGAAAAACCGGCCTGGGTGAGGGAGGTCACCGGCCGGGCGCAGAGAGATGGTCTTTTCAGGCTAGAAGCGGCTTATAGGGAAAGTCGGCGTGCAAACCAACCCCATAATTGCCGGCTTTGGCAGGAAAGTTGGGGAGGGAGGGGCGGACGGCGAATGGCGCCGATTTGGGTCGCTCTGTCACAGGAGTTTCGTGAGGATGCTCTAGGCACCGCTCAGATGCCACCGGAACCTCCCCATGACGCTCTCCACGCTTTCGCCGCACCTCAGACCGTTTTCCCGCAGCTTGAATCCGAAGCCAATTCCGCATCTGGGGACCCGCTACAATGCTGCCGGCATTTTTCTGCCGGAGCCGGGCAATACGCTCGTTTGCCACCTGGAGGCAGGGTCGGAGACGGAGGGCGTGCTGCAGGAGGTCCGCGCGCGCTATCGTGGGATGCCGGGTGGTCAGCACCTCGCCTTCACGGCCGAATCCAGCCTGCACATGACGATATTCCAGGGCATTATCGAATATAGGCGACAATTGCCCTATTGGCCGGAAGATGTGCCGCTGGAAACGCCGGTAGATGACATGACGGCGATCCTTCTTGATCGGCTTGCCGGATTTGTGCCGGGACCGGCCTTTCAGATGCAGGTCGCAGAGGCAACGCCGAACGGGCTGACGCTTGAGGGGGTGACAGAGGCGGATCGGGTCGCCTTGCGCTCGTGGCGTGATCGCCTGGCTGATCTGCTCGGTTATCGCCATCCGGACCATGACACCTATGCCTTTCACATCACCTTTGCCTACATGATTGAGCGCTTCGACGACGAGACGATGTTGATCTGGCAGTCATTCCTGGCAGAGGTGGTTGCGGAGATCCGGCAGCGGGTTGCGATCCTCTCGCTCAGGCCGCCGGCCTTTTGCAGCTTCGAGGACATGAACCATTTTGAGGAATTGCTGGTCCTAGAACCGCAGCCCTAGGCGTCAGGCGGACCGGTCACTTCCTGGCGGCATAAAAAATGGCGGGGAAGCCCGCCATTTTTCGTCGTCGGTTTCGCTTGAGGCTGCTTAAAACTCTTCCCATTCCGCGCCGCTCGGGGCAGGTTTGGCGCCTATGGCGGAGGCTATCTTTCCGGCGAGAGCACGCGCCGGAGATGCGACCGGACGCGCGGTTGCGGCAACGGGTGCCGGGCGTGCGGGACCGGGCGTCTGGGTGGGTGCCGGGCGCGACGGGCCGCTGTTCGCGCCGGAATAGGCGGCAGCTTGTCGGTTGGCGGAGGCCTGGCCTAGATTGAACTGAGCGAGACGTGAAGACAGGGACTGCACTTCCGACACCAGTGTGTGGGATGCGGCATTGGTCTCTTCGACCATAGCCGCGTTCTTCTGGGTGCCCTGGTCCATGATGTTGACGGCGGCGTTGATCTCGTGGAGGCCGGTCGACTGTTCGCGGGCGGCTTCGACGATTGCCTGGACATTGGTGTTGATCTGCTGGACCTCGGCGACGATGGCCGACAGCGCTTCACCCGTCTGGTCGACCAGCGAGACGCCATGCTTCACCTGATCTCCGGAGGCGGTGATCAGGCTCTTGATCTCCTTGGCGGCATTGGCCGAGCGTTGGGCGAGTTCACGCACTTCCTGAGCAACGACGGCAAATCCCTTGCCTGCTTCACCGGCGCGGGCCGCTTCGACGCCGGCATTGAGCGCGAGCAGGTTTGTCTGGAAGGCGATTTCGTCGATCACGCCGATAATGTTGGAGATCGACTGCGAGGACTGCTCGATCGCACTCATGGCGTCAATTGCAGAACGCACCACCTCGCCAGAATGCTCGGCACTTTCCTTCGTGCGGCTGACCTGCAGCCCGGCTTCTTCGGCGCGCTGCGTGCTTTCCTTAACCGAGCGGGTGATCTGCGACAGTGCGGCCGACGTCTGTTCGACGGAGGCTGCCTGCTGTTCGGTGCGGCGGGCAAGATCGTCTGCGGCGGCGCGGATCTCGTTAGAGCCGGTCTCGATGGTTGTCGCATTCTCGCTGAAGGAGACGAGAGCTGCGCGCAGCTTTTCGATCGAGTCGTTAAAGTTGCTGCGGATCTCGTCGAGGGCGGGCGAGAAGGGTTTTTCCAGGCGAACGGTCATATCGCCGTCGGAGAGGCGGGCGAGGCCGGCGCGCAGTTCGTCGACGACGAAGCGGATTTCCTCTTCTCGCGCCTTATGTCCCTTGGAGCGTTCGACACGTTCGATTTCTTCCTGCTCGAAGCGGGCCTGGGCCTCGGCTTCCAGTTCGACTTTCTTGCGGTTGCTCTCCAGCAGGATGCCGAGCGAGCGCGAGAGGTCGCCGATCTCATCGTCCCGTTCCTTGTCAGTCAGTTCGACATTGAGATCACCCGAGGCAATGCGGGTTGTCTGATCGATGACACGGTTGATGCGGCCGATGAAGCCGCGGGCGAGCAGCCAGCCGACGAGAACGAGGAAGACGGTGGCGCCGGCGATCACGAGGACGGAGGTCCAGACCGTCTGGGTGAGGGCGCCGAGCACCGTCGCGCTTGGGACGGCGACCACGACCTTCCACGTCGCCCCTTCGAAGGGTTCGATCGGAACGGCGATTGCCATGCGCTCGACGCCGTCCTTGTCCGTGATCATCCCCACCGTGCCGGGGGTTTTCAGGACGGCTTGCCAACCTGCGGCGTCCACCCCGCTGTCCTTGAGTGCCTTGCCCATGACGTCCTTCTCGGGATGGCTGACAAAAGCGTTGGCAGAAGAGAGGAGGGCGATATAGCCATCGCCGAGCGGACGGTTCGACGCTAGATCGGCCGCAGTCTTGTCGAGATCGATGTCGGCGCCGACATAACCGACGGCCTTGCCCGCATCGAAGACCGGAACCGAAATGGTGGTCATGAGGACGTCCTTGCCGTCCACTGGATAGACGTAGGGCTCGAGCAGGGCCGGCTTGCCGGTCTTGACCGGTAACTGATAGTAATCGCCAACGCCGGGCTTGTCGTAGTCGAGCAGTACGTCGGTCTTGATGGCGCCACCAGCGCGATAGATATACGGCACAAAGCGGCCAGTCTGATCGTGGGCCGGCTTGCCCACAAAATCCTTATCCTTGCCGTCGAAAGCGTCAGGCTCCCAGCCCGTGGAAACGCCGATCGAGCCAGGATAGGCCTCCAATGCCTGCTGCATCACGGCCATGACGGTCGCGCGATCGGCCTGTCCGTTGGCACGCAGGGCCATGATCGCGGTTTCCATGCCCTCGACCATCTGGTGGCCAACGCGCAGACTCTGTTCGATTTCGGCTGCGGCATTCGAGGCGGCCATGTGCATCTGGTTGATGCTGGCGCTGCGGATGTGGCCATAGGTGAGGCCGAGCAGCGTTGCGGCAACGCCGATGGTGGTGACGACACCGAGCCCGACGGTGGAAAAGATGTTCCGGCTCGTGGCGGATTTGAAGAGCATGGACCGTTCCCTTATTAGCCTTTTCTCAGCATGGCGACGGCAGGCGTCGCCGTATCGGCTCGCAGCCGAGTCCAAGCTGGAATCTACCCTTCGATGGTTAAGCAGTCCTTTATATTCGACTGGACGGTTATGTTGGCGGCGCCCTTGTCATGATGAAGGTTTCTCCCGATGGTGGCGCCACGGAGATGACGGCAGGGGGAGAGATGTTTCAGGATTACGCTGAATATGACGGGCTTGGACTGGCAGAGCTGATCCGCCGCGGCGACGTGTCTGCGAGCGAGGTGCTGGAGGCCGCGATTGCGCGGATCGAAGCGATCAATCCTTCGCTCAACGCGGTCGTGCGGCCGCTCTTCGAGCGCGCCCGTAATCGCCTGGACGCCGGGGTCGGCGACGGACCACTTTTTGGTGTGCCGTTTCTGGTCAAGGATCTGCTGGCGCAGATCGACGGCGTGCCGACAGGCAATGGCAACCGGTTGTGGGCAGGGCCGGTGGCGCGCGGCGACAGCGAACTGGTTCGGCGATGGGAAGCGGCGGGCCTTGTCATTGCAGGCCGGACGAACACGCCGGAGTTCGGATTGACACCTTATACAGAGGCCGAGGCCAGCGGGCCGGCACGCAATCCCTGGGATGTGAGCCGGACGCCCGGCGGCTCGTCGGGTGGATCGGCGGCGGCTGTTGCAAGCGGCATGGTGCCGATCGCATCGGGTGGCGATGGCGGCGGATCGATCCGCATCCCGGCTTCAGCTTGCGGTGTCTTCGGCATGAAGCCGACGCGAGGCCGCACTCCGGCCGGTCCCTTCATCGGCGAGGCCTGGTCCGGCTTTGCCATCGAACATGTGCTGACCCGCTCGGTGCGAGACAGTGCGGCGGTGCTCGATGCCACGCACGGGCCCGATATCGGCTCCCCGCATCCGCTGCCGGTGTTTGCCGGCTCCTATCTGGAGGCCGTCTCCCGGTCGCCGGTGCGGCTGAAAATTGCCGTATCGAAGGCGCCGATGCTCGGAAAGACGGTGTCGCCGGAGGTCGTGACGGCTTTCGACGAGGCCGTGTCCTTGCTGACGGACCTCGGACATCAGGTGGTGGAGGCCGCACCGCCGGTCGACCGGGAGGCCTTTTCCATGGCATTCCTGACAGCGCTGGCGGGGGAATTGCGGGCCGATATCGAGTTCACGGCAAAGACATTCGGCGTGCGGATAAGGCCCGGCGATTACGATGCTTCGTCCTTCGGCATGGGACTGCTCGGCGATGGCTACTCGGCGGCGGAACTGGTTGCGGCACATCGGTACTTGAAGCTCGCCAGTCGTTCCGTGCTCGGCTTTTTCAACGACTACGAAGTGCTGATGACGCCGGTCCTCTCGTCGCTGCCGGTTAAGATCGGGGCATTGCAGCCGTCTTCGGCAGAAAAGGCGCTGCTGAAGGTGCTTGGCCATGTCGGCGGTGGATGGCTGCTGAAGAAGCTCGGGATCGCCGAGCAGTTGGCAGCGCAGACCTTCGAATTCATTCCGTGGACGCCGGTCTTCAACGTCACCGGGCAGCCGGCGATGTCGGTGCCGATTGGCTGGTCGAAGGAGGGGCTGCCGATCGGCATGCAGTTTGTTGGCCGCTTCGCCGACGAGGAGACGCTGTTCTCGCTTGCCGGACAGTTGGAGCAGGCGCGGCCCTGGAAGGACAGGCGGCCCGTGCTGTGAGCGCGGGCACACCTTCGGCTACACGCTTTACAAGCTCGGGACGACCAGAACCTTGACCTCACCTCGGCCCGGCGGGTTGGATACAACAGCCGGAGCCTCATCGAGCGAGACCTTGCGGGAAATCAGCCGCTCGACCTCGATCGTGCCTGATGCGATCAGATCGGCGGCGCGGCGGTGGGTGAAGGGGTTGAGGAAAGAGGTGACAAGTTTCACCTCGCGGAAGAGCAGGTCGAAGGGCTCGATCTCGATCTTCTCGCCCTGCGCCATGACACCGAGGATGACGACTGTGCCGCCGGGACGGACCAGTTTCACGGCCTGCTGCACTGTCTCGCCGACGCCTGCACATTCGAGCACCACGTCCACCCCGCCGGGAACGAGGCCTGCGGCGCCAGTTATGGCCTCGATGATATCCGATGCCGAGGGATCGACACTGGCGGTCGCACCGAGCTGTTCCGCGAGTTCGCGGCGCGACGCCTGGCGGGTGGACAAAATGACGGTGCTGGCGCCGGCAAGTCGTGCGAGCTGCACGGTCAACAGGCCGATCACGCCGCCGCCGAGCACGACGACCGAGGATCCGGCTTTGATCTCGGAAAGGTCGATGCCGTGCAGGCAGCAGGCGAGCGGTTCGCAGAAGGCGCCGAACATCGGGTCGAGATCTGGAGGCAGCAGGAAGGCCTGTTTCTGCGGCACGACCACGTAGTCGGCGAAACCGCCATCGCGGGCGATGCCGATCGCCTGAAGATTGCGGCAAAGATTGACCCGGCCGTTGACGCAATGGCTGCAGCGGCCACAGGCGATGTTCGGATCGCCGGTAATGCGATCGCCGATGGCAAAGCCGGTCACCTGCGAGCCGATCGCCTCGATGATGCCGGAAAACTCATGCCCGAGCGTTACCGGGGGCTTCGAGGGAAATTCCCCGTGGAACAGGTGACGATCGGTGCCGCAGACGCCACAGGCCTCAACGCGCACCAACAGATCCTCCGGTCCGGGCGCTGGCTTGTCCACTTCCCGCGTGAACAACTGCCCGACACCCTCGAGCCGCATGGCTTTCATTGCATTCTCCTCCAAATTGAATCGCCCCCGGGCGATACTGGCACGTGGCACAAAGCGATGCCAATCCCGTAAATCTCAGGGAGGCGGAGGTTGCAATTCGCGGCGCCTGCCGTCGACGGATAGGGTTGCCGGCGCTAGATAGGAAAGTCTCTGCCAATGGGACGTTTACGATGATCACAGTGCATTACCTCGACAATTCCCGCGCGCACCGCATCCTGTGGCTCCTGGAGGAACTGGGGCTCGACTACCAAGTCAAGGTCTATCACCGGACGAAAGAGTACCGGGCGCCTGAGGAATTGAAGGCGATCCATCCGCTCGGCAAGTCGCCTGTCATCGAGGATGGCGGCCGGATAATCGCCGAAAGCGGCGCGATCATGGAGTATCTAATCGAGACCTATGGCGGCGAGAGCCTGCGTCCACCGGAAGGCACGGATGCGCGGCTGCGCTACCGCTACTGGATGCATTATGCCGAGGGGTCGGCCATGCCGCTTCTGGTGATGAAGCTGATCTTTGCGCGCATTCCGGGCCAGGTACCCTTCTTCATCAGGCCTGTTGCGAAGATGATTTCCGGAGGTGTCGCCTCGAAGTTGATCGATCCGCAGTTGGCCGATCACCTGTCGCTCTGGATTGCGGAAGTCGGCGAGGACGGCTGGTTCGCAGGATCAAATTTCTCTGCGGCCGATATCGCCATGAGCTTCCCTGTCGAGGCCGGCATGACGCGGATCGACAAGGGACAGGATACGACGGTGCTCCGTGGCTGGATGGAGCGCATCCGCGCGCGGCCTGCCTATCAGCGGGCGCTGACGCGTGGCGGGGAATACGGCTATTCCACGAGCTAAAGCTTGATGACGCGACGGAACGCTTTAAGCTGATATGGCGTTGAGGACGGCAACAGCCGGAGAGGGGATCATCATGGAATGGAAGGGCCGTCGTCAGTCGGACAATATCGAGGATCGGCGCGGGCAATCCTCCGGGGGCGGTTTCGGGCGCAATCCCTTCGGTCGTTCGGGCATTCAAATTCCCATGGGTGGGCGACGGGGCGGTGGGCTCAGCATCGGCACCATCATCTTCCTCGCGGTCATCTACTTTGTTCTGAAAGCCATGGGCATCGACATGCTCCAGGTGCTGGAGGAGGGCAATGTCTCCGGTGGCTCCGGCTATGAGCAACAGGTCGGCAGCCGACCCGCCGGCCCGGCGAATGACGAGATGACGGCCTTTGTCCGCACGGTTCTGGCCGAGACCGAGACGACCTGGAACGGGATCTTCAAGCAGTCCGGCGAGACCTACGAGGAGCCGAAGCTCGTTCTGTTCGACGGTACGACGCGATCGGCCTGCGGAAAGGCTTCGTCCGCCACTGGTCCTTTCTATTGCCCTGGTGACCGAAAGGTCTATCTCGACACCGCCTTTTTCCGGCAGTTGTCCGATCAGTTCAACGCCGCCGGCGATTTTGCCCAGGCCTATGTGATTGCGCATGAGGTTGGCCATCACGTGCAGAACCTGACCGGCGTGCTGCCGGAGTTCAACCGCCAGCGTCAGGCGATGGGCGAGCGCGAGGCGAACAAGATGTCCGTGCGGGTGGAGTTGCAGGCGGATTGTTATGCCGGCATCTGGGCGAAATCCGCCGACAAGGAGGGTATCCTGTCCGACGGCGATCTGGAGGAGGCGCTCAATGCGGCCCAGCAGATTGGCGACGATACGCTGCAGAAGCGCAGCCAGGGCTATGTCGTGCCTGATGCCTTCAACCATGGCACATCGGCCCAGCGCATGACATGGTTCAAGCGCGGTTATGACAGCGGCAATGTCAGCGCCTGCGATACGTTCTCGGGCAACATCTGAGGCTTGAGAGAAGAGGCCGCCGGCTTGTAAAAGCGGCGGTCCTTGCGATCAGCGCAGCAGAAGTGCCGTCAGCCAGAGGCCGAGGCCGAAGACGGTGTGGGCGATGAGGTTCATGGCGCGGACCTTGGTCGGGTTTGGCGTTTTAGAGGCGGCCCAGCCGATGCCGAGACCCGGTTGAAGGAGGAACCATCCAGCGGCCACGGTGATGATGGCCCAGATCCAGGCCGGCAGGAAGGTCGGTTGCGCCAACCATTGCTGGCCCATGATCAGAACGAGCACCACTCCATAGAGGATGCCGACGGCATAATGGCTGACCCAGCCGAGCGCCATTTCGTGCCGATAGGGTAACGCCTCGGCAATGCTCTCGTGAAACACCTTGCCGTTCTTCAGATGATAGAACCAGCGACCGACGGGTGCCCAGTTCGCTTTCGATTGGCCGAAGAGGGCGCTGAGCAGGATGGCCCAGAGGTCCATCGCCACCGTCGCGCCCGCGCCGATGATCATGCCGCGCCAGATCAATTCAAACATAAGGGAAGCCATTCTCATGAGGAGTGTCGGCGGCAGCATAGGCGCAGGGTGGGTCCGCAGGAAAGAGGCTCTGGTGTTTTCCCACTGAGAGCCACGTGATGACCATCGCTGCATTGAAGGAGCAGAGCTGCGTCTGCCTCAAATTTCATCAAATTCCGTGAAGTCTTGACGAATTAAATTGCACAGTGGTGGATTCCGCTTGCCGGTTGTTGGGGCTTCTCCTATCCATCCTGCACATGCCGCGACCAGCCCCTGTCTGGAAGCGGCTTTTTTCGTTCGGATGCCTGTCATGCACGCCACCAATTTTTCCGAAGTTAATCCTCCTACCGCCGCTGGTAGCTGGGTCTCCCATATCCGGGCGACGATGTCGCTCGGGGTGCCGCTGATAGGGGCGCAGCTGGCGCAGCTCGGCATTCATACGACCGATGTGGTGATCGTGGGGCAACTGGGTGCCGTGCCGCTTGCGGCAATGGTGCTGGCGGGGCAGTTCTTCTTCACCATCTTCATCTTCGGTTCGGGATTCTCGATGGCCGTCATCCCGATGGTCGCGCAAGCCTATGGACGTAGTGACGTGATCTCGGTGCGGCGCTCGATCCGCATGGGCATGTGGGTGGCGATCCTCTACACGCTTCTGACGGCGCCGCTCTTCTACAATGCCGAGGCGCTGCTCTTGTCGCTGGGCCAGAAGCCGGAAGTGGCCGCGCTTGCTGCCGGCTACGTCCGGATCATCCAGTTCGGCCTCTTGCCGGCGCTGCTCTTTGCCGTCTTGCGGGCGCTGGTGAGCGCGACCGGCCGGGCGCGTATCGTGCTCTGGGTAACCCTTGGTATTCTGGTTCTCAACGCGATCCTCGCCTATTGCCTGGTGCTTGGTCATTTCGGCTTTCCGGCGCTTGGCATGACGGGTGCGGCGATCGTCGCCGTCATCGTCCAGTGGGTGAGCTTTCTTGCCATGGTCGCCTATCTGCAGACGCGGGAGGAAACGAAGCGGTATGAGCTGTTCATCCGCTTCTGGCGTCCGGATTGGCAGGCGTTTCGCGAGGTCCTGCAATTGGGTTTGCCGATCAGTGTGACTGTGCTGGCGGAGGTGAGCCTATTCACCGGCGCTTCGCTTTTGATGGGGCGGATTGGTACCATCGAGCTGGCGGCCCATGGCATCGCACTGCAGCTGGCCTCGATCGCATTCATGATCCCGCTTGGTCTGTCACAGGCTGCGACCGTCAGGGTCGGGGTCGCGCATGGGCGGGGCAATTATGCGGAGCTGGTGCGCGCTGCGATCACCGTGACGGGGATTGCGGCCATCCTGTCTCTCACGGGCGGCATTCTGTTCATGGCAATCCCGCATCTGCTCGCCGGTGCATTCTTGAACGAGCATACGCCGGATGCAACTGATGTACTTGCTTATGCCGGGCCGCTGGTTGGCATTGCCGGGATCTTTCAGTTGGTGGATGGCCTGCAGGCGATCGCAAGCGGGCTCCTCAGGGGGCTCAAGGATGCGCGCGTGCCAATGATCATGGCGCTGGTTGCCTACTGGCCAATTGGCTTCCTGCTTGCCTGGCTGTTGGCATTTCCGCTCGGCGTTGGCGGTATCGGGATCTGGATCGGCTTTGTCGTCGGGCTGGCGAGCGCTGCCTTCATGCTGTGTCTGCGCTTTTACCTCAAGGTCCGGCATGAAATGCAAACGGCCCGGGGATGAACCCGGGCCGCCAATCGCGCTTTGCCTGATACTTTTCAGCGTTCGGCTAGTGCCGGTTCGCCCTTGGTCTCCCGCACCATGTTGATGAAGCGGCGGAAGAGATAGTGGCTGTCCTGCGGGCCGGGGGAGGCTTCCGGGTGATGCTGGACGGAGAAGACCGGCTTGCCCTTGAGGCGCAGACCGCAATTGGTGCCGTCGAACAGAGAAATGTGAGTCTCTTCGACGCTTTCCGGCAGGGACTTCGAGTCGACTGCGAAGCCGTGGTTCATCGAGACGATCTCGACCTTGCCGGTGGTGAAGTCCTTGACGGGATGGTTTGCGCCGTGATGGCCCTGATGCATCTTCTCGGTCTTGCCGCCGAGCGCCAGGCCCAGCATCTGGTGACCGAGGCAGATGCCGAAGAGCGGCTTTTCCGACTTGATCAGGTTCTGGATGGCGGGGACGGCGTATTCGCCGGTTGCGGCCGGGTCGCCAGGGCCGTTCGACAGGAAGACACCATCCGGGTTCAGCGCCAGGATATCCTCGGCAGACGAGGTGGCGGGAACGACGGTCACCTTGCAGTCGAGACCGGCGAAGAGGCGCAGGATGTTGCGCTTCACGCCGAAGTCGACGCAGACGATGTGATACTTGGCGTCATCGGCGCCGAGCGTCGTGTGGCCCTCGGTCCAACTCCAGTCCTTCTCGTTCCAGACGGAGGACTGACCGGAGGAGGCGACCTTGGCGAGGTCGAGGCCTTCGAGGCCGGTCCAGGCCTTGGCTTCGGCCTTCAGGGCCTCGATGTCGAAATTGCCGTTCGGATCGTGCGCAATGACGGCATTCGGCGCGCCATTTTCCCGGATCCAGGCGGTGAGCGCACGTGTGTCGACGCCCGAAAGGCCGATGACGCCTCGGCTTTTGAGCCAGGCGTCGAGATGCGAGGCGGCGCGGTAGTTCGAGGGCTCGGTGATATCGGCCTTGAAGATCGTGCCGACCGCGCCGTGACGGGCTGCCGGTGTCAGATCTTCAATGTCTTCGTCGTTGGTGCCGACATTGCCGATATGGGGGAAGGTGAAGGTGACGATCTGGCCGAGATAGGAGGGGTCGGTCAGGATTTCCTCGTAGCCGGTCAATGCCGTGTTGAAGCAAACTTCCGCCTGGACCTTGCCCGTTGCGCCGATGCCATGGCCTTCGATGACCGTGCCGTCGGCGAGAACGAGGAGGGCGGTCGGCTTGCGGGTTGTCCAGGGAGCTGTCGCGGTCATGGTCGTTCCTTGTTCGCCCGCGCCCCGGCCCTCTTGTCGAGGCAGGGTCGCAGGGCCATCTATGTTGCAGATCGAGGGCGCGCGAGGACGCGCGATTTCAAGCCCTGATGACAATTTGCGTGCAGGTGCCGAGCAATAGACGGATCGGTCGACGAGGTCAATTCGTCAGTGTCTTCGGCTCACGGATTTCTCTCAAGCCATTTCAATGGTTTGTGCAATTCGTTTGCACTGCGGAAACTGTCTGGATATGAGAAGGCAACAACGAACAAGGAAAAGCCACAATTTCCACCGTCCGCCCCGGCTTTTCCGCGGAGAGACCAATGCTACGCGATATACTCGCCAATGCGATGAAAGAGTCCCTGAAGGCCAAGGATGTCAGACGTACCTCGACGGTACGTCTGATCCAAACGGCGATCAAGGATCGTGACATCGCCCATCGCGGCACCGGCAAGGATCCGGTGACCGATGACGAAATCATGCAAATCCTGATGAAGATGATCAAGCAGCGGGACGAATCCGCCCGGATCTATTCGGAAAACGCCCGTCCGGAGTTGGCCGCCCAGGAACTCGAGGAAATCGAGATCATCAAGTCCTTCATGCCGGAGCAGATTCCGGAAGAGAAGGTGCGTGAGCTTTGCAAGGCTGTGATCGACGAGACTGGGGCTCAAGGCCTGCGCGATATGGGCAAGTGCATCAGCACGCTGAAGGAGCGCTATGCCGGTCAAATGGATTTCGGCAAGGCGTCCGGTGTGGTCAAGGACCTGTTGAAGTAGACTCTCGTTCTCCGTCACATTCTGTTTGGCGCCGCCTTCGGGCGGCGTCCTGCGTTTCAGCCCTTCGCGCGCTTCTGCTCGTCGACGAAGTGGCGCAGGACCGCGTTGATGCGGGTCTGGTAACCCTTGCCGGTCGCCTGGAAGAAATCGACGATGTCTGGATCGAGGCGGATCGAGATCGCCTTTTTCCTGTCAGGGATGACCATCTTGGCCTTGGACCAGTCGATGTCCATGAAGTCCTGCCAGTCGGGATCGTCGCGCATGGCGCGCTTGATGTCTTCGTCGGTCATCGCATCGACGCGCGCCCAGTCGGTCTGGCTTTCACCGCGGGCGATCATCTCCTCGATCTCTTTGATCGTATATCTGACGATATCTTCTTTGTTCATCGTCGTGAGCCGCTCTTGCTGAGATGATGCGGCAAACCTCGCCGCGCATGATAAAGACCACTGCGATCAGTCTCAAAGTGTCAGGGCATATGGCGAGGGTTCGCAGTTCGCCATTTCTCTCGGAGCGCATGTCGAGGCGCGGTCCTTACAGCGCATCGGCGGCACGCGGAAAGTCGATACCGTGCTTTTCGACGTTCGCTAGACGCTTGACTTCATCCCACTCGAAAACCCATTCATCTTGCGGGATGTCGTCCAGATTGCGCATCGCCCGTGGTCCGTAAAACTGACCCGATCCATTGTATATACAATTGTCATCCAGATCAACGGCTGTGAATAGTGGGCATCTCGCGCGAAAGCCTTGGCGTCGCCGTCCGTCCCTGCCTATATGAAGATCAGAATTCAGGTGACCGATGCGCTTTTCCAACGACTTCCTCGACGAGATCCGTGACCGCGTGCCGATTTCGGCCGTGGTGGGCCGTCGTGTGACCTGGGATCGCAAGAAGACCAATGTCTCTCGGCAGGATTACTGGGCCTGCTGCCCGTTTCATGGGGAGAAGAGCCCGAGCTTTCACTGTGAGGATCGCAAGGGGCGTTACCACTGCTTCGGCTGCGGCGTTTCGGGCGATCATTTCCGATTTCTCACCGATCTAGAAGGGTTGAGCTTCGTTGAGGCGGTGCAGCAGGTGG
The DNA here is from genome assembly GCF_006443685.1 of Rhizobium glycinendophyticum. Classification (NCBI taxonomy): domain Bacteria; kingdom Pseudomonadati; phylum Pseudomonadota; class Alphaproteobacteria; order Hyphomicrobiales; family Rhizobiaceae; genus Peteryoungia; species Peteryoungia glycinendophytica. The sequence continues at coordinate 2,518,784 of NZ_VFYP01000001.1, read as the reverse complement.
CTGACATGGCCGGCATTTCGATACCGCAGCCGGACCCACAGGCGGAACGGCGCGAGAAAGAGCGCACGACGCTGCAGGACGTCATGGAAATGGCGACGCAGTTCTTTCAGGACCAGTTGCAGACGGCAAGCGGCGCTAGGGCGCGGGCCTATTTGCGGGAGCGGGGGCTGACCGGTCGGACGATCGAGACGTTTCGCCTGGGTTATGCGCCCGAAAGTCGCAATGCGCTGAAGGAGTATCTGGCAGGCAAGGGCGTGCCGAAGGAGCAGATCGAGGCCTGTGGGCTCGTCGTCCACGGCCCGGAGATCCCTGTATCCTATGACCGCTTCCGCGACCGGATCATGTTTCCGATCCTTTCGTCGCGCGACAAGGTGATTGCCTTCGGCGGTCGCGCCATGTCGCCGGATGCCATGGCGAAGTATCTCAATTCCAATGAGACGGAACTCTTCCACAAGGGCAATGTACTCTACAACTTTTCCCGCGCCCGCAGGGCTTTGCAGGGAGCCGATGGCGCCGAGACGCTGATTGCCGTGGAAGGTTATATGGACGTGATCGCGCTTCACCAGGCGGGGATCGAGAATGCGGTCGCTCCGCTCGGCACGGCACTGACGGAAAACCAGCTGCAGTTGATGTGGAAGACGACGCCGGTGCCGGTGTTGTGCTTCGATGGCGACGGCGCAGGGCAGCGGGCGGCGTTTCGCGCCGTCGACATCGCGCTCCCCCATCTGAAGCCTGGGCAATCGGTGAGGTTCGCCATGCTGCCAGATGGCAAGGATCCTGATGATCTCGTCAAACATGACGGCCGCGCGCCCTTCGACCGGGTCATGGCCGAAGCCCAGCCGCTCGCTGCCATGGTCTGGGCGCGCGAAGTGTCGAGCGGTGTCTTCGACACGCCGGAAAAGCGCGCGGAACTTGAGGCCAAGCTCAAGCAGGTGGTGGCGGTCATTGGCGATGAAAATGTGCGGCGGCATTACCAGCAGGATATTCGCGACAGGCTCTATGCCTTCTTCCAAGGCAGCCAGCCGCAGCGCGGTGAACGTGGCAACTTTCAAGGCAATGGGCGCGGCCAGGGGCAGGGCGGACAGGGACGGTTTGGCGGACGTCAGCCTGGGCCGGTTGCAGCCGGGCGCGGTGCGATTTCGGATCGGCTCGCGCGCTCCGGTCTCGTGCGTGGACATCAGGATCAACCAACCCTTCGAGAGACGGTGCTGGCGCTCACCATCGTCAACCATCCGACCCTGCTCGAAGATGAATATGACGAGATCGCCGCGATCGAATTCGAGAATGCGGCCCTGCAGAAACTCTGGTCGTCGCTGCTGACGGCGGTGGCAGAGGCCGATCATGGCCTCAGCCGTGAGGTCCTGATCGGCAAGCTGGAAGTGCATGGCCACGGCACGCTTCTCAGGACGCTCGACCAGCAGATCCGCAATGCGAGGCTGTGGACCGCGACCGAGATTGCGGCCGCCGAAGATGCCCGGGAGGGCTATCGTCAGGCATTGTCGCTCTACAAGCGGGCACGGGCCTTGAAACGTCAGCGCAAAGAACTTGAGCGCGAGGTGGCGGAGGCGACCGAAGCAGATGATGCCGAGCGCATCGACCAGTTGATCAGCGCGCTGCACGAGGTGCAGTCCGAAGTGGCGCGGATGGAAAACCAGGAAGCGATCATCGATGGGTTCGGCGTGATGTCCGGCCGGGTGAAGGGAGCGGCCACCGGACACCACTGACGGCGGGAACCCGGTTCGAAGGCTCCTCGCACTCAATTTCTGCAAGGACGAGGGCGGCGGCACTCGGTGTCGTGCCGAATCTCCTGTTCCCGCCGTGCCGACCCTCTTGTTTCCAGGGGCGCATGTCCTACATGTGCGAAGATCGGTGATAAAGACGCCGTTGAACGGCTTGTTTTGTTGATTTTCCGCGTATCTGCTGCAGAAGAGCTTGACGCCAGGAAAAATTGTGGGAATCACCAATTCAAGCACACAAGGGTGACGTGGGTTCTGACGGGTCTCTGGTATGATGACAGGTCATGCAGACAATCGAAGGTTCGGCGCTGCGACCGCAATGCCCATAGTTAATCAGGAATTAAGCAACACTCCGTTAGGTCAGTGACAAGCGATATGCCCGGGTGAGTGGTCGGCTCTCCCATCCGTCCGGCAGTTCGCAGCATGATCAGACGTCAGGGAAAGCGACGAGATAAATGGCATCGAAAGTCAAAGAAAACGAAGAAGCCGACGGCGAACGCGACGGCGCGACGGACGGTCCGCTTCTCGATCTTTCCGATGACGCGGTCAAGAAAATGATTAAGGCCGCGAAGAAGCGCGGCTATGTGACCATGGACGAGTTGAATTCGGTTCTGCCCTCGGAGGAAGTGACCTCCGAGCAGATCGAGGACACGATGGCCATGCTTTCCGACATGGGCATCAACGTCATCGAGGACGAAGACGCCGACGAGCCGGCGGCTGCCGAAGATAGCGACGACGAGGATGGTGACAGCGAAGGTGGCGAGCTTGCCCCTTCGGCCGGCACGGCCGTCGCGACCGCCAAGAAGAAAGAGCCGACGGATCGTACCGACGACCCGGTGCGCATGTATCTGCGCGAAATGGGTTCCGTCGAGCTTCTGTCCCGCGAGGGCGAAATCGCGATTGCCAAGCGCATCGAGGCCGGCCGCGAGACGATGATCTCCGGCCTCTGTGAGAGTCCGCTGACCTTCCAGGCGCTGATCATCTGGCGTGACGAGCTCAACGAAGGCACGACGCTTCTGCGCGAGATCATCGATCTCGAAACCACCTATTCCGGCCCGGAAGCCAAGGCCGCGCCGCAGTTCCAGAGCCCTGAAAAGATCGAAGCCGACCGTAAGGCGGCCGAGGAGAAGGAAAAGGAGCGCGCCAAGCGCCGTCCGCAGGCTGCCTCTGGTGACGACGACGACATCACCGCCATGGGCGGGGAGGGCATGCCGCCGGAAGAGGAGGAAGAAGACGAGGACGAGAGCAATCTGTCTCTCGCCGCGATGGAATCCGAACTGCGCCCGCAGGTCATGGAAACCCTCGACCTCATCGCCGACACCTACAAGAAGCTGCGCAAGCTGCAGGACCAGCAGGTGGAGGCACGTCTTGCCTGTGCCGGCACACTGTCGTCCGGTCAGGAGCGTCGTTACAAGGAGCTGAAGGATCAGCTGATCACGGCCGTCAAGTCGCTGTCGCTGAATCAGAACCGCATCGACAGCCTTGTCGAGCAGCTCTACGACATTTCCAAGCGTCTGATGCAGAACGAGGGCCGCCTGCTGCGTCTCGCCGAAAGCTATGGCGTCAAGCGCGAGGCCTTCCTTGAGCAGTATCAGGGCGCCGAACTCGATCCGAACTGGATGAAGTCGATCGCCAATCTCTCCGGTCGCGGCTGGAAAGAATTTGCCAAGGAAGAAAACGCGACGATCCGCGACATCCGTGGCGAGATCCAGAATCTCGCCACCGAAACCGGTATCTCGATCGCCGAATTCCGCCGTATCGTTTCCATGGTCCAGAAGGGCGAGCGCGAAGCGCGTATCGCCAAGAAGGAAATGGTCGAGGCGAACCTGCGTCTCGTCATCTCGATCGCGAAGAAGTACACGAACCGCGGGCTGCAGTTCCTCGATCTCATCCAGGAAGGCAATATCGGCCTGATGAAGGCGGTCGACAAGTTCGAGTATCGCCGCGGCTACAAGTTCTCGACCTATGCGACCTGGTGGATCCGTCAGGCGATCACCCGCTCGATCGCCGACCAGGCCCGCACGATCCGTATTCCGGTGCACATGATCGAGACGATCAACAAGATCGTCCGAACATCGCGCCAGATGCTGCACGAAATCGGCCGCGAGCCGACGCCGGAAGAATTGGCTGAAAAGCTCGCTATGCCGCTCGAAAAGGTCCGTAAGGTCCTCAAGATCGCCAAGGAACCTATCTCGCTCGAAACCCCCGTGGGTGACGAAGAAGATTCGCATCTCGGCGATTTCATCGAGGACAAGAACGCGCTTCTTCCGATCGACGCCGCCATCCAGGCGAACCTGCGCGAAACGACGACCCGTGTTCTCGCCTCGCTGACACCGCGCGAAGAGCGCGTTCTGCGCATGCGCTTCGGCATCGGCATGAACACCGACCATACGCTCGAAGAAGTCGGCCAGCAGTTCTCGGTTACCCGCGAACGTATCCGTCAGATCGAGGCGAAAGCTCTCAGGAAGCTGAAGCATCCGAGCCGTTCGAGGAAGCTGCGGTCGTTCCTCGATAGCTGAGGCTTTCGCAAGGACGAAGAGATTGAGGGCCGGGGCGGAGACGCTCCGGCTTTTCTACTTGATGCCGGCTGGACTACGAGATGGACGAAGGAAGGGCTGTCGACAATCAGGGAAGAAGCACGGCCCCTTCGCCGGTCGCATTCAGCAATCTGATAGCCTTGCGATCAAAAGAGACGAAATGTTCGGCGCCCATCATACGCCCGGTAAAGGCGATAACGCCGTCGGCGAAATCGCCGCCTGCATTCAACAACGCCAGGCCCGCCTGCACAGCGACACGATCGACGACGACATTCCTCGTATTCAGAAGACGTTCGATGACAGCTGCGATGTCATTCCGTGCGACGCCGTAGTGACGATCAAGGACCCATACAAGTTCGCACAGCGCCTGTAGGGTTATCGCCACCAATTCCGCCTCGGCGAGCGCTTCGACGGCTGCCTTGGCCTGGATCGGGTCATCGCCCACGACGGCCCGAAGAAGCACATTGGTGTCCGCCGTGATTTTCACGCGTCGTCACCCAGTCCCGCACGAGCGCCTGCCTCGGAAATAGCTTGGTCGAGCTCGTCGAGGGAGAGGACGCGATCGTTGGTCCGCCCCTGTAAAACGCCAGCCACATCATGGAATGTGCCCTTCGGCCGCGCAGCGGAGAGTGTTGCCCGGCCATCCGGCAAAAGATCGATTTCAATCTTGTCTCCCGGCTTCAGGCCGAGATGCTGAAGGACTTCCTTACGAAAGGTGACCTGTCCGCGTGACGTTATGCTCAATTCGGCCATCATCATTTCTCCTCATCTCCAAGATAAGGTCAATTTGCATTATCTGCAATACTTGCGGCGCGACCCGGCATTCACGGGCACAAGATGGGGAGATCGCGAAAGGCCGATCGCATTTCGCGTCATGGCGTTTCAACGGGCAGGCCGACGGCTTTGCATGCCCTTGCAAGGATAACGTCGAGGGTCGCCATGGGCAGGCCGGCAGTGAGGGCGACGACGAGATGGAGGCTGTCGGCGGCGCGCAGGCCCAGTTCAAACCTATCGCAAAAGCGTGCCGCAGCCGCGTAGTCGGCATTTCCCACAGGGAGAGTGATCAGGGAGCGCGAAACGAGCCGGTTGAAGGCTGTCAGCGCCGTTTCGCGCTGCTGGAGGTTGATCTGTCCGGTGCGGACTTTCTGCGCCAGGGCGGATGAGAATTCCGTGATGACCCAGCCCGAGATATACAGCGTGCCTACTGGCTTCGTCTTCAGCCAGTCGGTGACACGGCCAGCGGCCGGTTCGTTGGTCAGAAGTGCCACGATGACGGACGTGTCGAGATAAACCATCAATAGCGATCTTCGTCCCGCAGACGACGAACGCCGTCTGGTTCAGTCGTCGGCATGCTTCGGGCCACGTCTTCCAACCAGTTGAAATCGAACGGCTCCCTCGGCGCTTCAGCGGCGACAAGGCGGGCTACGGGCTTGCCGTGTCGCTCGATCTCGATGATTTCGCCATTCTCGGCTTTTCCTACCAACTCGCTGAGATGGGCCTTGGCGGTTACGATATTGACAGTCGTCATGGTAGCGCCTCCTGACTAGAATTCTGGTCATACTAACATGAAGTGGCGTTCCGCCAAAGTCCCGGAGAGCCATTGCGGCGAAAGAGGCGCATGTGATCACATAGCGCCTCCCTTTTCGCCGCAATCCTCGGTATGGATCTGTCAATGGTTGATGAGAGTGTGAAACGCTGGTGGCGCCCGGTTAGCGGGCTTACCATCTCGCTGCTGCTGCATGCGGTCGTGGCGGGCGTTTTGCTGCTGTCCCTCATTTTTCAGCCGGAGCCTCAGGCCGAAGAGCAGGTGGTCGAGGTGAGCCTGGTTGCGCCGCCGGAGCCGGCGGCAGAAGAGCCGCCTGCCGAGGCGGCCAAACCCGAGGAACCCGCGGCCGAGGAGCCGAAGGCGCCAGAGCCACCGCCTGCACCGGAGCCGGAAAAGCCGGAGGCCGAGCCTCCGCCACCTCCAGAGCCGCCGCCAGCCGCCCCGCAGGCCGAAGAGCAACCCAAGCTGCCGGATGCCGGTCAGGCGCCCATCCCGGTCCTGCGGCCGGTGGTGAAGTTTGCCGAGAAGGATTCCGGGCCGGAGATCTCGAAGGGGACCGAGGCGGAAGCGGACTTGACCCCTGAGACGGCCGCAGAGTTGGAGGAGGCGGAGCAAGACGTGGCCGCCGCCACGCCGCAGCCGGACATCGATCTGCCCGAGGCCACTTTGCCCGAGGAGGCGCCGATGCCGGACGCGGCCGCCGAGGCCGCCGAAGGCGAAGGGGCCGAAGCTGCGCCGCCCGCCGCACCCCAGCCGACGGCGGAAGAGAAAAAGGCGGCCGAGGCGAAGGCTGCGGCGGAGGCGAAGGAAAAGCCGATCAAGGAGGCCGCGCTCGTTCCGCGCACGGTGAAGAAGCTGTTCTCCCACGCGATTTCCGGCGACGAGGCCGCCGCGACGGGGATGGCCGGGCTCAACCGCCAAGAGCGTGGCTTCATTTTGTGTGGTACGGAGTTGAGCCAGCAACTGCGAAGGGGTAAGCCCTCGTTCACCCCGTTCGCGCTGCCGGTTTTGCCTCTGAAGCAAGGGAATGTCGTTGAGGCACCACTCACGGCATTTCGCGATATCGGTGGAGACTGGATCAACATCGGCGTGCGGTGTGAGGTTGACGATGATGTGACCCAAGTGCTGAAATTCTCGCTTTCGGTGGGTAAGCCTGTCCCCAAGTCGGAATGGCGCGCCCGCGGCTTTTTGGATTTCTAGCGTTGCAGTGGAGCAACGGCATTTAGGCCTCAACATAGCAGGCTTATACCGATCGACGTCATCACCAGCGCAATCACGGCGTCGAGCAGTCTCCAGGCGACGGGCTTGGCAAACAGCGGTGCCAGCAGCCGGGCGCCATACCCGAGGCTGAAAAAAAAGAGGAAGGACGCCGCCATCGCGCCAAACGCGAATGCAGCCTCCTGTCCGGGATAGCGGGTGGAGATCGATCCCAGCAAAACGACCGTGTCGAGATAGACGTGCGGGTTCAGCCAGGTGAGCGCGAGGCAGGTCAGGAGCGCGGCTTTGAGACTGCTTCCGCTGCCCGCGTCTGCCGTTAGGGCATTGCCGCCGGTGAGCGCACTCCTCAGGCTTCTGAAGGCATAGACCAGCAGGAAGGCGGCGCCGGCATAACGCATCAGAGGTTCGAGCCAGACGACGTTGGCCAGCACGGTGGCAAAGCCACCGACGCCGAGCACGATGAGCAACGCGTCGGACACAGCGCAGGTCAGTACAAGCGGCAGGACATGTTCACGCCGCAAGCCCTGGCGCAGGATGAAGGCATTCTGCGCGCCGATCGCGACGATCAGGCTCAGGCCAAGCAGGAAGCCGGCGGTCAGGGCTGGAAGCATCTTCATGGTCTCTGGTGGTACGGCTTTGACTACTGCGCTCTCGGGCATTAGAGAAATTCAATCTTTTAATCTCACATTAGAGCCATCGATGTTTGATCCGACCCAATTGGCAGCCCTCTCTGCCATTTTGCGCAATGGGAGCTTCGAGCGGGCGGCGCGCTTGCTGGGACTGACACAATCGGCGGTCTCCCAGCGCATTCGGCTGCTGGAAGAGCAGGTCGGTACACCTCTTATAATTCGCTCACAGCCGTGTCGGGCAACCGAGGCTGGAGCGCGCGTCTTTCGTCATGCCGAAGAGCTGCGGTTGCTCGAACAGGAGTTGCGCACCGATCTTGGCATAGGTCGTGAACCGGGTGCTCTTGCATCGGGCACGACTGGTGCGGATGCGCGTGCTTGGCCAGCCGTTCGGATTGCTGTGAATGCCGACAGTCTGGCGACCTGGTTCCTGCCGGCCCTGGCGGCCGGCGAGTTTTTGTTTGATCTCGTTGTCGATGATCAGGATCACAGCGCCGATTGGCTGAAACGCGGTGAGGTGCGGGCGGCGATCAGCAGTGCCTCGCGGCCCGTCCAGGGATGCGATTGTCTGCCGCTTGGGGCCTTGCGTTATCTGGCGACCGCCAGCCCAGACTTCTGCCGGCGCTGGTTCGGAGAAGAGGGGGTGACGCCGGCGGGTCTGCAGCGGGCGCCGATGCTGACTTTCAACGCCAAGGATCGGCTGCAGAGCCGCTGGGCCGAGCAGGCGTTTGGCACGTCCCTCGCCGGTCCGTCGCACTGGCTACCCTCCAGCCAGGCGTTTGTCGATGCAGCCGCAGCCGGCCTCGGCTGGGGCATGAACCCCGAGGCTCTCGCAGCACCAGCTCTCGCCGAAAGACGGTTGAGGGTGCTGAAGGCCGACTGCCCGCTCGACGTGCCGCTCTACTGGCATGTCAGCCGCTCGGTTCTCCGGCTGATGCAGCCGGTGACGCAGGCGGTGGTGGAGGCGGCGCGACGTGCCTTGAGGCCGATACCCTAAGCCAAAGCGGATCCTGCCGCCGCTCTCCTGGTTCTCTCTTGTCAGGCAGATATCGAGGCCTATCTTTCATCGGGACAAGAGGAGAGGCCGATGTCCGTGAAAGATCAGGCGCTTGCCGTCATTGATGCTTTGAACCACCATGATTTTCCGGGTCTGATAACGTGTTTCGACGAGGACGCGATCCTGGACCTGCCGGACGGCATCCGGGTCATAGGCCGGGCTTCGTTTCGCGATACGCTTTCCGCCTATGTGTTGCGCCATGAAATGACCCTCACCGATGGCGTGGTTATGGTGGACGAAGCGGGATTTCGTGTCGCGGTCGAATGCACGCTGAATGGCCAGAACCGGCGGGGCGTGGACACCGCAGCCGACGGCGAAGCGGGACCTTATGCGCTCCCGGCTGTCATGGTGCTGGAACGGGAGGCGGATCTGTTCAGCCGCCTCAGCCTGTTCTGTGCTGTCCAGCCATAAGGGCCGACGGGGTTTCGCTCAGGCCTTGCCGAGCATATCTTCAAGCACGGCGATGATCATGTCGTGATCCTCCTGGGATTTCAGGCCAGACACCGTGACCGCCGCAACGACGCCGGTGCCGGCGACACGGATCGGGAAGCTGCCTCCGTGATCGGCATAGTCGAGCGGGTCGAGCCCCAGGTCCGGCGTCACCCCGCGGTCGCGAAGCCTGTTGGTTTCGCCAACCCGCAGAGACGCCTTGTGGAAACGCAGTGCCACATTGCTCTTGCGACGGGCCCAGTGGTCGTTGTCCGGCGAGGCGCCGGGCAGGGCGGCATGGAACAGCGTGCGGTCCGGCGTGCGGATGTCGATGACGACAGGGGCTTTCTGCGACAGCGCAAGCGTGACGAGCCGCTGGCCGAGATCGAGAGCGGCAAGTTCATCGAAAGCCTTGAAAACAAGATGGGCTTCCTGTTTGTCGATGGTGTCGATCAGGCTCATCGTGGCATCCTTTATCGCATGGGGACTGGCGTCTTGCAGTGGGTCGGACGCGACACTACAGACTGCCTGGGAAGCCCGCTAGGGGCCTCCTGGTACTCCGCCCGATTTTGAGGGCATCATGCAACAGCCGTCGGACGAGGATCGAGACATGGCACAGCGACGCATCACGATCGACACCTGCGGGCCTGGGCTGTACGAATTCACCGAACAGGCTGAGGATCTTGTCCGTCAGGCGCCTGGGGAAGACGGGGTGCTGACGGTCTTTGTGCGCCATACCTCCTGTTCGCTGCTGATTCAGGAGAATGCAGATCCGTCCGTGAAGGTCGATCTCCAAGCTTTCTTTCGACGCCTTGTGCCACCCGCAACAGATCCTTCGATGAGCTACATCATCCACCGGGACGAAGGGCCCGACGATATGCCGGCCCATATCAGGGCCGCCCTGTTGCCCGTATCACTTGGCATTCCCTATGCAGGGGGACGGCTGCTGCTCGGCACCTGGCAGGGCATATATCTGGTCGAGCATAGAGACCGTCCACACCGGCGCGAGGTGATACTATCCCTTTAACTCCGGTCCATCCGATCGCCTGGCGCAGCACCTGAACGGCGGCTGAATGGCAACTTCGGACTGCGTTCAGCCGCCGGGCGTTAATCTCCTCTCAATCGCTTGCAAGAGCGGGCGCGACACACAAGACGGGCGAAACGCCCGGGGTCTTTGAGAGGAGACACGCAATGACTGGCATGCTTCGCAAACTTGGAATGGCCGCCCTGGTCTCGATCATGGCGACGACCGGCCTTGTCTCGACGGCATCGGCCGACGATTTCGGCTGGGGCATTTATATCGAAGGTCCGCGCGACGGCCGCGGCTGGGACGGCCCGCGTTATGACGATCGTCACCGTCCCGACTGGCATCGTCCTGGCTGGGGACGTCCCGACCGCCGTGGACAGTGCCATCCGAACCAGGCCGTTGAGAAGGCGCGCTGGAATGGACTGCGTCGCGCCTTCATCGCCGATGTGTCGCCCCGTCGGGTGGTCGTCGCAGGCGTTCGTCACGGTTACCGCGACCGGATCATCTTCGCCAATGTGCGCGGCTGCCCGGTGATTGGTCGGTAAAAGGCCGAGAAGAGGATAGGGGGTGCTCCCGGTCGGATCGTCCGCCGTACGATCGTAGCGCCCCCCAGGCCATGGGACTGCTGGCTCAACAAGACCCGCTCCCATGGCCTGACCCGTTCTGCGGTTGGATCGACTGCGTTTTCCAGTATCTTCGGTTCTGTGCCTTGAAGGTGCCAAGATCATTGTCCATCTTGGCTCCAACCCGCTGGTCCGGGCCCCTCTGGTAAGAGCCGCCGGCGCTCTTGCGATGTCGGACCGTTTCGACATCCATGCCGGCCCAAGGACCAGACAGTTGCCCCGTCACGATTCTCTTTTGATCGGCCCTGGACGATTCGCGTCGCCCGGCGAGACGTTGTCACCTCGCGGTTATCCCAACCCGCGTGTTCTTCCGCTCCTTGCTCACGGAAAGCCGAAGGCAAACACGAAGGTGACCGGATGATCGGCGATTTCTTTTCCTGGCTGTTTGCTGTTTTCGTCGTCGATCCGATCGGTGCCGAAGTGGCCCTCCGTCTCGATGAGGCAAAAGCGCCGGTTGCCGTCGTCTCTCAGGTGAATGATTGCCTGCAGACAACCGGTTCAGCCTTGCTCGACTGGGCAGGCAAGGATGCCTGGTGGGCCGTCGGAACCACGATTTCCGTCACCACAGGCCAGATCGGCCTCGCCGAACTTCTGGACGCGGCGAACCCGGCCTGCGGTGCGATCGCCACCTATCTCACCGCATCGGCCGACAACTGAGCCATATCGAAAAAAGGAGGAACTAAACTCATGCCCCATCACAGCCCCCTGCCGAGCCAGCATTCGACGGGTCGCTCGCCGCGCCGGCACCACGAGGACGAGTCGCTCGGCAGTATCCGAGCGCGCCGCAATCTGCTTGCAGCCTATTGGGCCGGATCGTTGATCGGGCTTTCGGGGGAAGACCTTGGGCGCTATGCCAGCGACCTGCACGAGGCAGACCATGCGGAGGCCGGCGATGGTGATGTGATTGCGCGTCTGTTCGAGGATCTCGATGCTGCAGGTCACGGCATGAGCAAGAGCGATATTGCCGGGGCGCTGCGTCGCTTTCACGCCCAGGCGCTGAAGGACACCGGCTGCACCGAGTGATCCCTCAGCCGGTGTCTTCTGCGGCTCACGTTTAAAAACCGAGCGGTAGGGCGACAAGCGGGCCGATCAGCATGACCGTGGCCATGGCAAGCGCGATCCTGTCGCGCGCCTCGAAGAGAGGCCCGTGAAAGGCCGATGCCGGATAATGTCGACGGATTTCCGTGCGGGTCGTTTCGTCGGCAACGGTTGCGCCGGGGCCGATCATGCGGGTGCCATCGCTGTCTATGGGGCGGTGCAGGTTTGTCTCGCTGTGCATGGGATTTCTCCTTCAAACGCGTTGAACAGATCGAACCGGCAACCGCCGATGCTGTTCCCTCTGAGCCCGGTGGAGCGGCGCGAGCTGGGGCGTCGGGTGCGCGTGCATGCAGGCTTTGACGGTGGAACACACATTGAAGCGTTGTTTCCCGAGCCAGACGCGCTACACTCCTTGCGTCACCATGAAACCGCTCGGGGAGGAGCAATTTGATGAGACGCATGTGGCCGGAGGAATTCAGCTTCATTCTCGACGGGGCGGAGGAAGTCACCATCGAGAGCCCCGCACGCCAGCGGGAGGACGGCACGCATAGCGATGCTATCCACCGCCAGGCTCTGAAGGTCCGCATCAGCCAAGCCGATTACGAGCGCATCTGGCCGCTCGCCGAGGCCCGCTATCGGCTGCAGGGGGCGCATACAGGCAAGGCCATCACGCTGATCGTCAACAATCCGCATTACAGCCAGTGGCACCCCGCCGACGGCGGCACGGTCGAAAGCATATCCGACAGCGGCCGAGCTTATTCGACGCGCTATGTCGTGGTGCATTTTCTAATGGATGATGTGCGGGAGACAGTGGACGCCTGAGAGACTAGCGTCTGAAGACAGAAATGGTGGGCCCGGAGGGAGGAAGCGGGCATACCGGCGCAAGCCTAGATTAGAAACGAATACAGACGGTTACAGGGCTTTCGGATACGTTTTCGAGCTGCTTTCTGTGTACGCTTGTTTCAGAAAATGTCAACATTCACCCAGACGACAGACATCGTCGAGTTTAGGTTTCGTCCTAGCTGAACGGGCAGTCGCCGAACGCAAGCTGATTGACCGGAGATGGAATGAACATCAGGCGCGGACGCACCACCACCCGACATGAACACTAGAATCTAATCGCTGCTTCAAGCACGTTCGCAAAATCAGCACGTGAATTGCCAGACGCGATGTGCAGTTTTGTATCGGCGCTACGAGTCGCTGGCTGGGTAACAATTCCTGGTAACATAAGTATTCCAGAGACGTCACGACCACTCAATGAACTGAAGTCATGGATGTATCCGAACATTTTATAGACGCTATCGCTGGCGTATTTGTCGTCGCTGGTCTTTTTTACTTCGATGAGGATAAGCTTGCTTACACCGTCTTTTTCGATACTCAGCATGATGTCAGGGCGGCGCTCCGCACCCTTAAGCTCTTTGTAGTCGCTAACAATGCTTCCATAAGCCGTGGCAATTTTCAGCATCGCGGCTGGCGTTTGATCGAAAAATAAATCAATTGTCAGTTCGTCGGTAGCGAAATGGGCGATGCGTTCACGCCTTGCACTTACCAAGCCATACTCCAGAGGATCGCCGAAGCCTAATTCCTTTGCAAGCACGTCAATAGTCAACACCAGGATGTAAAGTTCGAAAAGATCGTCGCTGTTGACCGGCTCCAGCCAGTTCACCGCGAGCAAAGAAATAACGTTATACCACCAAGCTGCTGGGTCGTTCATCAAAAGTAATTCCGACCTCCGAGCGAGAGCTGCTGCTTCGCGATATTCCGGTCGCTTTTGGCGTTGCCCGCTCAGAATAAGTGAATGCGTTATACGGGACGGTATCTGGATATCAGCGAAATACTCATGCTTCAGCGCCTCTCTACAAGCCAAAGAAATGCTCTGGAGATCGGGATGGAGGTTCCTGAAGCCAACCTTTTTCTCCACAGATTTGATCCGCTGAGCAGTGTCGCTGACAAACCATGCAAGAAGTTGGTTTTCAGGCAAATCAAATGATCTATGAGCAGTGTGCGTTACGTAATGCACCCGAGACAGCGTACCGACACGGCGGCGCAACATTGTGGCTCCCCATTTTGGGTTTCCACGTAAAGCGGGGCCGACGATCTCCTCGCGTGCAACCCTTTCGTTTGAAAGCGCAAAGAGAAGTCTTTGAAAACCATTGCGAAGGAATTGTAGATAGCCCCCGGTCAATAGATCAACTACGGTCGCAAGAAGGCTAATATCTGCGTTTGCTCCGCTGAGCTTCTCCAGAAAAGCCTGTAGTGCGTGCAGGTCTATAGAAGAATGCGTGGACCCAATTACGCCCCTTCCTATGCTGGACAGATGCCGACCAGCGTGATCGTCGGAGCAGATGAAGTCTCGCCACGCTTCTCGCGACATTTATATATAGCCAGTCCAAACGGCTAAATGGGCGTCAACGCGATCCTCACCACCGACAAAGTGCCCGATCAGTTCGCGGCATGCCTCATGCAAATCTGGCCTCCCCTGAAACTGCGGCATTATATGCAGTTCGAACGCCGACAATAGCACATCCTCAGCAGAACGACTGGCATCGATATGGAACTCACTATCCGCATATTCGATGGCGCTCTTCGCAAAGGATGGACCCAAAGGCATCCCGATTTTTGCAAAGCCATTTTCCGCATCAGCGAAGAGCGATACCAGCGCATCCGTTATAGCTACCATTTGCTCTCGCCCCGCATTCTTCGCTTCAGTCTTATCAACCCATGCGCGAATAAGGCTCTCGAAAATGGCTTGGTCAGGTAGGTCCACTGGGACGAAAGCGAAACGGCGTACGAACGCCATTGAAAGCTTCTTTAGGCTGGCTTTATCTGAGTCGTTCATCGAACCAATAAGCCGCCACCACATCGGTACTGGTATTACGTCGTCAGCGTCATCGGCTTTTGCGGGGCCGAATTGCAAGCGAATATTCCGAAACTCTGTCTTGCCTGGTTCTGGCTCCCAGCGCCTCTGATAAGGCAGGCTCACAAAATTGCCGGTAAGTAGTGTGAACAGCTCTCCGAAGGCCTTGTCGATATCAGCACGATTTATTTCATCGACGATTAGACACTCGCCTTTCTCGATGGCCTGAACAATCTTGCCAGGCATAAAATCGAGCCGTTCAGTGCCGTCTGTCTGCGGCCGAGGAAAATATCCGCCGATAGTATCAAATGTTGTCCACTGGTCCGTTGCAGGCACTATGTCGTAAGCGAAATCCGCCTTCGACAACAATGCCCGGGCGAGCGACGTTTTTCCTGTTCCCGGTGGGCCTGTGAAGATGACGTGCATACCCGCCCTTAAAGCTGCCACTGCACGTCTCGCTGGTTCTAAGACTCCCTGCAACCCATCTAGGTCTTCTAAGTCTGCGATGTCGAGTTTCCAACTTCCACTTGTCTGGAGCGGAGCGGTAACCAATCCGGGATCGACGAGCGGAACCAAGTCGTGAACGCCCCCCGACCCCGAACCGTCGTTCGTTTTCACAGGCTCCTTAGTCTGCAAAAGCTCAAGCAGGACCGCTTCGTCAATCTTCTCGTCGTCGAACGGCAACTCGGATAAATCTTGAGGGATATCGGTGCTAAACGCTGCCCCAAGTAGACTTAGGTCGGCGAGTTTGAACTCTCTGACAAATTGCTCTACCGCCTCTTCCCAGGAGGAAATCTGCTGACCTCGATAAAGCCAAGCCGCAAGATAAGCTATAATGATCGGCACGTCCCCGATCACATGAGGTCCGTTAGCCGCAATCCATTCAGTGGCTCCAGCCGCAAATGCCCACTTCGTCTTATCATCGGGATGTTGCCGGAAAACCGCCTTCCTATCCTGGCGCTGTCGTTGGAGACTGCGGCCCGGATAGGTCTTTTCACGCCATCGTGTCTTTCCCTGTGGGTCACCAAACGGCACGTAGTATGGCCGATCCGGGCTGCCGCCCACAGGTTTAAAATAGTCCTCCATCAACTCGCGCTCTGTACCGGCACCAAACTTGATTGCCCGCGAAGGATCGTCGCCTACAGGTGCCCCAGCTCTCGCCAATGCGAGCACGCTCATTGTTGTCGGATGAGTGTGCTCGAACATATATGCTAGAGATAATTCGATATGCTTTATCGAAACGAAGGGCATAGAAATTAAACCTGATCGTAGGTGATTTCTTCCTGCTCACGAACCCTTCTAGGTGCTTTGAGCTTCAATATGTCGCTTTCAGTCAAACTATTCTCGACGACAACACTATCTCTAGTTGATTCGACATTTTCTTTGAAGACATCGCGGACAACGCTCGGATAGATCGCTTCCGCAATAGCTTGTGCGAGTATTGGCGGTACAGCATTCCCAATCTGCTGCCTTATTTGAGACGCAGTGCCCGAAAACAGGAAATGATCCGGGAACGACTGCAAACGCGCCGCTTCGCGCAAGCTGATCGTTCTAGCTTGAGTGGGATGGATAAACGCGCCCGTGGTCGCTTCATTGAATTTTGTCGTGATCGTGTAGGACGGCAGTCCGCTCGAAAGACGCTTGAGCAGCGTCGTCGCGTCATAAGGGCGAATACGGCTAAATCTGGCAGGGAGAGAATTGGCGGGCATATTTCGCCAGTTCTGCCCCTCCAAAAGGACCGTAGCCGCGAGCCTGTCTAGGCTAGGAAGGTCCGCAGCGGCATGTTGCTCAACCGTCTGCGAATGTGTCCGCATCAACGCTTGATAGGGTGTAGTAGGATCGCAAAGGTACTGAGCACCGTTGAGTTCTTCGCCCTCCTCAATTGGTGGAAGATCGGAACAGGCGTCTGCAAAACTCACATGTGGCGCGACTTCTCTATTTGCCCCGTGGCCGATCCGAGAGAGGTGTGCGAAAGGCAGAGAGTAATTTTTCCAAAGTTCCGGATTCCCATGCGTCGCAGCAGGAAAACAATTGTCAGCGCCAGTACGGTTGCCGACAAAAAACAAGCGGCGGCGAAGCTGCGGCACTCCAAAATCGGCCGCCAGCAGAATCATAGGCGCTACCGAATAACCAATCTCCTTGAATGCCCGAACGATGTCGATAGCGACGCGGCCCTGATTATACAGAAGCAAGCCCGGCACGTTTTCGAATACGATCCAAGAGGGGCGGAATTCATCAACCATGTCGAGATAGTTAATGAAAAGCCTATTTCTCGGGTCGGATTCGTCTCTACCAGAAGTGCGACTTAAACCGCCACTTGTAGAAAAGCCCTGGCATGAGGGCCCCCCGACTATGACATCGATATCCTCCGTACCGATCACATCACGAACGTCATCGAACCCTGGCTTACGCAAATCTCGAACCATGCCGACAGCTTCGGGCATGTTCTTCTCGAAGGATTCGATAGAGGCACCAAAATAATCGAGGCCGCCGATTATCTTGAAACCCGCAGAATGGAA
Source organism: Rhizobium glycinendophyticum (assembly GCF_006443685.1). Taxonomy (NCBI): domain Bacteria; kingdom Pseudomonadati; phylum Pseudomonadota; class Alphaproteobacteria; order Hyphomicrobiales; family Rhizobiaceae; genus Peteryoungia; species Peteryoungia glycinendophytica. The sequence goes on along the minus strand of NZ_VFYP01000001.1, from coordinate 2,501,571 downwards.
TCCCCACGAGATTCCGCCAGCCCCTGAGAACAAATCAAGAACTTTTGGCTTAAAATGTTGTTTTTTATCTATTTTTTTAACATTACGCGCCATCAGAGAACTCCAAATTCGCCGGAACATTACGTGAACAAATGCGATTCCTCAAGAGGGACACTAACAATTTCCGATGGACCAAAGTCATTTTTTTCGCCCGATCAGTGGGTTATAGGCAGGTTTCTGCCAAATTGATCGGGACTAAATAGCAACCGAAACTTGCGTCTATCCGGACACCTTGCTGTATGCGCCGCCGAACGTGATCCTTGTTTCAAGGAGGATTGCGATGCAGTTACATCAGAGACTTACGCCAGGACAAAAAACACAAGTCAGGAAGCGGGAAGAACGTCGCCGCCGAAAACGCGAGCGGAGGGCAGACGAGTATCGTAGGCGCACAGATCGTCTGCGCCGCCAGATTGAGGAAGCTCGAAAGCGCCGCCGACGCATGCTGCTTCTTTTCTTGCTGGCCGTGCTCGCGATGCAGGAATCCCTCCTTGCAGCATTCACACGCTCTATTTCGTATCGGCCCGATCCCATTGCAGACCCGACAGACTGGACGCCGGACCCAAGCAGGGACTTCGCCCCAGCACCCGGCCACGATGACCATTGCGACGGTTACAGCCGCAAGGAATGGACGCGGATGCTGGATGAGCGCGGTATCAAGCTCAGCCGGAAGGCCGAGATGAAAGTGGCGTGGGAAGCCGATCCAGATCACGAGCTTTTTCCGCCCCGCTATAGAAATTGGGGTTATCGCCCGTACCTTGGCGAGGTCATGTCCGACCTGACAGACGCACGCCACCAGAATGATGCCCTAACCGCGATCAAGCTCATGTCGCCAGCCGAGACGCACCAATATTTAGACGAAGCCTACGCATCCGACCCCGCCGACTTGTTGATGTGCCGCGCAAATTCGAGCGCCGATATCATCAGGAATTTCCAGTCTGCAGCAATCCGATGGCAATTCCGCAAGCTGCGCGACGCCGAAGAAGCACGAAGGGAAAAGGAATTGTCCCGGAAGAACGACGGCGAGCAAGGAATTCCAGAACCCAAGTAAAGGAGTTCTGCTGAAAATAGTAATTAGCACTGAAATCCGAATAATATTCCGGATATGTTGACATTTACATCGAAAAATACATCGATTTCACTTATTGACGGCAGTTTTATTTCGTGTTCATCTCCGCATTCTCAACAACAGGAGACGAAAATGCGAGAAGTGAGCTTCGACTGGAATGGGAAAATTTGTGAAATAGTAATGTCGGAGGATGTCGGATACTTGCTTGAAGTGAGCAATGCCTTTGTGGGTAGGTACGCCTACTTTGTCGACCGGCTTGATCTAGACCCGAACAACAACGAGAACGACGTCTGCGTCGGCCAGTGGCATGCTGAAACCGAGGCGGAAGCGCGGAAAGGGGCGGAAGAGGCATTCCTGCGGCACATGAACGGCGGCCCGCTGCTCGTGCAATAAGGCCCAGACGGCGCGGGGGATTGCTCCTTTAGTCCCCCCGCCTCAAGCTCTTAGCCAGAGAGCGTTTAGGAGATCATGATTGACAGCACCAAATCTGCGGAAAAGTCGCCCTTCGTCGTCCGGACGGTGATATTGTGGTTGCCCATGATCGCCGCGACACCGAGTTTAAGCATCACGTTTTTCCTTTTTTGCAAAATTGGGTTTCAAAACGAGCCTCGGGCTGGGTGACAGGTCCGGCGAAGCCGGATCGGAGGTCGGAGAAAGAATCGACCGCAGCCGGTCGCGCTCGATTCCAGCGCGCATCGCCGCGTCTTGCGCATCACGCGCTTTCCGCTCTGCGTCGAAGCGCTGGCGCTCAGCTTCAAGCTGTCTGCGCTCAGCAATCTGTGCAACATCCCGCCAGCGGTCGATTTCGCCCTTCAGTTCATAGCGTATTCTCTCAGCGAGTTTTGATTTCCGCAGACCATCCCAAACCGCCCGGAGACGACCGGCCCAACCGCTATATTTATCGGCATCGGCCATTGAGGCACGCGCTTGCTCTTGCTCCTTTCGTGCGCGATCCTGCGCAGCCAGCGCAGCGGCAGAAGCTTTACGAGCAGCCTCCTGTCGGCGAGCGGCATCGGCGGCGACCGTGGCTGCGTCAGCTTTCGTTTTGGCGATAAAGGTTTCGCCGTTGGCTTTGACGATCTTTGCCTTTTCAATTGTTTTCTTCAGTGCCTGGGCTTGTACTTGTTCCCGCTGCCATTCGTCTCTCGACAGGCGACGACGTTGCGGGCCAAGCCGGGTAAGGCCGGAAGGGACGGCAACTGCTTCGTGGTAGGAATCCTGCCACTGCCTCATCGCATATTTGTATTGGGCGTCAGCCCGCTTCCCGAGCGCTTTTTGGTCCTCTCCGGCAATGGGACCGGCGTCCATAACGGCACGTTTGGCGGTCGTCCCCGGATGATACTTTGCTGCCCGAAGAGCGGGATCGGATAGCGGCAGGATATAGGCATGGACGTGCCAGTGGCTTTCGTCTTCGTGCCTAATCACGCTTTTCAGGTCGCCGCCATATTGATCCCTCAACCACGCAACCGTCCGACGCTCCCACTCTTCAACTTCTCGGCGCTTTGTCGGGTCGGCCCTGACCTCGTCCATAGTGTAGGGATGAGAGGCGACCACCGTATGGACCGTTTTCTGGTCCAGCCGTATTTTTCGCGGTTTGCCCCCCTTCACGGTGATGTAGGTAGACGCCACGGACGTGTCATGCAGTTCCTGTGTCTGATCGATGCCGATACCAAAGACGACAATGGGAGGCGCAGGGTTCGCAACGTGAACAGAGGCCTCCGGTTTGCGAGATGCCTCTGCAAAAACGAAATCGGTACCCCGCCCCTTCGCATCGGGTTTCCTGGAATAAGATTCGAGGTGTACGAACTGGTAGCCCATTGCCATCTCCTTTGATGGCAGAAGGATCGCGGCGTTGCTTGCAAGAAACCACGTTGAGCGAAGGCGGGACTTGAAGATAGCTAGAAGTTGTGCAACTGGTCGATAGGGAGGATAGGCAATGCAGTTGAGGCTATGGGCGGCAATCGTTATCTTTGCTGGTTCCTACTTCCCGCTATCATTGATCTTGTTGGCGCAGGATTTTGAATACAAGTACCTATCACAAGAGTTCTGCGTAGAAATTTTTACCCAACCCGGACGTTGTACCCTCCCGTTTTCGAATCCGAAGATATCACTTTCGATATTTGTCTTTTGCCTTTTAAGTTTGCTTGCAACTTTATTGATATTTCGTCTGACGAAAGCAAAGAGAAAAATAGAAGTCATAAAAGCTAAATACGTACCAACGGAGTTGATGAATTATACGCTGCCTTATGTCGTTTCTTTTATGGGGGTTGGATACTCAGAGCAAAGTAAATTCGTTGGAATGATTGTTTTCCTATTTTGGATTTTCTGGATTACCTACAAATCCGGTCAATTGATAATGAATCCAATTTTGATAGTTCTCGACTGGAGATTGTACGATGTGACGTTCAAGCATGATGGGGAAAGCTTGGAGCACGATTGTCTTGTTTTAGCTGACAGCGAACTAAATGCTGGGGACGAAGTCCGGTACGGTGCGATTCAAGATGTCATGGTCGTGCGAAAGGAAAGGCGGAAAGGGGGGGATTCATGACGGAACTCGCGAACCTCAAAGCGTTCAATGTTGAGGAAGCCGATTTAACACTTTGGACGTTCAAAGGTACGATTCCAGCAGTCAATGGCCATTGGATCGAGACGACAGACGACCTCGATCAAGAGCTAAAACGTGTTTTTCTGTCTCAGCTCCAAGGGTTTTCAGAGGAGCAAGATTATAGTCTTCTTGCCCAGAACAACGAAGAAAGTGTCCTGACGCTTCCTTCGGACGAGACCGATGTGCATGTGATCGCTGAGGCGATTGGCCAGGTTACCAATGGACGCAAGACACGCTCAGTGAAAACACTGCGCAACGCCAAATTCTATGTTGTTAGATTTGTTCGAAATGGGCAGGTGGTATTCGCCGCGCGAAGAACCGATCCATCGTGGAGAACCAAAGCAGCCACCAGCGTTTTAACGGCTATCTACAAAGATCGGGAGCTTGATCTTGCCGAAGACGACGGATTCAAAATCCACAGAACATTTGATTTCTTTTGCATCAACGGCGAGTTGCTTGTTTCTGACAAACGAAACTTTGAAACAATATTGAACTATCGAGCTGCTCATGAGAATGATTTTGCTGAAATGCAGGCGGAGACAGAGTTTGCCGAGGTCTTTTCTGACTTGGCACCGTTGAGCGAGTTCGTCGGTACAAATCGGCTTCAACTGCGCCGCATGTCTGCGATCCGTTCGAAATCGTTCTATAAAGATGCGGCGTTCATGAGTAATCTGCGGCTTCGGTTCGCGGAGTATGAGCTTAACATTGTCTTCGATGCTGACGGGAAGATCGTCCCGACGCCGGAGACATGTCGAGACATTTTAACGGCTCTCCTCGATCATCGGTTACGTTCAGGGTTTTCCGGGAACACATACGACGTTCCTGATGCGGTCCAAGTTTGAGTCCAGGGGTAGCAAAGCTGTAGTGACCGACTAACGCATTCTTCGAAGGCGTCGGCCATTCCATGGAGGGACCTTCAGCCGGACCTTGCCGGGGGGCCTCCTCCGAGGGACGACTTCATCGAGAGCCTTCCGGCAGACCCCTCTATATCCGGGGAGGCTACGCCGCGAGTGCTTGCCAGATTTCCGCAAACGGCGGAAACACACATGGCAACCCTTTCGGACGCCCCTTGTCATCCGGTGCGCCCATCGAATCGGCTTTGGCCCGGTGCGCATCGAGCACTGCCTGCACCGCCCGTCCTTTGCTGCCGCGAAACTGTAGCACCGCTACTTGTTCAATCTCGCTGATCAGTTCGCCCAGCGTTGGCTCGTGGAACTTAGGCGGCAGCATCACGGGATGCGACGGCAACGGCTCCCGCTGTATCTGCTCGAAGTCCCGTTCCATTTGCTGTGTTTCCGGAGACTTGACCGGCTCCTCCTCAGTCTCGCCAAGGAAACGCCGTACCATCCCGTCAATCTCTGGCCAGGGCTGGCAATGCCCAACTGCTCGTAACACATCAGGCGCATAGCCCATCCGCAGCACCCGATGCCAACGCTTCGTTTCCAGACTGCCGACAACGATAGTGCCGTTGTCCTCGTCATCGGGCTCCCCTTCGCCTTCCTTTCCATCTGCATCTGGCTGAATGCCGAGTTTGTCGGCCAGGGCCTTTGTGATGATGCAGGACCTTGTTCCGGGCATAACGCTTGCATATTCGGCAAACCGTGCTGCAGCGATCTTGTCGCCACGTCCAGCACGCGCTGCCAAGTCCCATGGGGTCATGCCGCCGATCCGCCGATTTTTTGTGCGGGTCTTCGTCGCTCCAGCGGCGGCGACTTCCCATGCCCCGGACCCCTTAGCAATATAGTCGGCGAGGTCTTCACGACGCCAAACAACCTGCACGTCCTGGGCTTCGCGAAGAGCGGTAGGTTCGTCTTTTTCCCCATAGTACCGGCGCTGGACGTTACCGCCTTCGCGTTGGATATACGCCAAATACCGATTGATGATCCATTCACCAGCGGCTTTCGCACGCTCTTCGGCGGTCGACACGCCGTCGTCCTTCTCGATCATCGGTATAGCCAGGTGAAGATGGAAATGCCATCCCGCCTTTAGACTCCACGTCACCTCCGGGCCAACCAATACACCCTGGATATCGTGACGCTTGACAGCCAAAGCCCAAGGCTTGCCCTGCCGCACCTTTGTACAAGCGTTGGTCACGAGTTTTTTCAAATCCTTCAGCTCGTCCTCTGGACCGTGCCGAACCGTCAAGGTGATGAAAACGACTTGCCCGCCTTTCCTCTCCGTTGCGTCGAAAACCCGCTGGACGCTCTCAGCCCGTTTAGCAGCGCAGCGGGGCGCGCAAGTCGGGCAAAGCCAAGGGCTGTCGCAATAAAAGACGCCCCGAATGCCCGGTCTGCCATCCTGGTTGTAGAAAGTTACAAACGGGGCTTCCGATCCGTCTTCGCAACGCTTCGCCGTGCCACATTTGCAGACCCCCGGAGTTTTTCCTCCTGCTGGCGTTGCGGCACGGAGGACATTGGCGACGGTGTGTTTCAGTCTCCACCTCTGGATTTGTCGACTGTCGTTAGATGTCCTTGGTTCGGTCTCTTCCTTTTGCGGAGTCACCACGCCGTCACCTGAAGGTGTCAACGTAGCGTCTCCTTTATCGAGACGGGCCTTTTCGGCCCGGTTCTGCGCGGCCTGCGGCCTTGCCTTGGCGGCCTCTAGATTCTTGGAAACGACAGCACGAACAGCCCGTTCACCGTCGGAGAACGATTTAATTTCAGGTGCAGGTGGGAGATCGTCGAATAGCCTTGAAATGGCGCGGTCATTTGACCTGCGGCGACCGGAAGCTTCTGGCTTCCGATTAATGTCAACATTTCTTTTTTGAAAATCGTCTGTCTGTCGTTCTGGGGCTGGGCTATTTGCCAGCCCGGCGCTCACCTAATCGTCAATTGGAGCTTTACAATAAACATTTCTTTGTTCATCTTTATTAAACAATGATCGAAAACACCGCTGAGGGTTCCAGCCCTGTGACGCGGTGTTTTTTTATGGTCAGAGGAAAAACTTTCGGCGTCAATCGATCAAACGCCAAGAGTGTCATCGACCGCCACGGCCTTGAACGCCGGGTGAACTCCATGGTCGAAGACCGCGAGACGTTGCCATCTGTCGAGCATCTTCCAGATAGCCTCGTCGCTCCAGTTTGCGTTCCAGACCCTGGCCCCGACAATGAAGGCAACCGCCATATGGATAGTGGATGAGCATTGAAGATCATGGATCGGCGTGCCACGCGCCACAGCGGCTACGCACTGCCCAATCTCCAAATATACGCTGTCGTGACGGATAGATCGGTCATCCTTTGAAAGCTGTCTGAACATCAATCCAAATCCTTTTCACGCAGCAGCCCCATAAGTTCATCCATAGTGATGGTCTCGTCAGGGGAGCTATCGAGCTTTTCGCCGACAGCCGCCCAAAATTCGGGCGGCTGATCTTTCACCAACGCAGCCAGTCGTTCCGTACGGTGGCGCTCAAGTAGTTTGAGGAAATCCAGCTCAGCCATTCAGAACAGTCCCATCGGAGAGAACCACAGTGAGGCGTCCCTCTTTTCGCAGCTCCTCGGTAAGGCGTCTGTCTTCAGCCTCTTCCTTGGCGAGCCATCTGGCATATTTGGATTTCGGTCTATGATGAACGACGGCCTTCTTTTGGACCTCATCCAACATCTCCCAGGCTTGTCGATCAGAGAACTCGACGTTGGTGAGGCACTTGCCAACAATCAAACCGACAGCGACGCGGACGGTGGTCGAGCCCTTTATTTGCTCAAGTGGTGTACCGGTCGCGATTTCCTCGACCTTCGTAGCAATCTGGTGAAACATGGTCTTCCTTTCCAAATTTTGGCAAAGCTTCGCCCCTTCCCGTTGAGACGGGAAGCAGAGTTGCTGATGATAGTTGAAAGCGAGAGCGCACGAATGCGCTCCCTGACTCTGCGTTTGCAGAGAAAGGCCACTGTCGATGACAGAAGCGGGACATCCCTGCTGACGCAGGGAATAAGAGCCGCCTATACGGCGGAAAAACACGACCGGTTCAGGGCCGCATGTACTTTCAGAGCCACCTGCACGGCGGTGAAAGTCCGTTCGTTCAAATCCACGCCAAGTTTGGACCCAGGCGATAGGAAAGACCGATCAAGCTGAATAAAAGTCCGAGAACTTTAATTCCAATCCCCCTAGGGGTGACAAAAAACCCTGATCGGCTTTCCTGCAAACAAAGGTAGGTGAAGAGCGAAAATAGCGCAAGAGGCGGATTAAAAAAGCCAATGAAAACAAAGCAAAGTGCAAAATGCAAGTTGCATTTTGCTTTCTGTTATTCCGTTGACAAACAACCGTTTTCAGAAAATTTTCCTCGAAATCAGGTCTCGAAACCTGCCTCAAAAAAAATTTGCTGACGTACCTCGCGGGGGCTTTGCCCCCTGTCGCGGCCTGCGGCCTTGCCCGCCTCCACCCTCATTGCCGGGGGGCTAGTCCGGAGCAGGGCATTGCGGGCTTTGCCCTCCTTGTCCTGCTCTGGTTGCGGTAGGATTTGTCGCTCCGGTCAGTCAAGGGTTCGCTACGCACCGTCCTCGCCATGCTCGGCCTTGCGGCCTGTGCGTGGCTCTGGGCGGCCCCTTGACAACCCTCCCGCTCCGTTCGGCACCCGAAACCAAGGCAGGCAGTCGCTCCGCAAAAGTCGTTAGAATCCAACCAACTCCGTTAATCAACGCTATCCCAAAGCCGACATCAAATCCGCCCGGAGGATTCTCAAGAATCCCGATTTCTGTTATATTTTCCCAATAAATTCAAACAGAAAGCGGAGATTTCAATGCGCCACAAGATCACCAAAATCCGAGGTCTGACGGTTAACGTCGAGATTGTCGAGGTGTCGCAATCGGACAAAAACGGCGGAATTCTCTGCTACGTCGCAGCGATCTATATCCAACCTCATGGAAGCGCGAAAAAGACGTTGGTTCGCAAATCCCGCCTACCCGGCGCGGCAGAAGCAGTGAGGGCAGAAATTAGGAAAGATGGCCTGCAAGCGTTTCATCGGTTGATGGCTTGAGGTGTTTACAGCCGAGCCGCCCACACTCAAAATTTATGCATCACTTTAGCCGCAGGCAAATCCCATGGCAGAACCGAGAGGTTTATTTATCACGACAAAATTTCGGGGCTACAATCTCGGCATAGATATTGATCTTGCCTCCCGTTTGGTTTCCGCAAATCCAAAGGAAGACTTTTGGACCTCCCAGTTCAAGTGGCACGGGCCAGTCAGAACGCGCTCCGAAGTCTTGGGGCTTGATGTCAGTTCACCTGACGGTCCAATTTCAGAACATTCACTTTGGAGTTTTGCTTGGGATATATCCGAGGATTTAGGGGAAACCGAAGACAACGTCGAGAATATTTATAAAGAAATGATGGATATGTTCCGAAAATTACCCGACCCGGACAATCGTAAACGCAGTTTGCTCGATAGAATAATCGAATTGGAATATCAACTCGAAGACTCTCGGAATTCCACGCAAAGTTAAATTTTCGAATCCATGCCAAATGACGGCGGTACATTTCATGGCTTCATTGAGCGCGAAAAGGTGGCTTCGCAATTACTCTGCCAGACGCCGCCATTCGATGAATGGTGAGAAGTCCACGCCGCGCGGTGCAGGAATAGACATTATCTTCTGAATCTCTTCCGGCAGGAGCGTTTTAAACCCATACTTAGCTCCGACCGTTGAAGCAGCATGTCCGCATTGCTTGTCTGCAAGGCCATCGCCGACATTTATTCGGAACCATGATTTTGCGTTGTGTCTCAACGAATGGAAAACTTGACGCTGAGACTCGTGGATGTCGAGCGCACCCATCCAATTCGACATTTGCTTCTGAGCCGCGTCAGCGGGGTCTCGCGCAGTATGATAATGGGGAAAGATATATCCCCCACGCCCTCGTTGCTTTTTGGCGAAATCGATAAACCCACATTCTTGAAGCAGAGGGTGGATTGCGACAATTCGCACAGAAGTACGAGTCTTAAGCGGTCGATCAACTTTCTTGCCATCTATGATCAATGGCAGTCGCAGGTCGAACACCTCATTCCCTTCGATGGTGACAATGTCCGACGATTGAAGATAGACAATTTCGGAAAGACGCATGCCCGTCAGAAGACCGACGAGCGGCAACCAAGCCTTATGCGGTTTTTTCATTATCCTGGCACTGACACTGTCCGCCAACCATGTGTTCAACGAAAGTGGCGGCAGGCCTTCCCGATTAATGGCAGGTGTGGCGGCGGCGGGCATAGTGACGTTAAATGATCGGATGTCACGAATTCCGGTAACACCAGCCGTTGCCTTCTCCCAGATGAGTTTGATCTGCGCGACATGCTCTTTAACAGTCGTCTGAGACAAGCTGTTTATGCGGTCCTTTTCAGGCAACTTGTCATTCTTTTCGACCATCTGCTTCAGATTCAGACCGGCGAAGATTGGGTGCTTCGTCCGATTTTTGGGAACTTTTGCCATAACCGTCGCAAAGTCCTGAAGGTGTATAGGCAAATAGAAACTGAGTGGATGATCGCCGACGACGTTCAGGAACGCCGAGAACGTGTTTTCAAGTCGCTCCTCGTAGCGAACTCTATCTTTATCACCATTGTCCAGTGCTTCCTTTCGAGCATCGAGCACTACACGGCCTGCGACGCTGAACTTGGTGGATGCTGTCACCGTTCGCGCATCCCTATATTCGGTGGGTTGAGGTTCAGGAGGCTGAACCTGCTGCTCACGCTGAACTTGAGGCAACTGGACTGGCGCGCCCAAAGAACCGAGAGTCCGCACCACGGATTGAAAGGTTTCCCGTTCCGACTCCCAGGCAATCGAGTCCTTGGAAAGGGCATCAGCGATGGCTTCGAGCCTCTTTCGAAAATCGGCTATTCCCGCTTTTTCGACGGCAATCCGCTGAGCTTTTTCTCGTAAAGTGCGGGCGTCGCTTTCGGCCCCCTCAGCTTCAAGTTCGTCCGCTTCCTGACGTGCTCTTACGACAAGAGCGCCGAGAGGAAAGTTCTTGTGCTTCAGGGCTTGCAACTCAGCATTCAGAGCACGCAGGCTGTGAACGAGGGTTTCTCTGGTCATAGTCGGATCGTCCATCAATTGCATGGCCGCACCCGAAAGAATAATTGCTCTTTTCCGTGCCGCAGCGGCAGGAAGTGGCCCCAAATTCACGCGGATGGGTGATTTCCCAAATCGAGATTCGACGCTAACGGGAATTCTTTGCTGATAAGTGAATCCATTTTCGCGTTTCCATAAATACACTTCAAGCCTCTCATTCTGGCTCGAAATGTGTACGCAGCGGTGTAATTTGCCGTGTACGGTGGAAAAATGCCTTGAAAATTCTCGTTTTAAATCAATGGTTTGCAGAGATTGGTGGGCCCGGAGGGACTCGAACCCCCAACCAAGCGGTTATGAGCCGCCGGCTCTAACCATTGAGCTACAGGCCCAGCCCGGCGCAGCGCCGTCGGGCGGGTAATGGTCACCCCGCTCCGGTCACGGGCTCTAACGCAATTTCCGGTATGCGACAAGCCTCTGCCGTAATCGCTTCACAATCCATCGTCATCACTTCTGGCGGAAGGGCATTCTGCCGGATGGGACGACATGGTCCACCGGCTTCGAGGGACAAAGGAATACTTCATGCTGAAATTCACACGCGGCCTCGTCATCGCCACGGCGCTTTCCGGTTCGGTTCTCTCTGCCGGTTTCGTGGGGCCGGTGTTTGCCGCCGAGGCGGAGCGTCGCGAGGCGACAATCATGGTGTCGGGCGAAGGCGAGGCGACGGTCGCGCCCGATATGGCGGTCATTTCGCTCTCCGTCGTGCGCGACTCCGATACGGCTGCAGAGGCATTGTCTGCCAACAGTGCTGCCATGGCCGAGGTGCTGGCCGACCTCAAGGGCCAAGGAATTGCCGACAAGGATCTGCAGACCACCGACTTCTCCATCCAGCCCAAATATCGGCAGGAAAACAAGCCGGACGGAACCTTCGAGGCGCCCGTCATCATCGGCTATACCGTCAGTAACGGGTTGACGGTGCGGGTGCGGGATCTGTCCAAGCTCGGTGCGATCATCGACCGGTCGGTGAAGCTCGGCGTCAATCAGGGTGGCGGCATCAGCTTCACCAATGACGATCCGGAAGCGACCGTCGAGGCGGCGCGCAAGCAGGCGGTGGAAAAGGCCGCTGCAAAGGCCAAGACGCTGACGGAGGCAGCCGGCGTGAAGCTCGGACGGATCGTGGAGATCTCCGAGAATTTCGCGCGCCCGATGCCGCAGATGTATGCGGCCGCCCCGATGGCGAAGGTGGCGGATGAGTCAGTGCCGATCGCGTCCGGCGAAAATCTCTATACGGTCACCGTCAACATCACTTACGCCATAGAGCAGTGAACGCTCAGCGTTCTCATGAAAAAGAGGAAGGGCCGGTTTTCCGGCCCTTTCTGCGTTTGCTGGGCTTGTTGATGTTCAGACGTCGAGCGGGTGCTCCGCGATCATCTTGGTCAGGCTGCCCTCTGCCGGGAACAGCGGGATGAGGCAGGCCTGGAGCGCGTGGTAGATGTCGCCCTTGCCGGGGAATAGGCTGTGCGAAGGTTTGCCGTCTTCGGTCAGTTCCTCGAACCAGCCGCCGTGCTCCCGGTCGAGATTGTTGCCCGCGATATAATTCCAGATCTTGCGGTAGCTTTCTTCGTGGAAGTCGCTTTCCTGGTGCTGGTTGAGGAAATGGGCAGCGGCGGCGCCTTCGCAGAGCGGCCACCAGAGTTTCGCGCGCTTGTCGGGGGCATTTGCCCAGTCGAGCGTGTAGAAGAAGCCGCCCTTGTCCTTGTCCCAGCCGAGCGCCATGGATTGGAAGAAGAGGCCGCGCGCGGCTTCCGGCATCCAGTCGTGTGTCTTGCCGCCGAGGACCCAGAGCTGCAGGATCAGGCGGGCCCATTCGAGCCAGTGGCCAGGCGTCGTGCCTGCCGGGCGGAACATTTCGTTCGGATGGTAATAACTGCGGTCGACCATCCAGTTTTCATCGAAATGTTCAGCGACACGGAAGGCTTCTTCGCGGGCGCGGCGGTTGATGATGATGTCGGCGATGCGCTCGGCCTTGGTAAGGTAATGGCGTTCGCCGGTTGCCTCGAAAGCGGCCATGAGGCTTTCGGTCAGGTGCATGTTGGAATTCTGGCCGCGATAGCCGGGGACCGGCTGCCAATCGGCAGAGAATTCCTCGGCGATCGCGCCGTGGCTTTCTTCCCAGAATTTCTTCTCGATCACCTCTGTGATGTCGGCGAGCATGGCGTCTGCCAGCGGATGGCCGACGCATTGGGCCGAGGAGGCTGCCAGAAGGACGAAGGCATGGCCGTAGCCCTGCTTGCTGTCATCTGCAGCGCCGGTGTCGTTTGCCTGCCAGAAATAGCCGCCGTTCTTTTCATCGCGGTGGCGCTGCCAGAGATAGCGCATGCCGTGGTCGACGATGTCGGCAGAACCGGGGCGGCCGAGCAGATGGCCGATGGCATAACAATGGACCATGCGGGCGCTGGCGTGGATGCCGCGGGCGGGATTGTCGGTCGAAAGCGGCTTGCCGTCGCGCGACAGGTCGTAGAAGCCGCCCTTCGGGTTGAGCGCGGGACCTTGGAAGAAATCGAACAGGCCGTCGGCCTGTGCCAGCAGCCATTTGCGATGATAGGGGCGGGTGCTCCAGGGGCTCAATGGCGATTTCTGTGATTGATTTTCCGACATTTCTTCCTCCCTGGCTGCATCGTTGCAGCTTCTATAGCCGATCGGCCTCCTCGCTGCCACCGCCTGTCTACGGTGACGCACAGATGGATCGCATGTTGACATAAAGATGTCTTTATGTGATTTGGCGAATGTCGCAGACACAATAGGAGACTTCGCAGATGCTCGATTCACTGTTCGGCCGTAACGGTGCTGCCCGGGACGGAGCGGAGATCTTAAAGGCGCTGCAACAGGCGGCGCGCGAACGCATCCTGATCCTCGACGGCGCGATGGGCACCGAAATCCAGGGGCTCGGCCTTACCGAAGAGGATTTCCGCGGCGAGCGCTTCCTCGGCTGCGCCTGCCATCAGCAGGGCAATAACGACCTTCTGATCCTCACCCAGCCCAACGCCATCGAGGACATCCATTTCCGCTATGCGATGGCGGGTGCCGACATTCTCGAAACCAACACCTTTTCGTCGACCCGCATCGCTCAGGCCGACTACGAGATGGAAGGGGCGGTCTATGACCTCAACCGTCATGGCGCCGAACTCGTGCGCCGGGCGGCCTGGCGGGCTGAGCGCGAGGACGGCAAGCGCCGTTTCGTCGCCGGTGCCATCGGGCCGACCAACCGAACGGCCTCCATCTCGCCTGACGTCAACAATCCGGGCTACCGCGCCGTCTCCTTCGACGACCTGCGCATTGCCTATGGCGAGCAGATCGACGGCTTGATCGATGGTGGCGCCGATCTCATCCTGATTGAGACGATCTTCGATACGCTGAATGCCAAAGCGGCGATTTTTGCCTGCGAAGAGCGTTTTCTCGCCAAGGGCATTCGCCTGCCAGTGATGATCTCTGGCACGATTACCGATCTTTCCGGCCGCACGTTGTCGGGCCAGACGCCGACGGCCTTCTGGAATTCCGTGCGCCATGCCAAGCCGTTCGCGGTGGGCCTCAACTGCGCGCTCGGGGCAGACGCCATGCGGCCGCATCTGCAGGAATTGTCCGGCGTCGCGGATACCTTCATCTCTGCCTATCCGAATGCCGGCCTGCCGAACGAATTCGGCCGCTATGACCAGAGTCCGGAAGAGATGGCGGAACTCGTTGCAGGCTTTGCCGAAGAGGGCATCGTCAATGTGGTCGGTGGCTGCTGTGGCTCTACGCCTGCGCATATCGCCGCCATTGCCGAGGCCGTGAAGGGCAGGGCGCCGCGTGCGCCTGTCGAGCATCGACCCTTCATGTCGTTGTCGGGGCTCGAGCCGTTCGAACTCACCAAGGACATTCCCTTCGTCAATGTCGGCGAACGCACCAATGTCACCGGCTCGGCCAAGTTCCGCAAGCTTATCACGGCGGGCGACTATACGGCAGCGCTCGCCGTCGCTTGCGATCAGGTGGAGAACGGCGCGCAGATCATCGACATCAACATGGACGAGGGCCTGATCGATTCCGAAAAGGCCATGGTGGAGTTCCTCAACCTGATTGCCGCGGAGCCCAACATCGCCAAGGTGCCGGTCATGATCGACTCGTCGAAGTTTCCGATCATCGAAGCTGGCCTCAAATGCGTGCAGGGCAAGGCCGTGGTGAACTCGATCTCGCTGAAGGAAGGCGAGGAGAATTTCATCGCGCAGGCGAAGCTCATCCGCAATTACGGTGCCGCGGTCGTCGTCATGGCCTTTGACGAGAAGGGTCAGGCGGATACCTATGAGCGGAAGGTGGAGATCTGCCGCCGCGCCTATCGCATCCTGACGGAAGAGGCAGGCTTTGCGCCTGAGGACATCATCTTCGATCCCAATATCTTTGCGGTCGCAACCGGGATCGAGGAACACGACAATTACGGCGTCGACTTCATTGAGGCGACGCGGACGATAAGGCAGGAAATGCCGCTGGTGCATGTTTCGGGCGGTGTCTCGAACCTCTCCTTCTCCTTCCGCGGTAATGAGCCGGTGCGCGAAGCCATGCATGCGGTCTTCCTCTACCACGCCATCCAGGCGGGCATGGACATGGGCATCGTCAATGCCGGCCAGCTGGCGGTCTATGAGAGCAT
Source organism: Rhizobium glycinendophyticum (assembly GCF_006443685.1). Lineage (NCBI taxonomy): Bacteria > Pseudomonadati > Pseudomonadota > Alphaproteobacteria > Hyphomicrobiales > Rhizobiaceae > Peteryoungia > Peteryoungia glycinendophytica. The sequence continues at coordinate 2,486,201 of NZ_VFYP01000001.1, read as the reverse complement.
CGATCCGGATCTGCGCGAGGCCTGCGAAGATGTGGTGCTGAACCGTCGCAAGGACGGCACCGAGCGGCTGCTGGAGATCGCCGAGCGTTATCGCGGCACCGGTGAGGCCAAGACCCGGACGCAGGACATGAGCTGGCGCGAATGGCCGGTCGAAAAGCGGCTCGAACATGCGCTGGTCAATGGCATTACCGAATTCATCGATGTTGATACGGAAGAGGCGCGGCAACAGGCCGAGCGTCCGCTGCATGTCATCGAAGGGCCGCTGATGGCCGGGATGAATGTCGTCGGCGACCTCTTTGGGGCGGGAAAAATGTTCTTGCCGCAGGTGGTCAAATCGGCGCGCGTGATGAAGCAGGCCGTGGCCGTGCTGCTGCCCTATATGGAAGAGGAAAAGCGGCTGAACGGTGGAACCGGCGAGCGTCAGGCGGCGGGCAAGGTGCTGATGGCGACGGTGAAGGGCGATGTGCACGACATCGGCAAGAACATCGTCGGCGTCGTTCTCGCCTGCAACAATTACGAGATCATCGATCTCGGTGTCATGGTGCCGGCCACCAAGATCCTGGAAGTGGCGAAAGCGGAGAATGTCGATGTGATCGGCCTGTCCGGGCTGATCACGCCGTCGCTCGACGAAATGGTGCATGTGGCCGCCGAGATGCAGCGGCAGGGCTTCAACATTCCGCTGCTCATCGGTGGTGCGACGACGAGCCGGGTGCATACCGCCGTGAAGATCCATCCGCAATACAAGGCGGGGCAGGCGGTCTATGTCACCGATGCCAGCCGTGCTGTCGGCGTCGTTTCCTCGCTGCTGGCAGAAGACGGCAACGACGCTTATGTCGAGGGCATCAGGGGCGAATATGCCAAGGTGGCAGAAGCGCATGCGCGCGCCGAGGCCGAGAAGCAGCGCCAGTCGCTGGCATCTGCCCGGGAGAATGCCGCCAAGCTGGACTGGAGCGCCTACAAGCCGACGAAGCCTGCTTTCACCGGTACCAAGGTCTTCGAGCAATATGATCTGGCCGAGCTTGCCCGCTATATCGACTGGACGCCCTTCTTCCAGACCTGGGAGCTGAAGGGGCGTTTCCCGGCTATTCTGGAAGACGAGAAGCAGGGCGAGGCGGCCCGGCAGCTCTATGCCGACGCCCAGGCGATGCTCGAGAAGATCATCGCGGAGAGCTGGTTCCGTCCGCGTGCCGTGATCGGCTTCTGGCCGGCCAATGCCGTGGGTGACGATATCCGGCTGTTCAAGGACGATAGCCGCCGGGAAGAACTCGCGACCTTCTTCACGCTGCGCCAGCAGATCGCCAAGCGCGAAGGGAGGGCGAATGTGGCGCTCAGCGATTTCGTCGCGCCGCTGGAGACCGGCGTTCCGGATTATGTCGGCGGCTTCGTGGTAACAGCGGGTATCGAAGAGGTGGCGATTGCCGAGCGCTTCGAGCGGGCGAATGATGATTATTCCTCGATCCTGGTGAAGGCGCTGGCCGACCGTTTTGCCGAGGCTTTTGCCGAGCGCATGCATGAGCGGGTGCGCCGCGAATTCTGGGGCTATGCGCCGGATGAGGCCTTGACGCCCGAAGAGCTGATCTCGGAAACCTATGGCGGTATCCGCCCTGCGCCCGGCTATCCGGCGCAGCCCGACCATACGGAGAAGGTGACGCTGTTCTCGCTGCTCGACGCGACCAAGGCGACCGGGGTGACGCTGACGGAGAGCTATGCCATGTGGCCGGGTTCGTCCGTGTCAGGCCTCTATATCGGCCATCCCGAAAGCTACTATTTCGGCGTTGCCAAGGTCGAGCGAGATCAGGTCGAGGACTATGCCACCCGCAAGGGTATGGAGGTGCGTGAAGTCGAGCGCTGGCTAGGGCCGGTGTTGAACTATGTGCCTAAGGCGGCAGAGTAACCGGTTAATGGGTGCTTTTGCCCCTCATCCCCTGCCCGGACCTTCTCCCCGTTTACGGGGAGAAGGTGCCCCGAAGGGGCGGATGAGGGGCCAACAAAACGCTCACCCTCTGCGTAAACTCCTTCACAAACCGATTCCGAATTCGGCAGTAAGTTATTGAGGCAGATTCCTAATTGCCTTTACGCCTCCAGCCTGAGCAGAATCGCCGTTGCATCGTCGCTCTGCTTGTAGCGGGGGAATTTCAGTCCATCCGGATCGAGTTCTCGCTCGTAGTGGCGAAGCTCCGTGACCAGTGATCTCAGCCCCGCGGTCGCGGCCCGCTGGATCAGCGTGGCGGGATCGTACAGCTTGTAAAGCGCGACCAGGTCAGCCACGCCGTCCGAGCAGAGGATGGCGGTCGCACCGCCGCCATGGACGGGTACGTCGATGATGGCCAGGTGATCGGCGGCCTCGGGCACGATGCCGAATGTCCAGGTCGTGCCCTCGGGTGTGTTCTGGCGGGCGCGGCCGCGACGCAGGTCCTCCAGCGTTTCCGGATCGTCATTGGCGACGCCGGCCGAACCGATGCCGCCGAGGCGGGCGATGTGTTTGGCAGCCTGCTGTTGTTCCCATTCATAGGCACCAGGAATGGGGATGACGAAATCGGACTGGCCGTCGTCATGCAGAATGTACATACAGCTGTCGCCGAGGCCGAACCAACGGAAACCCGATGGCGTTGCCTGCAGTCCGGTCAGGCTGCAGAGCGGCCAGGCGTAACGGGGTTGATCGCCAGCTGTCGCCGTAAAGACCGCGTGGGCCTCCTCGGAAATTTGCCGGAGCACTGTCGCCGGGGCAGAAATGGCATCCAGGCGCTCAGCAAGGCGGATGGTCCCAAACTCGGCGATCCAGGCGGCATCGGATCCAAAACCCTCCATGAACTGCCGCTCGCCGAGCCCCGTCGCGCCATCCAGCACGAAAGCGGAATGGGAGTTGTAGCCGAGCCTGTCTTCGTTGGCGCGGCCCTGTTTTCCTGGGTCGGAGATCGTGTCGATGATGGAAATGCGGGGCATGGGGCATCCGTCAGTTGGCATGGCGAGGCGCGCTCGGGCTGCCTCTTAATGGCTGTCACGGGAAGTCTCTGGCGTCAGCCGCCGGCACTGCGGAACCGGTTCATGATGTCGGCGCGAATGGGGTCGGTCAGCACCTGGGCAATGCCGAATTCGAGCGGCGTGAGACTTGCCTCGTCCGGCTGGGTAATGTGATTGGTAAGGACTTCCTCCGGCAGATAGGCCTTGACCCTGCTATCGACGATGGTTCCGCCATTGCACAGGTGCTCCTGCGCTGCCGTTTTCGGATCCATCAAATGGTTGATCAGCGCGTGGGCGCCGCGAGGGTTCTGGGCTTGGGAGGGAATGGCGAAGAAGTCGGTCCAGATCTCACCTCCGTCCGAGCCGAGATTGAACCCGATATCGCCTCCCTCGGCCATCTGATAGGCGTCGTTGCTCCAGCACATGGTGAGCCAGGCTTCGCCCGCGCGCATTGCCGGCTGATAATCGCTGTCGATCGAATGCAGATGCGGTTTCACCTGCATCAGCAGAGCTTCCGCAGCTGCCAGTTCGGTGGGATCGCAGGAATTGAAGCCATGGCCGAGCGCAACCAGCGCATTGCCAATGGCCGTAAGCTGATAGTCGTGGACGATGGTGCGCCCCGAGGCTTCGTTCATCGCCACGTCGAAGAAGTCGCGCCAACTGGAGAGCGGGTATAGCTGTCTTCTGTTGTAGGCCATGCCGGTGGTTCCGGCATTCTTTGGAACCGCGTAGCTGGCGCCATTGATGATGGAGGGCGACAGGTGGCGCTGCAGATGCGTCGCCGGGTTGAAGTTCGGAATGAGCGCGAGATCCAGCGGCTGCAGCATGCCGCGCTCGACATAAGGGGCTATGGCATATTGGGTTGGGACGATGATGTCCCAGCCTCGTCCAAGCTCCAGCGCCCGCATCATCCCCTCGTTCGATCCGATGATGGAGATCGCGACTTCGACGCCGTACGTGTTGGTGAAGTCTTCAAAGGTTTGCGGGTCGTGATAATTTGGCCAGGTCGCAAGCGTGACCTTGCGGCCCAGTCCCGTCGCTTCGGCTGCGGCAGTAAAGGTTGAGCCGGCGCCTAAGAACGCTGTCGCTGCCGCAATCCCCGTGACCGAAAGAAAGTGGCGACGCGTCACCGAGCCTTTCTTCAACCGCGTGAATTCTTTCAAGAAGTCTTGGCGATCGATCTCGGCGGGCTTGTTCGCCATGGTCCTGAAACCCCGTACACTGCACAATGGGGTCATCTCACCACAAAGGCGTTAACGGGATTTCTCCGCAGTCACCGCAAAAATCGCAGCCAAGCCGATCTTCAGATCATCCGATCGATGATGCTGATGCCGCTTTCGGCGAAGCGATCCATTTCAGTAAGGGCGGGCGCGGCCTCCGTCAGGGTCAGGCGCCTGCCGATCAGGCGGGCAGGATCCAGGCTGCTCGATAGGATCATCTGCATCATCGCGTCATAGCGCCAGGATTGCATGCCGTGGCTGCCGTAGATCTCCAGTTCCTGGGAAATCACGCGGGCCATGGGAATGGCGGGTGTCGAATGCTCTCCGAGCATCAGCCCGACCTGCACATGGCGGCCGCGCCGGCGCAGATTGGTGATGGAATTGCAGCAGGTCTGGGGATGCCCAAGTGCGTCGACCGAGACATGCGCGCCGCCGCCAGTTATGTCACGCACGGCCTCGACGGTGTCCTGCACCGCCCGGCTGTTGATGACGGTGCTCGCGCCGAGCTCTCTTGCCAGAGCCAGTTTGTCCTCGGCGATGTCGATCGCCACGACATTGGCTCCGAGCGCCTTGCCGATCATGATCGCGGAGAGACCGACGCCGCCGCAGCCATGGACGGCCAGCCATTCGCCGCCCTTCAATCGACCCTGATCGACGACGGCGCGGAAGGAGGTGGCAAAGCGGCAGCCGAGACCGGCGGCGGTCTCGTAGGCGATTTGTTCGGGCAGGTGGACGAGGTTCTGGTCGGCGTAATCGATCGCGACATATTCGGCGAACGAGCCCCAATGGGTAAAGCCGGGCTGGAACTGTTCTTCGCAAACCTGCTGGTTGCCGGAGCGGCACTCGTGGCAATGGCCGCAGCCGGAGACAAAGGGAACAGTCACGCGTTCGCCAACCTTGAAGCGCTTCACTTCGCGGCCGACGGCTGCGATCGTGCCGGCGAATTCGTGGCCGGGCACATGCGGCAGATTGATGTCGGGGTCGTGCCCCATCCAGCCGTGCCAGTCGCTTCGGCAAAGCCCTGTCGCCTTGACCGCGATCACGACGCCACCGGGCGTCGGTGTCGGGTCGGGCAAGGTCCGAATCTCGGGCATCGCGCCAAAGGTTTCGTAGTACATGGCGCGCATGGGTCTCTCCTTGGTCTGGGCTCTGCTTCGATGGCCGGTTTGCTTATGTCCTCATTCGGCGAGCAGGATCAAGGCAGTGGGGTCGATCTTGACGCCGACTGTCGCACCGACGGTCGGCGGAGTGCTGCCGGGATCGTTGAATGTGTCGAAGGAGACCGGCTTACCGCCGACATCCACGCGGGTGCGGATCACCGAACCGAGGAACTGGCTCGATGTCACCGTGCCGGCGATGGTGGCCTCTGCCGGATCGGCCAAAGAGCCCGCTTCCGGGCGCATGGCGAGCTGTATGGCAGCGCCGTTGGCAGCGGGGATCTGCTCGTTGATCTTCAGCGTCTTGTCTCCCACCCGGACGAGGCCCGCTCCCTGATCGGCGACCACGGCGTCGAGCACGTTCAGCGTTCCGACGAAGGAAGCAACAAAGCGGGTGGTGGGTCGGTTGTAGATTTCAAAAGGCGTGCCGATCTGATCGGCCTTGCCGGCATTCATCACGACGATGCGGTCGGAGATCGACAGCGCCTCTTCCTGGTCGTGCGTCACAAAGACGGTGGTGATGCCGAGCTTCTGCTGGATCTGGCGGATTTCTTCGCGCAACGAGACGCGGATCTTGGCGTCGAGGGCCGAGAGCGGCTCGTCGAGGAGGAGAACCTGGGGCTTCGGGGCAAGCGCGCGGGCGAGCGCCACGCGCTGCTGCTGGCCGCCGGAGAGCTGGTAGGGGTAGCGTTCGGCGAGATGCTCCAGATGGATGAGCGCGAGCATTTCCTTGACCCGGGTGTCGATGTCGGCCTTGGGCATGCCCGCGATCTTGAGGCCGAAGGCGACGTTGTCGGCGACGTTCATGTTGGGAAACAGCGCATAGGCCTGGAAGACCATGCCGATATTGCGCTGGTTCGGCTTCAGGCTCGTCTGGTCCTTGCCGGCGATCTCGATGGTCCCGGCCGACGGTGTCTCGAAGCCGGCGATCATCCGCAGCACGGTGGTCTTGCCGCAGCCCGAGGGGCCGAGAAAGGAGATGAATTCGCCCTTGTCGATCGCCATGTTGAAATCATGCACGACCTTGGTCGGGCCAAAGGACTTCTGCAGGTGGGTGAGTTTCAGAAAGGTCATGAAAAGAAGTCCTCAAGCCTGGCGCGGGGCTGTTTTCTGGAGGCGGGAAACGAGCTGGATCAGACCGAGGCAGCCCCAGGTGATGCCGAAGGCGATGACGGCGAGTGCGGCCGGCTCATAGGCGCGGTTGGCGCCCAGCAGCTGCATGTAGGGGCCAAAGGCCGGCTTGTTCAAAAGAGCGGCCATGGTGAATTCGCCGATGACGATGGCGAAGGTCAGGAAGGCCCCGGAGAGCACCGCGACCAGCACATTCGGCAGGATGATGCGCGAAATGATGGTGAACCAGCCGGCGCCGAGGCTTTGAGCGGCTTCCGTCAGCGTGCCGATGTCGATGGTGCGAAGGCCGGTGTCGACCGCGCGGTACATGTAGGGAAGGGCGAGCGTCGCATAGCCGAACATCAGCAGCATATCGGTGCCGAGGGCCGAGCCCGTGAGCGGCAGCCAGCTCGAGGTATTGTAGAGGCGGATATAGCCGAAGACGATAACGATGGCAGGAATAACCAGCGGCAGCAGGGTGACAAATTCGATATAGGGGCGCAGCCGGGGCAGTTTGAGGCGGACCCAGTATGCGGTCGGAACGACGAGCAGGATGCCGAAGACGATGGTCAGAAGCGCCATGGTCACCGAATAGGTGAAGGTTTCCTGGAAACGCGAGTCTGCAAACACCTTCGCATAGGCGTCGAAGGAATATTCGCCGCGGCGCATCTTGAGCGAAAAATTGGTCATGCCGACGAGCGGCAGGAAGAAGTAGAGGAGGCCGAAGATCAGAGCCCCCCAGGCCCAGAGCCGCTTCATTTCAACCACCTTTCGCTGCGGGCGCGCAGCCAGATATAAAGAGCATTTGCAATGCCGGTGACGACGATCATGCCGAAGGCCAGCGCATAACCGAGATGCGGATTGCCGAGAACGTCGCCGCGAATCTGGGCGAAGAGCAGGATCGGCACGATGTTCAGGGATGAGCCGGTGAGGGCGATCGCGGTGGCGACGGCGCCGAAGGCATTCGCGAAGAGAAGCGCGATCGTGCCGAGGATCGACGGCAGCAGGATCGGGAAGGCGACCAGACGCCAGTATTGCAGATTGGTGGCGCCGAGGATCGATGCAGCTTCGCGCCATTCGCGCTTCAGACCATCCAACGCCGGCGTGATGATCAGGATCATCAGGGGGATCTGAAAGAACAGATAGGTGACCGTCAGGCCCCAGAAGGACAGGATGTTGAAGCCGAGAGCCCGCAGGTCAATGCCAAGCTGGGTCTTCAGAAAAATGGTGAGGATGCCCAGCGGGCCCAGGGTTGCCAGAAAGGCAAAGGCAAGGGGGACACCGGCGAAGTTGGAGGCGACTCCCGAAAAGGTCAGAAGCGGTCCGCGCACCCATTGCGGCAGACCGCCGAGCACGACGGCTGCGGCGACGGCAAAGCCGATCATGCAGCCGAGGATAGCGGAAGCAAGGCTGATCTTGATGGAGATCCAGTAGGCCGACAGGATCGATGCGGTGAACAGGCTGCCGATGTTCTCGAAGGTGAATGTGCCGTCCGGTGTCTGGAAGGCGCCGATGACGATCTTCATCGTCGGCATGATGAGGAACAGGATCGTGAAAGCGGCGAAGGGGACGACCCCCAACCAGTGCAATGGGAGCCGAAATGGCTGTCGCTCGGACGCCCCCGCACTTACCTCATTTGAAGACATGTCTCTTGCCCCTCGTCCGCGTGTGCCGCAGAACCTATTGAATGCAAATGCCGCCCCGGTCGCAAGACCGGGACGGCATTTTAGTGCGTGATATTACTGAACGTTCGCGCCGACGACGCTGTCCCAGCCAGCCGTGACGGCGGCCTTGTTGGCGTCGACTTCTTCGAGAGTCGGGAAGTAGGCCTTCTCGTACGAAGCAGCCGGCGGCAGCTTGTCGAGCAGGGCCTGCGGGATCTTGCCAGCCTTGGACATGGCGTTGAAGCGGGCCGGGTGGCAATAGCCGGCGAGCCATGCGGTCTGGCCTTCGTCGGAATAGAGGTATTCCATCCAGAGCTTGGCAGCGTTCGGGTGCGGCGCGTAGGCTGAGATACCCTGAACATAAACGCCGGCGAGGACGCCCGAGGCCGGGACGATGACTTCAACCGGCGGGTTGCCGGCCAGCGTGTCCTTCCAGGAGAGCGCGTTGTAGTCCCAGGCGACGACGATCGGGGTCGAGCCCTGGGCGAGCGTGCCGGACTTGCCGATGACCGGAACGAAGTTGCCGGCCTTGTTGAGTTCGGCGAAGTACTTCAGGCCAGCTTCACCGGCTTCCTTGCCAGCCTTTGCGCCCGAGGCGAGACCAGCGGCGAGAACGCCGAGAATGGCCTGGTTGGAGGCGCGCGGATCACCAGCGAGAGCGACCTGACCGGAATATTCCGGCTTCATCAGATCAGCCCAGTCGGCCGGGGTGTTCTTGACCAGATCCTTGTTCACGATCATCGACATGACGCCGTAATAGTCGCCGTACCAGTAGCCTTCGGCGTCCTTGATGGTGTCCGGAATTTCGTCCCAAGTGGAGACCTTGTAGGGCTGCAGCAGGCCTTCAGCCTTCATCTGCGGGCCGAAAGCCAGACCGACGTCGACAACGTCAGGTGCCTGCGGGCCCTTGTTGTCCTTGTTGGCCTTCACGGCTTCAACTTCGTCAGCCGAACCTGCGTCCGGGTTGAGTTCGTTGACGGTGATTTCCGGATACTTCTTCTTGAAGCCATCGATGACGGCGCCATAACCGCACCAGTCGTGCGGCAGGGCGATGGTGGTCAGCATGCCTTCCTTCTTGGCGGCTTCGATCAGCTCGGCGCTCGGCTCGGCATAGGCGACGGCGGAGCTTGTCATGACCAGAGCGGTCGTGAGCGACAGGAATTTGCGAAGATTGGTGGTCACTGTGTTTCTCCTCTGAGGTTGGCAGCGATGCGGTTCACTTATGTGCCCATTGTTATGGTTATGTGACGGATATCATGGCCAGTTTCGATTGTTCCCTATTTCGGCCCCTAATCCGGAAAAGGTCCTCCGTTTGCTGTTCTCCTAGCGTGGTTTTCGAAACAGGCGAGCCTGCTCGAAAAGCCCTTCCAGGGTGTTCATGCGTTCGCGCGTCTCGTTCCAGGACGAGCTCTGCACGGCTTCTATCAAGGCTTCCACGACGAAGAGCGTCACGACGGAGCTGTCCCAAGCGGAGGGCGCCTCGATGTGGAGCTTGAAACAGTTGGCGGCGTATTGCGCGACCGGCGACATCCATTGATCCGTAAACAGCACGATTTCCACGCCGTTGGCGCGCGCCACTTCGGCAAGGGTCGTCAGGTCTGCCTCGTAGCGCCTGATATCGAAGATGACGAGCACGTCGCCCTTCTGCATGTTCAGCACATGCTGTGGCCACGAGCTCGCATTGGACGACATCAGTGTCGTCTTCGGCCTTATCACCTGCATATGTGTAAAGAAGTATTCGGCGAGCGCTCCAGTGATACGGCCACCGACAAAATAGAGGCTGCGGTCGCGGTCGCCCATCAGACGAGCAGCCTCATCGAAGGTCGCGGTCTTCAGCTCCCCGAGTGAATCGCGCAGATTGGACATGACCGCTTCGGCAAAGCGATTGAGGATGTGACGGTTTGGAGCGTTGGCGGCCCAGCGGTCGTGTTTGGCGATCGGATTTGAAATCGTCGCTTCGAGTTCCTGATGCAAATGCGCCTGGAATTCCGGATAGCCCTTGTAGCCGAGCTTCTGCACCATGCGGGCGACGGTCGGGGTCGATACGCCGGCATTCTCGGCCACCGTGGTGATGCTGCCGAGCCCGGACACGGGATAGTTTTCCAGCAGGCTTTCGGCCAGCTGTCGCTCAGCACGCGTCAGCCCATTGAAATGGGCATGGATCACGTCCGATACCGTGTTGGACGCATTCAGCAAGGACCGAAGTCTCCCCTCAAACCAGTCTATCGCCGGCTTTTCTAAGATTAAGCCTCGCTGTCACAATTGAGTCAACCGGCCTTTGAAGAGATTTTTTCAGAACCGGATTGACAGTGGCGCAACTGTGAAGAATTCTCTTCTTCAACAAAAGCAGCCTTCAAGGCGCGGGGGACAGCAGCATGCTCGTGAGGTCAGGGATCCTGACATCGGCAGACGGGGAAACCGTAGCCGTGGAGAACGTGAGTGCCGGCGGCGCGGTCGTGCTTGTCTGCGAACACGCATCACGTCTGCTGCCTCAATCCGTCGGTACGCTCGGCCTTTCGAGCGACGCCCTGTCCAGCCACATCGCCTGGGATCCTGGCGCACTTGAGCTTTCTCGGCTTCTCTCTTCCAAGCTTGATGCGCTTTTGGTCTATCAGCGGTTTTCCCGCCTGATCTATGACTGCAACCGTCCGCCGGAATCGCCCGCCGCGATGCCGGAAAAGAGCGAGATCTACGAGATACCCGGCAACCGCGATCTGTCGGTTGCCGAGCGGTATGCCCGGACGGCTGCAATCTATGTTCCGTTTCACGACCGGATCAGCGCAGAACTTGCGCGCCGTAGCGGAGAGGGGCGACCGAATGTGGTCGTCACCGTCCACAGTTTCACGCCGGTCTACTTTGGCACGCCGCGGGCGGTCGAGATCGGCATCCTGCACGACAGCGACAGCCGTCTTGCCGATGCAATGCTGGATGGCGCGGCCAAGGCCGGACGATTCCGCGTCGAGCGCAATTCACCTTATGGGCCGGATGATGGGGTTACCCATACGCTGCGCCTGCACGCCTTGCCTGCCGGTTATGCCAACGTCATGATCGAGGTGCGCAACGATCTGATAACCAATTCCGTCGACCAGGAGGTCATGGCCGACTACCTCGCCGGGCTGATCGCAGATGCGGTCAGTGCGATCGGGGGACGATAAAAACGACCTCACGGGGAGCAGCATAGCTGCGAATAACCGCCACAAAAAACCGGCGGGCCAAATACGCGATCACCGCAATCCCGCGGTCGATCTTCACTTTGGGGGATGCCATGTCAGACTATTCTGATACCGACAAGAAACAGGATCTTCATATCCTGCACTCCATGGGCTATGCGCAGGAACTGGAACGGCGCATGAGCTCGTTCTCGAACTTCGCAATTTCCTTCTCGATCATCTGCATCCTGTCTGGCGGGATCAACTCGCTCGGCCAGGCCACGTCCGGCGTCGGCGGTGCGGCCATCGGCATCGGCTGGCTCGTCGGCTGCGCGATTTCCGGCGTCTTCGCGCTCGGTCTCGCCCAGATCGCTTCGTCCTATCCGACGGCCGGCGGCCTCTATCACTGGGCGTCGATCCTCGGCAACCGTTTCACCGGCTGGCTCGCCGCCTGGCTCAACCTGCTCGGTCTCGTCACTGTTCTGGGTGCCATCAACGTCGGCACCTACTACTTCTTCTTCGGTGCCTTCGGTGCCTATTTCGGCCTTGAAGACACGCTGGTCGTCCGTGTCGCCTTCGTTGCCGTGATTACGGCTCTCCAGGCGGTGATCAACCACTTCGGCATCGGGCTTACCGCGAAACTCACCGACTTCTCGGGTTACCTGATCTTCGCGACGGCGCTGCTTCTGACGATCGCCTGCCTGGTGGCTGCGCCGAGCTTCGAAATCAGCCGTCTCTTCACTTTCGCCAACTATACCGGCACGGAAGGTGCAAGCGGCGTCTGGCCGAACCAGGTCTCGACTCTGATGGCCTTTGGCCTGGGGCTGCTGCTGCCGATCTACACCATTACCGGCTATGATGCGTCGGCCCATACGTCGGAAGAAACCATTAAGGCTTCGACATCCGTGCCACGCGGCATGATCTCGGCTGTCCTGTGGTCGTCTCTCTTCGGCTACATCATGCTGTGCTCGTTCGTCCTGATGATCCCGAACATGGACGATGCGGCAAAGCAGGGCTGGAACGTCTTCTTCTGGGCCATGGACACCCAGATGAACCCGGTCGTCGAGGAAATCCTCTACTTCCTCATTTTCGTGTCGCAGTTCCTCTGCGGTCTGGCCACCGTCACCTCGCTGTCGCGCATGATGTATGCCTTCTCGCGCGACAAGGGCCTGCCGGGTTCATCGGCACTCGCCAAGGTCAGCCCCAAGCACCGGACTCCGGTTGCCGCGATCTGGGTCGGCGCTATCCTGTCGGTTCTGTTCGTCTGGTTCACGTCTGCCATCACGATCGCCGGCACGCCTGCCTATTCGATCGTCGTCTCCTGCACAGTCATCTTCCTGTTTCTCTCCTTTGCCCTGCCGATCGCGCTCGGCATCGGCGCTATCGGAACATCGAAGTGGCCCAAGATGGGTGAGTGGAACATGGGGATCGGCACCTACAAGCTCGTCGCCGTACTCAGCATCCTTGCCATGGCGTTGATCTTCTTCATCGGTATTCAGGCACCGAACGACTGGGCGCTGCCGATCACGATCGGCTTCCTGGTTCTGACCGGTATTGTCTGGGTCGTGTTCGAGAACAAGCGCTTCAAGGGCCCGCCGATTGGCGACGAAGTGGCCAAGCGTTCTGCAGAGATCGCCGCTGCCGAAAAGGCGGTCGGCCAGGCCTGATGCCAGTGACGCGGGCCGGGGAGGTTTCCGGCCCGCGTTCCTCCTCCGATACCGGCTAGCCGGTATCCCGTCTCATCTCATCCTTGTGCGGACCATTGTCATGACCACCACTTACACATTCGAAGACCTGAAGAAGGACGTCGCCGAGGGGCGCATCGACACGGTGCTCGCGTGTCAGGTGGACATGCAGGGCCGTTTGATGGGCAAGCGTTTCCAGGCGGAGTATTTCGTCGAAAGCGCCTATAAAGAAACGCATAGCTGCAACTACCTGCTCGCAACCGACATGGAGATGGAAACCGTCTCCGGCTACAAGGCGACCAGCTGGGAAAAGGGCTATGGCGACTACACGATGAAGCCGGATCTTTCGACGCTGCGTCGGATCCCCTGGCTCGAAGGCACGGCGCTGGTGCTTTGCGACATGTATGACCATGCAACCCATGCCGAAGTTGCGCATTCGCCGCGCGCGATCCTCAAGAAGCAGGTCGCCCGCCTCGAGGCCATGGGTATGAAAGCCTTCATGGCAACCGAACTCGAATTCTTCCTGTTCGACCAGAGCTATGACGCCGCGCGGCTTGCCGGTTACCGCGACCTCAAGCTGGTCTCGGGCTATAACGAGGACTACCACATCTTCCAGACGACCAAGGAAGAAGATGTGATGCGGGCGATCCGCAAGGGCCTGCAGGGGGCGGGCATCCCGGTCGAAAACTCCAAGGGCGAGGCCTCGGCCGGGCAGGAGGAAATCAACGTCCGCTACGCCGATGCGCTTTCCATGGCCGACCGGCATGTGATCATCAAGAACGGCTGCAAAGAGATCGCCTGGTCGAAGGGCAAGGCAATCACCTTCCTCGCCAAGTGGCACTATAATGCCGCTGGTTCGTCCTCGCATATCCACCAGTCGCTGTGGTCGGCGGATGGCAAGACGCCGCTCTTCTACGATAAGGACGGCGAATACGGCATGTCCGAGCTGATGCGCCATTACATGGCAGGGCTACTGGCCCATGCCGGCGAGTTCACCTATTTCCTCGCGCCCTACATCAATTCCTACAAGCGGTTCGTGGCTGGTACCTTTGCGCCGACAAAGGCGATCTGGTCGAAGGACAACCGCACGGCTGGGTACCGTCTGTGCGGCGATGCGACCAAGGGCATTCGCGTCGAATGCCGCGTGGGCGGTTCCGACCTCAATCCGTATCTCGCCATGGCCGCACTCTTGGCTGCCGGTATTGATGGCATCGATAAGAAGATGGCGCTGGAGCCGGAATTCTCGGGCGATGCCTATGGCGCGCAGGGCGCCCGTGAAATTCCTCGGACGCTGCGTGCCGCTGCTGAAACGCTCAATGGATCTGCTATGCTGCGCGCAGCCTTCGGCGACGACGTGATCGACCACTATGTGCGTGCTGCCGAATGGGAGCAGGAAGAGTATGACCGTCGGATTACCGACTGGGAGGTGGCGCGCGGCTTCGAACGGGCTTGATCCTGTTGCTGTGGGGTCCACGGGCTGGTAAAATCACAACAGTCCGGAGGTGCATCATGATCGACAGTGCCTGGTTCTACCAACAGCTCGAACAGGAAGGCCGTTCGCTTCGCGCGATGGCGCGGGAGCTTGGTCTCGACCCGAGTGCGGTCTCACGCATGCTGCGGGGCGAACGGAAGATGAGCGCCGAGGAGCAGGACGGGATCGCCGCTTATCTCGGTGTGCCGCTTGCGGTGGTCGCCGCAAGGCGGCGCGGGGAGGCGGCAGGCTTCGCCGAAGAGGGGCAGGAGGGATATGTAATCGGAACTCCCCGCGAACCCGTCGCGGAGAGGTCTGATGGTTTGGTGACCGAGAAAGACAATGAGGCGGGGCTCAGCTTTTATGAGCGTGTTCGCGGGTGCATGAAAGGAACCATTACGATCATGCCGGGGACTGATCTCACTGCCCCGACTGATCCCGAATGGGCCAAGGTTTACGATGACGACTGATCGGTATCTTCTGGATACCTGTGCGATCATTTATCTGGCCCATGATATGCCGGTTTCGAAAGGCGTACTGAGCGTCTTGGATTTCATGCCCTCAAGAGTGGACAATGTTTTTGCGTCGCCATTTTCGGCTTGGGAACTCGGAATGCTGGTATCTAAGGGGCGGATCGTGCTGGAGCGGCCGCCAGCGGAGTGGTTTCGGATTGTCTGTGTGCGGTTCGATATCGGAACCATTCCTCTGACGGCAGAGGTTCTGGTTTCGGCCTCCTTCCCGCCCGAGCCGCTGCATGGCGATCCGGCCGACCGGATCTTGATCGCTGCGGCGCGGTCCTATGATTTGACGATCGTGACCCGCGACCGCGCCATTTTGACCTATGGCGCGGCAGGTCACGTGAAAGTACTGGCCTGCTAGGCCGAAGGAGCAAGTGAAAATGACGATGATTCAATGCATTTCGCCGATCGACGGATCGGTTTACGCCGAGCGTCCGGCGATGTCGCTGGAAGCGGCAACGGAAGCCGTCGGTCGTGCGCGCAAGGCGCAGAAGGCCTGGGCGCGCCGACCGCTCGAAGACCGCATCCAGCTCGTGCTGAAGGGCGTGGCCCGTCTCAACGAGATGTCTGACGAAGTGGTGCCGGAACTGGCGCACATGATGGGCCGTCCGGTGCGTTATGGCGGCGAGTATAAGGGCTTCAACGAGCGCTCCAACTATGTCGCGGCGATCGCCGCAGACTCGCTTGCTCCGCTGGTCGTGGAAGCCAGCGACAAGTTCGAGCGCCGCATCGAGCGCGAGCCGCATGGCGTGGTCTTCGTGATCGCGCCGTGGAACTATCCTTACATGACCGCGATCAATACGATCGCGCCGGCCCTGATGGCGGGCAATACCGTCGTCATCAAGCATGCGACCCAGACGCTGCTGGTTGGTGAGCGCATGGTGCGCGCCTTTGTCGAGGCTGGCGTTCCCGACGATGTCTTCATCAACCTCTTCCTTGACCACCAGACGACGTCTGCCCTGATTGCCGCCGGCAATTTCAACTTCATCAATTTCACCGGTTCGGTCGAAGGCGGGCGTTCGATCGAGCGCGCTGCGGCTGGCACCTTTGCCGGTCTTGGCCTTGAGCTTGGCGGCAAGGACCCGGGCTACGTCATGGAAGACGCCGACCTCGACGCTGCCGTCGATACGCTGATGGATGGCGCGACCTACAATTCCGGCCAGTGCTGCTGCGGTATCGAGCGTGTCTATGTGCATGAGAGCCTGTACGACGCCTTCGTCGAGAAGTCGGTCGCCTGGGTGTCGAACTACAAGCTCGGCAATCCGCTCGATCCGGAAACGACGCTTGGGCCGATGGCCAACAAGCGTTTCGCCAAGGTCGTGCGCGAGCAGATCGCCGATGCTGTTTCGAAGGGCGCCAAGGCGCTGGTCGATCCCAAGCTCTTCCCGGCCGATGACGGCGGTGCCTATATCATGCCGCAGATTCTGGTGAACGTGGATCACTCCATGACCTTCATGAAGGAAGAGACCTTCGGCCCGGCCGTCGGCATCATGAAGGTGAAGAGCGATGAAGAAGCGCTCGAACTCATGAATGACAGCCCCTATGGCCTCACCGCGTCGCTCTGGACGCAGGATCCGGAACGCGCCGCCCGCATCGGACGCGACATCGAGACCGGTACCGTCTTCATGAACCGAGCCGATTATCTCGACCCGGCACTCTGCTGGACCGGCGTCAAGGAAACCGGCAAGGGCGGCTCGCTCTCCGTGCTCGGCTTCCAAAACCTTACCCGTCCGAAATCCTACCACCTGAAGAAAGTCACGAAATGAACATCGTCGCCAATTGGAGCTACCCCACCGCCGTCAAGATGGGACGTGGCCGCATCAAGGAACTGGCGGACGCCTGCAAGTCGCTCGGCATGAAGAAGCCACTGTTGATCACCGACCGGGGCCTGGCGCCGATGGCGATCACGCAGACGGCGCTCGATGTGCTGGAAGAAGCCGGTCTCGGCCGCTCGATCTTCGCCGATGTCGATCCGAACCCGAACGAGAAGAACCTCGAAGCTGGGATCAAGGCTTACAAGGATGGCGGTCATGACGGTGTCGTGGCCTTCGGTGGCGGTTCGGGCCTCGATCTTGGCAAGTGCGTTGCCTTCATGGCGGGACAGACCCGGCCTGTCTGGGATTTCGAAGATATCGGTGACTGGTGGACGCGCGCCAATTCCGACGGTATCGCGCCGATCGTTGCCGTCCCGACCACAGCGGGCACCGGCTCGGAAGTCGGCCGCGCCTCGGTCATCACCAATTCCGTCACCCATGTGAAGAAGATCATCTTCCATCCGAAGTTCCTCCCCGGCGTCGTGATTTGCGATCCAGAACTGACCGTCGGCATGCCGAAGATGATTACGGCTGGTACGGGCATGGATGCCTTTGCCCATTGCCTGGAAGCCTATTCTTCGCCCTTCTATCATCCAATGAGCCAGGGCATCGCGCTCGAAGGCATGCGGCTGGTCAAGGAATTCTTACCGCGCGCCTATAAGGACGGCACTGATATTGAGGCACGCACCAACATGATGTCGGCGGCTGCCATGGGCGCCGTCGCGTTCCAGAAGGGGCTTGGCGCCATCCATGCGCTGTCGCATCCGATCGGCGCCGTTTACAACACCCATCACGGCATGACGAATGCTGTCGTGATGCCGCCGGTGCTGAAGTTCAACCGTCATGTGATCGAGGAGAAGATCGAGCGGGCGGCTGCCTATCTCGGGATTTCCGGTGGTTTCGATGGCTTCTACGACTACGTGCTGGCCCTGCGCGCCGAACTGCACGTCCCGGCCAACCTGACGGCCATGGGTATTGCCAATGACCGGATCGACGAGCTCTCGGCCATGGCGATCGAGGATCCGAGCGCGGGCGGCAATCCGGTCAAGATGACGCTCGAAAACACCAAGCAGCTCTTCGCCGACTGCTTCTGATCCTCCGCGTTGACAAAGCGAGGGGCCCTGCCACTTATGGTCGGGTCCCTTTTTTGTGAACGCTATCCTGTAAAGATCCTGTCTTGAGGAGTTCTTGATGTCCCGTCCCTCATCGCTTGCGTGCGCCCTCGGTCTGATCGGGGCCGCCTTTCTGCTTCAAGCAGCGCCTGCAGCCGCTGAAAGCTTCCAGGGGCTCGTGAAGAAGGGCTATAAGGTCGGGAAGATGAGCCAGGGAAAATCCGGTGCCCTCGGCTGGGTCCTCACCGGCAAGGATGGCAAGCAGTTCTGCAAGTCGAAGGTCAGTGTCGCTGTGGTCGACAAGAAGACGTTGGTCAGCATTCTCGGCAGCGGGCGGATGGTGAAGCTCGATCGCGCGACCTTCGAGGCGAGCCTGGGTGGAGCCGATCCGTCATTGCCGCGGCTTTCCGACCTGAAGGCTGGGCGAGTCGCGGCACAGCATGTCGGCAGCTGCACGCCGCTCGGAGGCTGATACGCAGCGCAGGTGTGTTTCTAGTTTCGAATATACAAGCTATTTCCGTCGCTTCTCCCCAATTTCGGGGAGGGGAGGTGAGCGCGCGTTTCCGGTTTGTTAACCATAATTGGCAATGATGTGTGTACGCGGCGCCAATGACGAGGGTTGCCCCAGAGCGATGAAGCGCTCGGAACAGACCCCTTGAGGAACAAGCATGCCAGTCATCTCATTCGCCAATGCCAAGGGCGGCGCCGGCAAGACCACTGCAGCTCTCCTGCTCGCCACGGAACTGGCGCATCAGGGCTACCGCGTTGCGATCCTTGACGCCGATCCGCAGCGCTGGATTACCCAGTGGTCCGAGATGTCCGGCCCGCAGCACAATATCGAAGTGGTGTCAGAGGTCTCCGTCGCCTCCGTTCAGGGGCATATCCGGGACCTGTCGCGGACAAACGACTATATCATCATTGACCTCGCCGGTGCGCGTGATGCCATGGTGACGACCGCAGTCGGTCTGTCGGACCATGTGCTGATCCCGGTTCAGGGCTGTGCCATGGATGCCAAGGGCGGCGCGCAGATCCTCGACCTGATCAAGATGATGGAAGACACGGGCAACCTCGTCATTCCTCACTCGGTGGTGCTGACTCGCGTCACCTCCATGGTTACGACAAGGGCACTTCTGACGATCAAGGGACTGCTGGCTGCCCGCGGCGTCAATGTCGTCAACACCCCCATCGCAGAACGCAGTGCTTTCCGCGAAATCTTCGACTGTGGCGGCACGCTGTATTCCATGGATGCAGCGAAGATCAGCAATCTCGACAGGGCCCAGGAAAACGCGAAGGCCTTCGCCAGCGAGGTCCTGCGCCTGCTGCCGGTCAAGATCATCCGCTCCGCCCAGCCGCGCCGGCTGTTCCGGCTGGTGCGCAGCGCCGCCTGATTCTGTCTCCCCAAGCACCACCTCCAAACCGCCGGTCCCGCCGGCGGTTTTTTTGTCCGCTCGTCTGCAAGAAAGAAAGCCGCGAGCGGGCTGCTCGCGGCTTTGTATTTCGTCTCGCGATGTTCAAGCGTCAGTCGACAAATTCAACCGTCACGCCTGCTTTCACCATTTTGGCCAGTTCGGTCGCATCCCAGTTGGTCAGGCGGATACAGCCGTGGCTCTGGGTGCGTCCAATTTTCGACGGTTCGGGTGTGCCGTGGATGCCATAGGTCGGCTTCGACAGGGCCAGCCAGACCGTCCCGACGGGGCCATTGGGGCCTGGTGGGATCTGCAGGATCTTGTCGTTGGCGCCTTGCTGGAAATTGACCTTCGGATTGTAGGTATAGCCCGGATTGAGCGCGATGCGCTCGATCGTGACCGTGCCCGAAGGAGAGGGGGTGTCGGTCGAGCCGATGCTGGCCGGGTAAGCGGCGACAAGGTTGCCATCGGCGCCATAGGCGAAGACCTGCTTCAGCGCCTTGTCGGCGACGATGCGGGCCACACTGCCGGTTTTGGCCGGGCCGGGATCGATGACCTTGATCATTGTGCCTGGGATGGTGAAGTCGACACCTGGATTGAGTTCGCGCAGATATCCCTCGTCCATGTGGAATTTCTCGGCCAGCATTTCGACCGTCGAGGTATAGGCCATGGCGGGAAGCTGGGCCTTGTGGCTGTAATCCTCGGGGATCGCAGCGACGTAAGGGCCGGCCGCGTCGCCAGCGGTGATGGTATAGCTGGTGATGGCGAGGCCGCCCGACAGACGCAACCTCTCCAGGATGTCTTCGGCATTGTTCGGATCCAGCGTCTCGCCGGTCATCTTTTCCCAGGCGACGATGGCCTTGTTGACGTTCTGTCCCATCTTGCCGTCGATAACGCCTGGAGAGACGCCTTCGCGATCGAGAAACACCTGCAGTGCCGTGATCTCAAGACGTGACAGGTTGCTCTTCACCGGGATTTCCGGTGTCACGATCCGCTGAGGTGCCGCATCAGAGGGTGGTGCCACATCCGGCCCGCCATAGGGCATGTCGGAGGGAGAGCCGTCGAGCGGCTGCCCATCGCCGGGCAGCGCGTCGGGAATGGATGCCGTCGTAACGTCGTCATCCCAGCCGCGCGGCTGCTGCGCAGGTCCGCCGCGATAGGGGTCGCTATAGGGATCCACGACGCCCGGCAGCGCGCGCGCCTGATCCTCCCTTGCGGGCGGATAATAGCTTTCGGCCGGGATTTCGGTTGCCACCAGGTTGCCGAAGCGATCGAACAGCACGGTGCGCCCCATCCGGTCACGGCTGATCACCACGTCTCCCTGCTCCGGGATGTAGTCGAGAATGTCGCCTTCCGGAGACACCAGAAGGGTCTGTGACCTGCGATAGTCGTAGACGGATTGCGCCCAGGAGGCGCCTGCGGTCGCCAGCGACGTGGCTGCGAGAGCCATCATGAGCAAGCCTGATTTCCTGATGTCGTGCACGGTTCGGTTTCCTCGTCTCTGCGGGCGACAAACGCGACAAATTTGACACTAATATGGAAAAGGTGAATTCATAATGAATATAGGATTAACTTGCTGTGGGGGCAGGAAGGAAACCGCTCAAGGGATGCCATGTTCCGGGCGTCGACGCGGTCGCCGGAGGGGGGACGATGCAGGATCGATTAAGAATGGAAGCCTTTCTGCCTTACCGGCTTATCCGGGTTGCGGACCGATTCGATATGGCTTTCTCGCACTATTGCGGCCCTGAGGACGAGTTGTCCTGGGCTGAATGGCAGGTGCTGTGGTCTCTCGGTGAACAGTCGCCGATCACGGCCAAGGCAATTTCCATGCATTCGGGGCTATCCAAAACGAAGATCAGCCGGGCGGTGAAAGTGCTTGAAGACCGCGGTTACCTGCTGCGCAAGCGTGACCGGGTCGATCGCCGCTTCGAGCTTCTCTCCTTGACCGAGGAGGGGTTGACGCGCTTCGATCGGCTTGAGCGCTGTGCGCACGCGTTTCAGCGCTGGCTTGAGCAGTCGGTCAACATCGCCTATCTGTCGTCGCTCGACAGCGGCCTTGCCGGGCTCGAACAACTGGCAACCGCCGGACTTTTGCAGACTGCCGTTCCGGTGGTCGAGGAAAGCTTTTCATGATTTCTTTTCGCGGTTCTCGTGGCCCATCTCTGACACTGGATGAAAGCTCCGTCTTCGACATCGGAGCATGCGTGGTCGATGGCCTCGATCTTTCGCCCGGCCGTGCTATTCCTGACGATGGCGATCCGCGCATCGACCATTCGCTCGAAGGCTTTCTCTTCACCTGCGGACCCGACCACATTCGTCATCCGCACCCGCTGCCGGATGGAAAAGGAATGTATCCCCTGCATGGTTCGTTGTCGGCGCATCCGGCTGAGGCGCTGCACGTCTCCATGGACGGGGCAGACCTGGTGGCCGAGGCGCGCGTGCCGGTGAGGCTGGCCGAGGGGGGGCAGGCCGAGTTGCGGCGCCAGTGGCGGATCAAAGGCGACAGTGGCGAGGTGCAACTGGCCGACGAGGTTGTCAACACCGGTCATACGGCGTTTCCCGCGTTCTTGATGTACCACATCAATCTGGGGGCGAAACATTTCGACGAGGGAACTGGACTTGAAGGCGCGATGCTGGAGCGCGGAGGCTTTCCCTGGACCTTCGGTGAGGGCGATGGCGGTGTCTTCTGCGTGCCGGCCGGCCATGGTGGCTGGGCGGAAGTCCGGTTGGGGCCGATGAAGGCCATCGGCGATAAGCGGCTCAAGGTGCGTTTCCGTACCGACACGCTGCCTTATCTGCAGGTCTGGCGCAATCAGAAGGCACCGGCGCATGTGCTCGGCATCGAGCCGGTTTCTCACCGTTGGGTGAGTCGCGACGAGTTGCAGCAGGCAGGCGAATTCGTCACGCTGGAGCCCGGCCAGAGCCGGCATTACGGGTTGGCATTCTCCTTTTCTTGAACTTTGCCGCCCGCCGCGAAAAACTGCGCCGGCGCTCGCCGTCATTGACGCATGAGGACGCCCGTCGTAGATGTTGCGCCCAAGATTTCGATGAGGTTGAGCGGATGAATATCAGGCAGATCAACGAGGAATATTCGGTCACCGGCCAGATCACGGCCGACGATCTCGATACGATCAAGCAGCTCGGTTTCAAGTCGATCGTCTGCCATCGTCCTGATGGCGAGGAGATGGGCCAGCCGAGTTTTGCGGCGATTGCGGCACGGGCAGGAGAGCTCGGCCTGAAGACCAAACACGTACCCGTCGGGCCGATGGGCGTTACGCCCGATGCCGTGGCCGACATGGTCGATGCGCTCGAGGATTTCGACAAGCCGATGCTTGGCTATTGCCGTTCCGGTGCGCGCTCCACTGCGACCTACGAACACGCGCTTCGCCAGCGCGGCTGAACTTCACCATTCTCATCCACAGGCCGGGCGGTTGAGCCCGGCCTTCGTTTTTTTCTACCACACCAGACAGGAGTACATCATGTCCATCAAGCGTATCGAGCCCGGCAAGCGCATGAGCGGCGCCGTCGTCCACGGCAACACCGTCTATCTCGCCGGCCAGGTTGGCGAAGGCGCATCCGTGACCGAGCAGTCGAAGTCGGCTCTGGCCGAAGTCGACCGCCTGCTGGCCGCTGCCGGCTCGGGCAAGTCGAAGATCCTGCAGACGATCATCTACCTCTCGGACATGTCGACCTTCGGCGAAATGAACGCCGTCTGGGAAGCCTGGATCGATCCGGCCAACCCGCCGGCCCGTGCGACGTCGGAAGCTGCTCTCGCGACCCCGGACTACAAGGTCGAGTTCATCGTCACGGCCGCTCTCTGATCTCTGAGAGACGTCTAGAATACGAAAAGGCCGGGAGCGATCCCGGCCTTTTCTTGTTTCAGGTCAATGGCCTGTCAGGCCTTGTTGCGAATTTGCGTCAAGGTTCGCGTCGGCGTGATCGCTTCCGGATCGAGTTTGATCTCGATGATTGCGGGCTTGCCTGAAGCGCGGGCGCGCAGGAAGGCCGGGGCGAAGTCTTCGGTCTTCTCGACGGTTTCGCCGTGGCCGCCATAGGCCTTGGCAAGGGCTGCGAAATCGGGGTTTGTCAGGTCGGTGGCGCTGACACGGCCCGGATATTCACGCTCCTGGTGCATGCGGATCGTGCCGTACATGCCGTTGTTGATGACGAGCGTGATAATCGGCAGGTTGTAGCGGATGGCGGTCGCGAATTCTTGGCCATGCATCATGAAGCAGCCGTCGCCGGCAAAGCAGATGACCTCACGCTCGGGGAACAACTGCTTGGCAGCGACGGCTGCCGGCAGGCCATAGCCCATGGAGCCCGAAGTCGGGGCGGCCTGAGTGTTGAAGGCCTGGAAGCGGTGGAAGCGATGCAGCCAGGTGGCATAGTTGCCGGCACCGTTGGTAAAGATCGCATCCTTCGGCGTATTGGCTTCGATCCATTCCATGATCGGCCCCATCTGGACGGCACCGGGGCCGGCCTTGGGCGGCGTCGACCAGGCGAGATAGGCGGCATGCATGGTCTCGGTGCGCTCGGCCCATACAGGGGCGGCGGGTGAATCCAGGGTCGCGAGTGCTGCGACGAATTCCTCAGGGGCGGCACAGATCGCGAGATCGGCGCGGTAGACGCGGCCGAGTTCTGACGGGTCCGGATGCACATGCACGAGCTTTTGCGCCGGGTAGGGGATGTCCATCAGCGTGTAGGAGGAGGACGGCATTTCGGAGAAACGGCCGCCGAGCAGGATCAGCAGATCGGCTTCCTTCACTTCCTTGGCGAGCGCCGGGTTGATGCCGATGCCGACATCGCCGGCATAGGAGGGATGCAGGTGGTCGAAGAGCATCTGGCGGCGGAAGGAGCAGCCGACCGGCAGCTTGAACTTTTCGGCGAAGGCCTGGATGCCGGCGACGGATTTCTCGCTCCAGCGGGTGCCGCCGAGAACGACCATCGGGCGCTTGGCGGTCTTTAGCAGTTCGCCGAGGGCTGCGATCTGGCTTGGACCGGGATGAGCCTCGACAGGGGTGTAGGGCTTGGCTTCCGGAGCTTCGACTTCGTCGAGCAGCATGTCTTCGGGCAGCGTCAGCACGACGGGGCCTGGGCGTCCTGATGTGGCGACGGCAAAGGCGCGGGTGACGAATTCCGGGATGCGGCGGGCGTCATCGATTTCGCCGACCCATTTGGCAAATTCGGTGAAGGCGCGGCGGTATTCGACTTCCTGGAAGGCTTCGCGCTCCTTCATGTCACGGCCGATCTGGCCGATGAAGAGGATCATCGGGATCGAATCCTGCTTTGCGACATGCAGGCCGGCAGAGGCGTTCGTGGCGCCCGGACCACGGGTCACCATGCAGATGCCGGGTTTGCCGGTGAGGCGACCCCAGGCATCGGCCATCATGGCGGCGCCGCCTTCCTGGCGGCAGACCAGCGTTTCGATGCCGCTGTCCTTCAGCGCGTCGAGCACGGCGAGATAACTTTCGCCGGGAACGCAGGACACGCGCTCGACGCCGTTGGCCTTCAAGGCTTCGACGATCAGTTCGCCGCCGGTTCTCTTCATTGCGTCTTCCTTTCCAGCTCGGCCAGTTCGGCCAGAATGTCTTCGCCGTGCTCGCCGATGCGCGGGCTCGGTCGCTCGTAGCGCAGGGGTGTCTCGGAGAGCACGATCGGCGTGCGCACGGAAGGGATCACGGTGCCCTTGTCGTCGGTCAGCTCGATCTTCAAACCGCGTGCCTGGACCTGCGGGTCGGCGAACATTTCCTCGATCGAGTTGATCGGTCCAGCCGGCACTGCATTGGCTTCACAGGCGGAGAGCAGATCGCGCTTCTGCCACTTCACGGTTTCAGCGGTGACGATGACACGAACCTCGACCTTGTGGGCGACGCGGGCCTTGTTGGTGGCGAAGCGTTCATCCTCGGCGACAGCGGGGATGCCGAGGATGGTGCAGAGGCGCTTGAACTGGCCGTCATTGCCGACGGCGAGGATCAGGTGGCCGTCCGCTGTCGGCACGACTTCATAGGGGCTGATGTTCGGATGGGCATTGCCGAGCCGGGTCGGCGGCTTGCCCGAGATCAGGTAGTTCATGTTCTGGTTGGCGAGCACGGCCGACATCACGTCGAGCAGGGCCATGTCGACGAACTGGCCCTGGCCTGTCTTCATCGCGTGGATGAGGGCCGCCTGGATCGCGGTCACTGCATAGATGCCGGTGAAGATGTCGGCGATGGCGACGCCTGCCTTCATCGGCTCGCCGTCCTTCTCACCGGTGATCGACATGAAGCCGGACATGCCCTGGACGATATAGTCATAGCCGGCGAAATCGGCATAGGGGCCGTTCTGGCCGAAGCCGGTGATCGAGCAGTAGACGAGCTTCGGGTTGCTCGCCTTCAGGCTCTCGTAGTCGAGGCCGTATTTCTGAAGGCCGCCGCGTTTGAAATTCTCGATGACGACATCGGCAGAGGCGCAGAGGCGACGGACCGTCTCCTGGCCTTCCGGGGTCTTCAGGTCGACCGCGATCGAGCGCTTGTTGCGGTTGGTCGAATGGTAATAGGCGGCCGAGAGGTTTTCGCCGTCGGCGCCCTCGACGAAGGGAGGCCCCCAGGCGCGGGTGTCGTCGCCGCCTTCGGGGTTTTCCACCTTGATCACGTCGGCGCCGAGATCGGCCAGCATCTGACCGGCCCAGGGGCCTGCAAGAACACGGGCAAGTTCGATCACCCGGATGCCGGATAGTGGTGACTTTGCGGACGGGCTGTCAGTCATACGGCTCCCTTGCTGCAGGTGAACAGGCGACGCTTCGTGTCGGCTGTCATGAGTTTTCCTGCAATCGCGCCAGTCTTAGCGTCCGTTCACGGCCTTAGCACTTGATTTTCTCTCATGGGGTCATTCCGTTTCGGCAAGCCAGGCAGGCACTCTATGTTGTGCTCCGGTCCAGCCAGGACACGAAGTCTGAGATCGCCTGTTCACGACCAATCTCGTTCAGGGTCTCGTGACGCATCGCGTCGTAGATGGTCGTGGTGACGTGTGTCATGCCAGCATCCATCATGCGCCGTCCGAGCCAGCGGATCTCGCGTCCCTTGTTGGTGGCCGGGTCCTGACCACCGCCGACAAGGTAGACGGGCAGGCCGGAGGGCAGGCGAGCGAGGTTTTCAGGTGATGCGCCGGCGAAGGTAAGGCGGAACAAATCCTGCCAGAGTGAGACGCTGGCATCGAAGCCGCAGAGCGGATCGGCGATATAGGCATCAACCTCCGCCGGATCATGCGAGAGCCAGTCGAAGGCGGTGCGGTGGCCTGGAATGGATCTGCCCCAGGCGCCAAACGTGGCTTTCGGCAGGATAGCCGAGGGTACGTCCGAGCCTTTAAGCATCTTCTCGAGCGATAGTACGCCTTGGGCGAAGCGGCCGGCTGACCTCGGATTGAAATTGGAGTTCCACACGGAGAGCGATTGGAAAGCCTGCGGATGGGCGCCTGCAGAGTTGAGCGCGATCAGTCCGCCCATGGAATGGCCGAAGAGGGTGACAGGCAGTCCGGGATGTCGGACGACGGCGAGATCGCGCATGGCCCGAACGTCGGCTATTACCTTGGCTACTCCGTTACGGGCGGCAAACCGGCCGATCTCGGTATCGGGGGCCGTGGTTTCGCCATGGCCGCGATGGTCGTGCGCATAGACGTGGTAGCCACGGGCGGAGAGCGCCGTCGCGAAACCCTCGTAGCGGCGGGAATGTTCGGCAAGGCCGTGGCAGACGAGCACGATGCCGCGCGGGGTGCCGGTCGCGGCAAGGTGATGATAGGCAAGACGGGCGCCGCTGGGGGCGTCCAGAAAGCTGAGGTCTGTAAACATTCTTCCTCCATAGCGGGAATGTCGTCTGCGGTTGTGCCTTCCTCCGCGACGTCTGCCACCGCGCCTTTGATGCCGGGATGATGCGCAATCCTGGGGCTTATAAACTTTTAGCGTTTCTCTGCTATCCCCCCGGCATATTGCCTGCCCTCTTGTCGGCGCCCCGTTGGATGGACATGCCAGATGCTGCAACGTAACACCATTCCGTCGACGCCAAGGCCCGTCGCCGTCAACGGAGTGTGGCGGCTGGTCGTGGTGGCATGGGTTGTGTCCTTTGCGATCCTGTTGTTCGATCTCGCTGACGGAACGCTTTACCTCGGCGATACCGACGATGTGCTGCGGGCCTTGCAGATTCGAGAATTGCTACGCAGCGGCAATTGGTTCGACCGGACACTGCCTTTCATCTCTATGCCAGAGCCCTATGTGTCGCCGTGGTCGCGGCTGGTTGATCTGCCTTATCTCGTCGTCGCGAAGGGACTTGCTCTGGTTGTCGGTGACGAGGCCGGCCTCAAGGCGGCATTTCTCATCTGGCCGCCGGTCATGCTGGCCGGCTACTGCCTGCTCGTCGTCTCGATCATAAAGGAGATGCTGCCCGAGGGTAAGGTGCTGGGGACGCCGGTACTGGTTGTCACGGTGCTGGCCATGGCGTTGTCCATCTGGGAGTTCTCACCCGGGCGTATCGATCACCATAATGTTCAACTGCTGGCCATTCTCTTCATCTTCTGGGGTCTGATCAGGTGGACGTATCGGAGCGCCGTCGTTGCGGCTGTTGCCGTCGTCGTGTCGATGGCGGTGGGGCTTGAGCTCTTGCCACTGGTCGCGGTGGTTTTGGCGACGATTTCTGGCAGCTGGATTCTCAGACGCTCCGGCATTGAGAAATTCTATGCTGGATTCGGTTTTGCGATCCTCATCTGTGCGCCGCTCGCGGGCTTGTTGCTGATCGGGTTCAGGGGGCTCACAGCCACCGAATGCGACGCCTTTTCGGCGCCCTATATCGCTGGGCTTATGGCGTATGGCGTGCTCACCATCCTGACGGCGGCTCTCTTGGCGCAATCGGGGCCTCGGGTTCGCAGTTTCGCCCTGCTTTTCGCTGCCTTCGCTTTCTTGGTCTTGCTTGCTTTCAGCTTTCCTCTTTGCCTCAGCGGTCCCTATCATATGGTCGACCCACTCTCCCGTGCGCTCTGGCTGGAGCGGCTCGCGCAGGAGCATTCGATCTTGATCTATTTCCAGAAGGGATATTTTCCCCATCTTCTGACACTGGCGGTCTTGATGGCGGTGCTGGTGCTCGCTTCGCCGGTTATCCGATCCACATGGCAAAGCGGCAAATCCGGAACGCCGATCGTCTTTGCCGTTGCTGTTGGCTCTCTGATTCTCGCATGTCTTCAGACGCGCTACATCCGCTTCCCGATGGCACTCATACCGCTCTTCATTCCGGTGGCGTTGGCTGCGATCAACGACAGGCCGAGGTTTGCAGTGCAATTGCTTGCCGGATCGGTAGCAATTCTTGCTGCTCTAGGCTGGACGCTGCACCTTGCCATCCCGGTCAAACCAGGCAAGGTCGCTCTGGCTGATTTCCTGTCTTACGCTGCCTGCAAAGATGCGGATATGAGCGCGATCAAGCAACTGGCGCCGGGCCGGGTGATGGCCCCCATGGCGGTGGGATTGGATCTTGTCACGCACCTGCCTCCGGGCGTCACGATCGCCGGGATCCCGTTTCACCGTTCCTCGCCTGGCATGAGACGCATTTTCGAGACTTTCGTGCAGGTTGATCCGCATGACCGTCGCCAAGCTGCGGCTCCGTTCGATTATGTTGCGCTTTGCCGTTTCGAGGCGCCGGAGGAATTTGCCGATGCCTTGCCACTGGCCGCGCTCAGCAGGGGCGGGGACTGGCCTGGGCTGATCCGCCTCACCGAGCCGAAGAGGCAGTTGCAGGTCTTTAAAATCGACCATACCCGCTTCCAGTAGCCGCAAAAAAACCCCTCCGCTTTTGATCCAGGGGGCAATGTGCCGTTGCTCCCTCGCTGCAATTCGCCTACATAGCGGCAAATCCCATTCCCGCCGGAGCAAGACCCCATGGCACGCCAGTTCATCTATCACATGTCGGGACTGAACAAGTCCTACGGCGCCAAGAAGATCCTCGAGAACGTCAACCTGTCCTTCTACCCGGATGCCAAGATCGGTATTCTCGGCCCGAACGGTGCGGGTAAGTCGACGGTTCTGCGCATTATTGCGGGCAAGGACAAGGAATACACGGGTGAGGCCTGGCTCGCCGAGGGCGCGACCGTCGGTTATCTGGAGCAGGAACCGCATCTGGATCCTGCCAAGACCGCCTTCGAGAACGTCATGGAAGGGGTCGCCGACAAGCAGGCCGTGCTCGACCGCTACAACGAACTGATGATGAACTATTCCGACGAGACGGCGGAAGAGGGCGCGAAGCTCCAGGATATCATCGACAGCCAGAACCTCTGGGACCTCGAACAGCAGGTCGAGATGGCGATGGAAGCTCTGCGCTGCCCGCCGAAGGATTCCGACGTTACGGTTCTCTCCGGCGGTGAACGCCGCCGTATCGCGCTCTGCCGCCTGCTGCTGTCGCAACCGGATCTGCTTTTGCTCGACGAACCGACCAACCATCTCGACGCCGAGACCATCGCCTGGCTCGAAAAGCATCTGCGCGACTATCCCGGCGCCGTGATGATGATCACCCACGACCGCTACTTCCTCGACAACGTCACGGGCTGGATCCTCGAGCTCGACCGTGGCCGCGGCATCCCCTACGAAGGCAACTACTCGGCCTACCTGACGGCCAAAGCCAAGCGTATGCAGCAGGAAGCCCGCGACGAAGCCGGTCGCCAGAAGGCGTTGTCGCGCGAACAGGAATGGATTGCCTCCAGCCCGAAGGCCCGTCAGGCAAAGTCGAAGGCGCGTATCAAGGCTTACGAACAGCTGGTCGATGCGGCCGAAAACATCCGCCCCGGCGATGCGCAGATCATCATTCCGGTGTCCGAGCGCCTCGGACAGGTGGTCATCGAGCTCGAAGGCATCAAGAAGGGCTTCGAAGGCCGTACCCTGATCAACGACCTGTCGATCAAGCTGCCGCCGGGCGGTATCGTCGGCATCATCGGCCCGAACGGCGCCGGCAAGTCCACGCTGTTCAAGATGATCACCGGTCAGGAAAAGCCGGATGCCGGCACGATCCGGATCGGTGACACCGTGCATCTCGGTTACGTCGACCAGAGCCGTGACGCGCTCGATGGCAACAAGACCGTTTGGGAAGAAATCTCCGGCGGTGCCGAAGTCATCAAGCTCGGCAAGTTCGACATGAACTCTCGCGCCTATTGCGGCGCCTTCAACTTCAAGGGTGGCGACCAGCAGCAGAAGGTCGGCAATCTCTCGGGTGGGCAGCGCAACCGCGTGCACCTTGCCAAGATGCTGAAGGCCGGCGGCAACGTGCTGCTCCTTGACGAACCGACCAACGACCTTGATACGGAAACGCTGGGCGCGCTCGAAAGTGCGCTCGAAGCCTTCGCCGGCTGCGCCATCATCATCAGCCACGATCGCATGTTCCTCGACCGTCTGGCGACCCACATCCTCGCGTTCGAAGGCGACGGCCATGTCGAATGGTTCGAGGGCAACTTTGAAGACTACGAGCAGGACAAGGTCCGTCGTCTGGGCCCGGATGCGCTGAACCCCGGCAGCCAGTCCTACAAGCGCCTGACGCGCTGATGGGCTGCAGGGCAGATATTGTCTGAAGTAACGAAAGGGACCGGCGCCACCGCCGGTCCCTTTTCTGTCTTGTACCTCTCCCGCCCCAATCTTCTCCTCCTGCTGAGCGCCATTTTTGGCTTGCTCCGCTCGCGATAATGACATAAACATATCTTTATGTCATTCGTTGGGGGTGTGGGATGCAGTTCGGTGTCGACAATCTGGTGGATCTGCTGAAGGCGACCGGCGAGCCGACCCGTCTTCGCCTTCTGGCTTTGCTTGCTGCGGGCGATCTGACCGTGACCGATCTTACCGAAATCCTCGGCCAGTCGCAGCCCCGGATCTCCCGCCATCTGAAGCTGCTTGCCGAAGCTGAACTTATCGACCGCTATCAGGAAGGGGCCTGGGCCTATTTTAGGCTGAAGCAAGAGGGCGCCGCCTCGTCTTTGATCCGCATGCTGCTCGACGTGGCTGACGAGGGCGATCCCGTGCTGCTGCGCGACCGCGACCGTCTGGCGTCCGTCAAGCGTGCCCGGGCCGAGAAGGCGCAGGAGTATTTCAGTCGCAATGCGTCTGAATGGGACGAACTGCGCCGCCTGCATGTCAATGATGCCGATGTGGAAGCCGCCTTGCTCGCGCTGATCGGCGAAGAGCCGGTGGACAGTCTGCTCGATCTCGGTACCGGGACCGGCCGGATTCTGCAACTGCTCTCCGATCGCTACCGCCGGGCCGTCGGGGTCGATGCGAGCCGTGACATGCTCTCGGTCGCCCGCTCCAATCTCGACAAGGCGGGCATCCTGTCCGCTACCGTGCGGCACGGCGACATTCTCAACCTGCCGCTGGATGCCAGCGACTATGATCTCGTGACTGTGCATCAGGTGCTGCACTTCCTTGAAGAGCCGGAACTGGCACTCGCCGAAGCTGCCCGCATGCTGCGGCCAGGTGGACGTCTCGTGATCATCGATCTTGCGCCGCACGACCTCGACTATCTTCGCAATGAGCATGCGCATCTGCGCCTCGGCTTCTCCCACGCGGTCATGGCCGACTGGCTGACGCGGCATGGGCTGACAGTTGAACAGGTCGTTGACCTGCCGCCGCAAAGTGCAGCCAGACGCGGACTTACCGTCACCATCTGGCTGGCACGCCGCGAAAGTGCAGACGCAGCCCAGCCGCTTGTTGAACCTCTTGCCCGGACGGGGAGCCGATAATGGCCCAGACAGCGCGACCCAATTCTGCCGACCTCAAGGTCTCCTTCGAATTCTTCCCGCCCAAGTCGCCTGACATGGCCGATCAGTTGTGGCAGACCGTCAAGGCACTCGAACCGTTCCAGCCGGACTTTGTCTCTGTCACCTATGGGGCAGGGGGCACGACACGCGAGCCGACGCTGGACACCGTTGGACGGCTGATCAGGGATACCTCGCTTGCGACAGCGGCGCATCTCACCTGCGTGGCCGCGAGCCGCCAGGAGGTTCGCCAGGTGGTGGATGAATTCAAGGCGCGGGGCGTGAAGCACTTCGTGGCCCTCAGGGGCGATCCGCAGGGCGGTGTCGGCACGCGCTACACGCCGCATCCTGATGGTTTCGAGAACGCGGCAGATCTTGTTCGCGGCCTTCAAGATATGGGGGAGTTCGAAATCTCCGTCTCGGCCTATCCCGAGAAACACCCGGAAAGCATCAACGACGCCGCCGACATCGATATGTTGAAGCGCAAGGTGGACGCGGGCGCCACCCGGGCGCTGACGCAATTCTTCTTCGACAACGACCTGTTTGAGCAATATCTCAACCGGGTCCGCTCTGCCGGCATTACGATCCCGGTCGTGCCAGGGATCATGCCAATCCAGAACCTTGCGCAGCTCAAGCGCTTCGCGTCGATGTGCGGCGCAAGTGTGCCCGAGAGGCTGGACCACCGCTTCGAGGGAACGGACGGCGATCCGCAGGCGCGTGCCGAAGTCGCCGCCGATGTGGCCGCCGAGCAGATCGTGGATCTGGCGAAGCGCGGGATCGAAGAATTTCATCTCTACACGATGAACCGTGCACCGCTAACCATCGCGACGCTGGAACGCGTCGGCCTCGGGCCGAAGTCGCGGCGGAACGTTTCGGGCGCTGCTGCCTGATCCACGATACCGGCTCATGATAAAGGCGCGTGACAGATGTTGTCACGCGCCTTTCTAATTGGTCAAAAGCATTGCTGCTGGAGAGGCCTCAGCCGGCCGTCTCATGGCGGGTGGTCCGTCTGACCTACGATCAGATGAACAGCATCGTGGCTATGAAAACAAACGCCGCACCGACGATCAGGACATTAAGCGAATTGGTCAGTCCCATTGTGTGCCTCCTTGCGTTGACCGTTAGATATTATGTCCGATTTGTGTCAGCGGAAAGCAGAATCTGTGCTGCGCTGCCGCATGAATCGGTGGAAAAGGTCCCGCTTGTTTCTAAAACGTTCGCTATTTCAGTTAGTTCCGATGCCCTCCCCGAATATTAATGGAGGTTAATTATGGTGAGGGTAAAGGACGGTTTACGGCGCATATGGACCATAGCATTGTCGCAAAGTCGCTTGCCGTTGTCTGCAAGGTTCCGCGCTCGGAACAAATGCTGCGACACAAAAAAACCGGGACTTGCGGTCCCGGTTTTCGAATTCGGCACGATCTGACGTTTCGTGTCAGAGCGCGTTGAGGAGGGCAGATGTCGCCCAGCCATCGGCTGGCAGCCCAAGGCGTTGCTGCTCCTTCTGGACGGCCACGCGCGTGCCCGAACCTAGGATGCCGTCGATCTTGCCGACGTCGTAACCGAGCGCTTCCAGCTTGGTCTGCAACATTTTCATCTCATCGACACTGAGACCCGGCTCCGGACTACCCTTCTGGTAAGGCGGGGCGCCCGAGAGGCGGGTGGCGAAATAGGCGGCCGAGGTCGTGTAGATGAAGGACTGGTTCCATTCGAGATAGATGTTGAAATTCGGATAGGTGATGAAGGCGGGGCCCTTGCGCCCCTGGGGCAGGACGAGCGAGGCAGGCAGGGCTGCGAACCCCGTATTGCCATCCCGCGGGGTCACGCCGAGCTTAAACCAGTCACCGGCGGTGAGCGTGCCGCCGAGGCCCGACTTTTCGAAGGGCAGGTTCTCGGGGATGGACACTTCCTGGATCCAGGGTTCGCCCTGCTTGAAGCCCAGATGCTGAATGAACTTCGCGGCCGTCAGGATGGCATCCGGGCTGCTCGTCTTGACGTTGATATGCCCGTCGCCGTCTCCGTCCACGCCGAATTCGATGATGTCCTTGGGCAGCATCTGCACCTGGCCGATTTCACCGGCCCAGGCGCCGGTATTGGTCGCGGGGTCGAGATCGGCGTGCTGGACCATCTTGATCAGCGCCAGCAATTGCGGCCTGAACAGCTCGGGCCGGCGGCAGTCATGGGAGAGGGTGACGAGGGCGTTGCGAGTGTTGAAGTCGCCTTGCACTGCGCCAAAATCGGTTTCCATCGCCCAGAACGCGGTGATCACACCGGCCGGTATGCCGTATTCCTGCTCGGCGCGGGCGAAGGTGTCGGCGAATTCCGTCAGCTTCTGGCGCCCGATGTCGAGGCGAGCCTGGGAGACGGTGCGCTGGGAGAATTCGAGGAAGGTCTGGCGGAAGACGCCTTGGGAGCGGTCACGGGCCAGCACCTTCTCGTCGATGCGGGCGTCAGCCAGCGCCTTCTCCACCACGTCGGCCGGGGTTCCGGCTGCAAGGGATTCCTGGCGTATGCCATCGAGGAAGGCGCCGAGATCGCCACCACATTGCTGCGCGAAGGATACACTGGTCGAGGCGAGCAGCATGGCGAGGGGGAGGCTGAGGCGGGTGGCGAGCTTCATCAATCGGTCCTTTGAGTATGCCTTGGGAGGTCGGCGCGACACTGGGCGGACATGTCGACGGTTCTGTGGCGCAGCCGGACCAAACGTGACCAATCTCGCGTCTTCACCAGCAAGCCGGCAGGCGTATCGATCACTTGGAAACGGCGGCAACCCAGTTATGCCAATTCTTCTCAGTTCCGGCAAAGACATTGATGTCTGTCCCGCCGCGGATGCCGGGGATGACGCCGGTTGATGTGTATTGCCAGAACGCCCAGCGCCGCTCCGAATAGATCTCGCTGGGGTGCTGGGCTACGGCGCGGACCCAGAAGTGATAGTCTTCGAAGGCACCGGTGAGATTGTCGCGGTGAAAATCGACCGAGGTGTAGATGATCGGGCGCTTGCCGTAATAGGCTTCGAGCCGGTCCATGAAGCGCTTCATCTCGCTGCGGACCGTTGCCGCGTCCGGTCGAGTGCGACACGTCTTCGACGAGGGGTTCCATTCGGCGTCGAGTACCGGCGGGAGCTGGATCGCTTCGCGCGGAACGTTGGCAATGAACCAGTCGGCCTGTTGGTCGGCGGTCGAGCAAAAATAGTAGAAGTGATAGGGCGCATAGGCGAGGCCAGCGGCGCGTGCGCCCTGCCAGTATTCAGTGAAGCGCGGGTCGACACGGTCACCGCCTTCGGTTGCCTTGATGAAGACGAAGGAGACGCCGGAGCGCCGGACTTGATACCAGTCTATATCGCCATTCCACTTGGACACGTCGATGCCATGCACCTGGTGGCGGTGGGGCGTCTTGCCACCGAAATCCTGGGGATCAGTGTCCTTGAAACGGGGCGAGACGGAGGCCGTCTCCATAAGGTCGTAGCTGCCCGACGTGCAGCCAGCAAAAAGCAGGCAAATGGGCAAGAGTGCCGTCGAAAGCCACCGCATCGGTCATCCATGGGTCCGGAACTGAAAATCTCGCGGCCGGACAGACGGGTTGGGGCGGTCCGAAGGCGTTGAGATCCCATTTCCCCCCATCATGGTTAAAACGGGGTTACATGCAATCCGTCTGATGCAGTGATTTTTCGCAGACGTGCCTTCATCAGCGCGCAAGCACGGCATGCCAGGCATAGCCGCGCCAGAGGGGCTCGAAGGTGAGACGGGTTCCGGTTTTCATCGCCTGTGCTTCCAGCACGTCCCTCAGGTCTCTCCGGGGCGTCACATGAAAACGGGCAAGCCATGCCTGCAAGCCGGTCCTGACCGGATTTGGCAGTCGCTCCTGCTGGCCGAAATCGACGATGTGCAGGGAGCCGAGAGGCGAAAGGGCTGCGAGCGCTTTATCCACCGCGGTCTGCCATTCGGGGATCATCGACAGGGCATAGGAGATCATCACCCGATCAAAACCCGCAATGCCAAAATCCTCTGGGGCAAATCGGGTGGCATCAGCGACCTGCAAAACCGGCTGGTCGGTCTCCTTGCGGAAGGTGTGACGGGCCGATGCCAGCATCTCGGCGGATATATCCAGTCCATGCAGCCGGGCCGACGGATAATGACGTCGGGCTACCAGGAGATTGCGGCCGGTGCCGCAACCGATCTCGAGCAGCGTGCCGCCCTCGCGAAGATCGAGCCCGGAAATCATCCGGTCCCGGCCGAGAAGATAATATTTGCGGGTGAGGTCGTAGATGTGCCGCTGATAACGGTACATGGCGTCCATGCGCTTGGCGTGGCTGATGCCGTCCGTAATGCCTGTTTCGGCGCTCATGCGGAACGCTTTTCGTAAAGGTGAAAGCCACCGTAGATCGCCGAGCGGTCGCGCTTGTCGAGACGGGCTGACTGATCGGCAAGGTAGGACCACTGTGCAAGCAGGCTCTCTGAGAGCTTTCCGTCAAGCACGCTCACCTCAGCTGCGGTGCGGAAGATGACCCGGGCCCCGGGGGCTGCGGTTCGGGTGATCGCGGTCCAGAGTTCGTTCAACTGCTGTGGCGTCATCCAGTCCTGGGCGTCGAGCAGGACGAAGCGATCAAGACTGGCGGCCGGCTTTTCCCTGAGGAGTTCGGTGAAGCCGGCATGATGGACGGTGACCCGGTTCGCACAGTCGCGAATCGCTTGGAAATGCTGCGGCTGAAGATAGGTCGGCATCTTGCCCTCGCCAGCGCGCGGGTAGCGGCGCGCAAAGGCCTGCCAGGCAAAGGGATTGTCTTTCAGCGGAAAATAGCAAGCGAGCTTCTCCAGCCGGTGGCGCAGGATCGGCGCGATGGTGCCACTGTCTGACAGGCCCGCCAGCTCGTCATATTGCTGCGGCGGGATGCCGAGGCCGAAGAGCGAACTTTTGCGCGCCGTCAGCCAGCGGATGAGGGGCCGGTCGAAGAGTGGTGCGATCTGCCTGTCAAAGATGTGGCGCTGCTCGCGGAGCGATCTGGCCTTAACCATCTCCTCGAGCCTGACCCCGTGCAGGCGCGCGAGCACGTGGCCGATCCCGATGAAGCGACCGAGCAATCCGGTGCGGTAGATATTGCGGGTAAAGACGCTGGCGCGGCGCCGACCGCTAAGGCTGCGTCGCTGCCAGTAGCGGCGGGAGGTCTCGTCGAGATGAGGCGCGATATGGCGGTCGAAGACAGCGAGGTTGCCTTTCTCGCCTTCCGTCCCGAGAAAACGCAGGACGGCGGCATGATCCGGAAGGTGACGGAAGGCGGTGAGTTTCAGCCGGTTGAGCGCGACATGGTTGGGGTTAAGATCCACGACGTCGATGGAGGCCGGGCGGCGGCTCAGATAGGCCAGCATGTTGCAGCCGCCGGACCCGATGGTGACGATGCGATGGCCCTCGGTAAGCTCCATCGCCTCCATGTCGACTTCGGGGTCCTCCCATATCTGGGCATAGACGAGACCCGAGAAGAGAAGGCCGAACAGGCGTTCCGAGAGGCCGGCGGCCGACATAGGCTCGTGCTGCAGAAGTGCATCCTTCAGCTTCTTGTTCCGGTGAAACCCGGCATCCGGTGCAAGCTCTGTCATGTCGATCCGCCATCACTTGAGGGTTGATGGCGTGTAGCTGGCCGGTGCTACAGTTTGATGACGCGGTCCGGACGCTGCCGGCTAACGAAATCTAAAGGCTTTTAATCAAATTATCCCCATATCATTCGGGTGTTTTAACATGATGTTAATGAAGGCGCCTCCGGGCCGGGTTGTCCGATATTCCGTTGCCGGGTTTTTTGCCGGCTCCATTGCACCTGCCATTTCCGCTCTTCCTCTCCTCTGGTCGGACCCAGTCGATGGGGAAGTCTTCCGCGTTTTGTCGTCATGGCCCCATCTCATTCTCGCAGGGCTTCCGGTGGCGGGTGCCCTGCTGGCTGGAAATTTCGGCTATTTCGAACAGAGACTTCGGGGCCAGATCAGCGCGCTGGAAAACGGCCGAAACGACGACCTGCAACTGGCTGGTCGGGATCCCCTGACGGGGCTTGGCAATCGCATTGCCCTGCAGGACAATCTGCGACCGATCCTCGGTTCGCAGAAGCGCAGCGATCATGCGCTGTTGCTGATCGATATCGACCGGTTCAAGTTCGTCAACGACACGATGGGCCAGGAAGCGGGAGATCATCTGCTCGTCGAGGTGTCACGCCGTCTCCGCCGGGCGGTTGGCGAAGATGCGCTCATCTTCCGCCTCGGTGGCGACGAGTTCGCCGTCCTACTGCCCAAGGCCTCGTCCAAAGCCATTGTCGAATTCTTCTGCCTGGAGATCGAAGGCAGCCTGTCGCAAGCGTTCCAACTCCAACAGAAGCGGGTCTTTGCCGGCGTCAGCATCGGGGCGACGCTTTTGCTGGCGTCCGATGACGACCTTTCGGTTGTGATCAAGCGTGCCAATCTTGCGCTTGACCGCGCCAAACAGCGCTTTGGGGCGAGCCATGCCTTCTACGACCAGGCCTTGGCGCAAGAGGCGATCGAGACGCTAGAGCTTGAGCGTGATCTGGCCCAGGCTCTGAGCGAGGGCGAGTTCTACCTGGAATACCAGCCCATCGTGGGCGTAAAGAACGGCCAGGTTCGTTCATTGGAAGCGCTGTTGCGCTGGCGGCATCCGACGCGCGGCCTAATCGCTCCGGATGTCTTTATTCCGATTGCCGAGCGGATCGGCATCATCCTCGATATCGGACGCTGGGTGGTTCAGCACGCCTGCCAGGAGGCTGCCCGCTGGCCGGCACCAACCGGCGTCAGTGTCAATGTTTCTGGCGATCAGTTCAAGGACCCGGGCTTCGTTGCTCACGTGTTCGACAGTCTCGCCGAGGCCGGGCTTGCGCCGGAGCGGTTGACGGTGGAAGTAACGGAATCGGTCTTTTCCGTCGAGCTCGAACTCGTTTGCCGCAGCCTGGCGCAATTGCGCTCAGGCGGAGTGCGCGTTGCACTCGATGATTTCGGCACCGGTTTCGCCTCTATCCATCATCTGAGGAAGTTTCCGCTGGACGAGTTGAAGATCGACCGGTCCTTTGCCCAGCAGATGGTCGAGACGAGCCAGGGCGCGACCTTGGTTGATCTGATGCACAAGCTGTCCGAGACATTCCAGGTCAAGACGACGATCGAGGGCATCGAGACGGCACGGCAGCTGGAATTCGTCAGGGTCCTCGGGATCGGTGAGGCGCAGGGTTTCCTGTTCTCCCGACCTTTCGGCGCCGGTGAGGTGCTCGGCTATCTGCAGTCGCGTCTGGGCGCGGGTACGACGTCGCTGCCCGCCCACTAAGTTCTTTCTCTTTCAGGCGGGGACAGAGGCGGGGATTGCCGCCGGTCCTCTTTCGCCTGTCACGAATTCCTGATTGCATGGCCGCAACTGCGGAGGAAAACATGCGTCTCCTGTCAAAACTATTGGTCGCTGCTGGCGCCGCTCTCGTCATCCTGGTCCTGGGTGGATGCGTCTGGTTGTGGCTGGCGCCGCCTGACCTGTTGAGAGTGGGGACGGGCTATGCGGCCAAGATCGTCTGCTCGAACGTCTTCCTTGCCGGGCGCGATGCCGATGATGTGCTTACGGATGACGTTCAGGCACCAGGACATCCGCTGTTGAGACTT
The DNA here is from genome assembly GCF_006443685.1 of Rhizobium glycinendophyticum. Taxonomy (NCBI): domain Bacteria; kingdom Pseudomonadati; phylum Pseudomonadota; class Alphaproteobacteria; order Hyphomicrobiales; family Rhizobiaceae; genus Peteryoungia; species Peteryoungia glycinendophytica. The sequence goes on along the minus strand of NZ_VFYP01000001.1, from coordinate 2,446,562 downwards.
GTCGGGGTCGACGTGGACCTCGACCGGCGGCTGGTCACGGCTGATCTCGCCGGCTTCATCGCGCCGTCCGTCGCCGTCTATCGCGACGGGCTCGGCTGTGCCTCGGTGCCAGATGGCGATATTGCCTCGGCTCAAGGCGTTTCCGCCCCGGTGTCCGAAGCCGTTCCTTCTGATGACACCGTCTCCTGGCCGGAAGGCGAGCGTGTCGGTGCGATGGATTCGCGTCTGTCGACCACGCTGCAGGATGCAGCCTTGTTGGGGTCCGCCTATCGCGCCGTGGTCGTGGTCAAGGATGGACGCATCGTCGGGGAGAGCTATGGCGCGGGGTTTAACGCCCAGACGCCTCTGCTGGGCTGGTCGATGGCCAAAAGCGTCAATGCTGTGCTTGCTGGCAAGGTTGCTGCGGATCAGGGTGTGGATCTCGATACGGAGGGGCTTTTTCCTGAGTGGACGGGTGACCGCAGAGCGAAGATCCGGCTATCCGATCTCTTGGCCATGCAAAGCGGGCTCGATTTCAACGAAGACTATGGCGCCGTCACCGACGTGACGCGCATGCTCTATCTGCAGTCCGACATGGCAGCCTATGCGCGTTCGGTGCCGGCTATCGTCGAGCGCGGGACGCGGTTCAATTATTCCTCCGGTGAGGCCGTCCTCATCTCGAAATGGTGGATGTCGCGCTTCTCCGATCCAAAGCAGGCGCTCGCCTATCCCCGCAAGGCGCTGTTCGACCCGATCGGCATGCGCAGCGCCGTGCTCGAGGCGGACGCGCACGGGACCTTGGTCGGGAGTTCGTATCTCTACGCAACCGCGCGGGATTGGGCCCGGTTCGGGTTGCTGCTAGCACAAGGCGGCGTCTGGGACGGAAAGCCCATCGTCCCGGCGGATTTCGTGACCCGCATGACGACCCCAACAGCGGCTTCCGGCGGTGTTTATGGTGGCGCCCAGGCTTGGCGGAAGGGGCCGGGGGACGAGGCCGACGCGCATTACGGTCTCCCGGCGGATGTCCTCTGGCTGCTCGGCCATGACGGACAGTCCGTGGCCGTTATTCCGTCGGAAAATCTGGTCGTGGTGCGGATGGGGCTGACACCGAGCCGTGGCGGTTATCGGCCGCAACGACTGGTTGCCGCGATCCGCGACGCCCTGAAGCGATGAGGGGCAGAGGCAGACTTTACTGCGTCAGATGCAGCAGGCCACGGCGCTTGGCGTCGTAATAATAGCCGCGGGCATAGAGCCGGACGGCATCATCGTGATCGTTGTCGGCGACGAGCCAAGCGCCTTTAAGGTATTTGACCGCGTATTTGATGTTGGTTTCCGCGTCGAACAGGCCCTCGGCGGGTCCGTCGTAGCCCATCGCCTTGGCCGTGTTGTAGCGGATCTGCATCAGACCGTAGTTGCCCCGGCTATAGGCCGAGGGATTGTAGCGGCTCTCGCGACGCACGACGCGGTGTACCAGTTCTTCCGGGACCTCGTAGATCTTTGCGTATTTCTTGATCAGCGCATTAAGGCGCGTCGGGCCAACCATCTCGGGCTGCGGCGCTGCCTCGAAGGCATCCGGATCGCCGGGAGGCGAAATGTCGAAGGGGTCGCCGAAGCTGGTGAGTGCCGTCGCACGAAGCGGTGCGGCATAGGCCAGTACGACGGGGGCAGGCGAGGCCGCTGTAGAGGTCGGCTGCTGCAAGGCTGTGGCCGATGCCGGGGCCGCAAGCGTTGCCTCCATGGGGGCTGCTGCTGTGGTCAAGGCTTGCTGTGCGGGCACACCGGGTGGCGTGGTGACCATGGTCAGCGCCTGGGTGGCGGCGGTCTGAGGAGCCGTGGCCGAAAGAGCGGATTCCTTGAGGGCGGGGATCGGGGCCGCGGTCTCTGTGCCCGGGATGATCGGGGCGGGGCCGGGATTGGCGGCTGCCAGTTCGGCTTGGGTCATGGCGCCAGGGGCGGTTGATTGGCCCGCGACCTGTGCAGGCGTCTGCCCACTGGTTGCGGCTTCGGCTGCCTTGGCAGCCAGCATTTCGGGCGAATTCGGATTGGCCACCGGCGCTGCCGTGACATCGGCCTTTACGCTCTCATCGATCGCGGTGCATCCAGCCAGGCCTGACAGCACTGAAACAGCCAAGCAAAGGACGATGCCGCGGTCTTTTCTGACGATCATGCCACTATCCGTCTACGAGAAGCAGGTGATCGATAGGCAAATCACCACCGATCAGATTTCCGTTTCTTAATCTATGCCCAGCATTGCGGCAAGCTTACGGAGCCTTGAGGTCTTTCAACAGGCTATGCGGCGATCTTCCGATAGCCCGCCGTGACCGTTCCGGCGGCGATCAGAACCGTGCCGCTGGCGCGCGTGATGCCACGGCGTTTGGGGTGTTTCCTCAAGAATTCTCGTATCTTGCCAGCCGCGAGCGCATAGGTGAGGGTGGTCGCGACCGAGAGGAGTGCAAAGGTCGTTGCAAACTCCCGGGCATGCGGCAGGAAAGCCTCTCCTGCGGTCATGAATTGCGGCAGCAATGCGACAAGGAAGAGCGTATTGCGGGTGTTGCGTACCGTTTCGCGGCAGCAATGGGCAATGACACGCAGCGGCTTTTCTTCGGGCAGATTGTCGTTGTCGGCAATGAGGCCGCCTGCAACCGGGGTGCGCCAGGTGCGCACGGCGACATACACGATATAGGCACTGCCGAACCAGATGGCGTAGTCATAGGCGACCGGCGAAATCTGCAGCATGAGCCAGAGGGTCGCAAGCGCGACCCCGATCGCCACCAGATTGCCGAGCGTGACACCGATCACCGTCGCGAAGGCGGTCTTCTTCCCATGGCCCAGGGCATAGGCCATGACCAGTAGCGCAGAGCGACCGGGCACGGCCAACAACGCAACCGAGGCGACGGCAAAAACGATCCAGCTTACATGGGACATGGCACTCACTCCTCAAGAGAGAGGAAGCCAGTTTTCTCAGTCCAGGTCAATTGATCGGACGATACTTCTGGCCGAGATAGTCCATCACTTCTTTGAACCAGGGGGACGACAGGTCGAAGGGTTTGCCGCCGCGGATGCGCGGGAATTCAATGGTGCGCAGGCGTCCGCCCTGATCCTCGTCGTGGCCGGTCACGCCGGAGATCTTGTTCAGACCGCTTTCGACCGCGAGATCAACCATGCTCTGGATCAGGCGGAGGTCGTCGTAGTTGGCCGGGGCCGAGCGGGCATAGTAGCCGGACTTCTGTACCATGGAGCGGTCGGCATCGAGCAGTTTGGCGAAATGTTTCTGGAACCAGTTGCCGACATTGATCGTGTCGAGCTTCACATGACCGAAGGCATCGCGCTTGATCTCTTCGCCGGCGGCTTCGCGTTCGGCCACGATTTCTTCCATGCAGGCGCCTTCGGAGACGAAGAGGGTGACGAAGCCGGTGCGGTCCATGATGTCCTTGAGGCGGGCCGCCTCGGCATGCATGTCGAAATGCGTCTCGGGCAGATAAAGCCCGTCGATGTTCTTCAGCTCCTGGTTCATCATGAAGCCGTCGACATACTCGTTGTTCTTCGTCAGCTGCATATAGGCGCGTGCGGTGGCGGCGGTCAGCCAGCCGCAATGGCGGCCCATGACTTCGTGGATGACCAGCGTCCGTGGCGATGCGCTCTGCTCGTTCGAGACATGGTCGAAGAAGCGCGCGCCGACTTCGGCCGCCGTCCAGGCGCCGAGCGTCTGCTTGATCGGGTATACGTCGTTGTCGACCGTCTTCGGCATTCCGACGACCGTCAAGTTGTAGCCGTTGGCACCGAGATAGGCGGCGAGGTCGGCGGCCGTGGTGTTGGTATCGTCGCCGCCGATGGTGTGGAGGATGGTGATGCCGTCGGCGGCGAGCCGTTCGGCGGCGACCCGCAGGGGGTTCTCGCCTTCCTTGACCAAGCCACGCTTGACGCAGTCAGCCGTGTTGGTCAGCTTGACGCGGCTGTTACCGATCGGCGAGCCGCCATAGCGATGGAGCACGTGGGCCTTTTCACGCATCTGCTGGGTGATTTCGATCTTGTAGTCCATCAGCAGGCCGCGGAAGCCGGACTTGTAGGCCACGAGTTCGATCTCCGGGGCGATGTCGGTGTAGCGCTCGATGAGGCCGCCGACAGCGGAGGAAAGACAGGGAGCGAGGCCCCCGGCGGTCAACATCGCGACTTTCTGCTTGGCCATAAATCCTCCTGGGACAGGCGATCATCCGCCTGCATCTTCACGGTCGGTGGCAAAGGGATGCGACAGCGGCGCCGAGCTGTAAAGCAGAAAATGCAACGATTTCCGCAATTTCGCTCGCTCGTGCAGCAAAGTTTGGCGGAAGTGGAGTTTCAATCGTTTCAATTGCCAGCTCGGAGGAATGGGTGGCTGTGGAAAATGCCACGGCGCGTCCCAACGGTCTCCGGTTTGGCCCGCGTTCAGCAAAAGCAATTCAACATGAAGAAACTTTAATCCCACTGAATGAGGCGACGTTCTTGCTTTTTAGCCCCATATTTGGTCAATCTCATTCATGATATTCGATTTCGCCTGCGAACAAATTTCGTCATTCTGGGACCGTTTGCTGGGTGCGATCGGTGAAGCGGCCGGCAATGTGATCGGCAGCATCGTGGAAGCGGTGCGCACGACCTTCGAAGGTGACCCCGAGACTCGACGCCGGGTATCCTTCTCGGTTGCGATCATTGCGCTCTCCGCCAAGATGGCGAAGGCCGACGGCGTCGTCTCGAATGCGGAGGTTGAGGCCTTCCGCAAGATCTTCGAGTTTCCGCCAGAAGAGGCGCGCAATGTGGCGCGGCTTTACAATCTGGCGCGGCAGGACGTCGCCGGTTTCGAGACCTACGCGAAGAACCTCGCCAATATGTGCCGGACCTGCGACCAGTTTTGCCCGGTGCTGGAAGACATCATCGATGCACTCTTTCACATCGCCAAGGCCGATGGTCTGGTACATGAGAAGGAACTGGCCTTCCTGTCTCGGATCGCTGAAATCTTCTCGATCTCCGAAGAGCGCTTTGCGATGATCACGGAGCGGCACATCCATGTCGATGGCGACCCGTATGGGGTGCTGGGCGTGCAGCCTTCCGACGATTTCGCGACCATCCGCAAGAAATATCGGGCGCTGGCCGCCGAACATCATCCCGATCGCCTGCATGCGCGCGGTATTCCGACGGAATTCCACAGCGTCGCCAACCATCGCATGGCCAAGTTCAACGCGGCCTATTCGGCGATCGAAAAGGCGCGCCGGGCGGCATGACGTCCTTCACGCCGGATTTCTTAAGGGCGGAGGTCTGCCCGTCGCCCAATCACGGCGAACGGATTGGCGTCGAGCGGCCCGACATTCTCCTGCTGCACTACACCGGCATGCCATCTGCCGAAGGCGCTCAGGCCTGGCTCTGTAATGTCGAGAGCCAGGTCTCCAGCCACTATCTGGTGCATGAGGACGGCCGTGTGGTGCAAATGGTGCCCGAGGCCAGGCGCGCTTGGCATGCGGGAAAGAGCGTCTGGCACGACGAGACGGACATCAATTCACGCTCGATCGGCATCGAAATTGCCAATCCGGGTCATCCCGGTGGGCTGCCGGATTTTCCAGACCGGCAGATCGAAGGCCTGATCGAATTGTGTCGCGATTGCGTCGAACGGCATCAAATCCCGGCCGAACGGGTGCTGGCGCATTCGGATGTGGCGCCTATTCGCAAGGTCGATCCGGGTGAAAACTTCCCTTGGGGAAAACTGGCTGCAGCAGGCGTCGGGCACTGGGTCGAGCCGTCGCCGATCGGCGGCGGGCGCTTCTTCCAGAGGGGGGACGCCGGCCAGCCGGTCGAGGCGCTGCAGTCGATGCTCTCACTCTACGGGTATGGCATTGAGATTTCGGGCGAATACTGCCTGCGCACCGAGGGTGTGGTTGCTGCTTTCCAGCGGCATTTCAGACCCGCCAAGGTTGACGGTGTGGCCGACAGTTCGACCATCGAGACCCTGCACCGCCTGCTGACGCAGTTGCCGCGATACGCCTGAAATTGGTTGCTCGAACTGTCCGCCGGCGGGCCTCACACGAACGTCTCGGCGGCGGTTTTGTTGCGGCGCCACACGATTTCCTTATTGCCGGGGTCTAAAGACCGGGCTGAACGCGACGGCGGCTCCCTCAGGTGCCCGTCGCAAACATCAACACTGAAGGTCTGGAACGGGGAGCCCCTGCAGGGCTCGCGACGCAAGGATTGCGTCCGCTTTGACGCGCGCCGGTTTGACCTTTCTACGGAGACTGACCCTTCCTATGACAAGACGACTGGTTGCTGCTGCGGCATGCCTCGCTATCCTTTTGACTCAGATCCAGACCGCATCCGCAGGTGAAAAGGAAAAGCGTTCCACATGGTCGCTGAAGACCATCACCCGCGATGCCGGCTTCCCGGTTGTCCCGTCATTTTCGAAAAGCCCCTACGGCAAGATCATTTCGAAATATGCCAAGACCTATGGCGTGCCGGTTGATCTCGCCCATGCGGTCGTGCGGATCGAGAGCAACTTCAACCCCAAGGCGAGAGGCAGTGCCGGCGAGGTCGGTCTCATGCAGATCAAGCCGGCCACGGCACGGGCCATGGGGTATCGCGGTACGACCAAGGGCTTGTACGACCCGGAAACCAACATCCGCTACGGCATGAAGTATCTGTCGATGGCGCATGAACTCGGTGGGGGAGAAACCTGCGGCACGATCCTGCGCTACAATGCCGGTCACGGCGCCAAGCGGATGAACCCGGTGTCAAAGCGCTATTGCGGCAAGGTGATCGCGCTGATCGGGAACTGACAAAGCTGTGGCCCGCGTTTTCACCTCGATGGACAGGGTGGCGGCGCGTGCTATCACCGGAGGCATAACTTTGGTGGTGAAACATGGTTGAGCGCTTCAAAACGATAGTCGTCGGTCGTGGCATGATGGGGACTGCGGCAGCCCGGTACCTGGCGCTTGCGGACGACGACGTTGCCGTCATCGGTCCGGACGAGCCCAGGGAATGGAGCCGGCATGATGGCGTCTTTGCCAGTCACTACGATGAGGCCCGCATCACGCGCACCATCGATTCGGATCCTGTCTGGGCGTTGATGGCCAATCGCTCCATCGCCCGCTACGGCGCAATTGCCGCCGCGAGCGGTATAGAATTCTACCACGAAGTCGGATGCCTGATCGTCGGGCCAAAGCGGGGAGGGCGTGATCCCTACATCGCCCAGGTGGCGGCCGCTGCCGACGCCCTGGGGGGCGAGACGGCTCTCCTGTCAGCCGTCGAGTTGAAGCAGCGTTTCGATTATTTTGAGTTTGGCCATGCCTGCGAAGGCGTGCACGAGGCCCGCAATGCCGGTTACGTGAACCCTCGTCGGCTGGTGGAGGCGCAGACGGTACTGGCAGAGAAGGCCGGTGCGCGGGTGATCCGGCGTGCGGTGGTCTCTGTCCGGGAAGAGTCGGGCGGCTGTGTGGTGACCACGGACGACGGCTCCGTCTATGTGGTCGAACGCGTGCTGGTTGCGGCCGGTGGGTTTACCATCAACGAGAACCTGCTGCCGCGTTCGCTTGATCTCAAGGTTTATGGTCGGACCGTGGCCTTCTTCGAGATACCCGATGCAGACCTGCCCGCCTATGCCGGCATGCCGTCGCTGATCCATCAGCCGGATGATCCGGTTGATCATATCTATCTCTTGCCGCCTGTGCGCTATCCCGATGGCAAAACCTATCTCAAAATCGGCGGCGATCCCGACGATCTGCAGCTTGAAACCGAGCCGGAGATCCGCGCCTGGTTCCGTCGGGGTGGTCGGATCAGCACCCGCAACCATCTGCAGCGGATCATCAGCCAGATCGTGCCGAGCCTTGCTGAGACGCCGATTTCGATGGCAGCCTGCGTGACTTCGTTCACACCGGCCAATTATCCGGCGATCGGCTTTGCCAGTGAGCGTATTGGCGTTCTCTCCGGGGGCTGCGGCGCCGCGGCCAAGAGCTCGGATGAAATCGGACGTCTCGGGGCGGAGCTGATCCTGAACGGCCGGATTGTCGACGATGCCTATGGCGACGTCTTCCGGCCTGTCTTCACAGGCTGATTCACCAAATCGGCCCAAGTGCCGCTGACCGCGTCATTTTCATTGGCATTCGGCGGGCGCGTCGTTTAAGGACCGCCTTGCCAGTTGGCCGGGCAGCCGCGCTTTACCAATGCCGAAAGGCGGTAGGGTGAGGAAAGTCCGGGCTCCACGGAAACACGGTGCCGGATAACGTCCGGCGAGGGCGACCTCAGGGAAAGTGCCACAGAAAGCAAACCGCCTCGCATGCGAGGTAAGGGTGAAAGGGTGGGGTAAGAGCCCACCGCGTCGCTGGTGACAGGGACGGCACGGTAAACCCCACCGGGAGCAAGACCGAATAGGGATGACGCGGGTGACGCGCAAGCGCCACTACAGCCTGTTTCCGGGCCAGTCATCCGGGTGGGTTGCGCGAGGCAGCGTGCGAACGCTGTCCCAGATGAATGGCTGCCACGTCCTGGGAAACCAGGGCCATACAGAACCCGGCTTACAGGCCAACTGGCAAAATCTCTTCCCTCTGTGCAGGCGCCCGACGGGGCATTAGTCCCAGTTTTTGCCAAGCGGCTGAAACTGCGACCAGAAAACTGTTCCAGCGGCTCGCGCCGGGATCAGGAGCGTCATGCTCGGCTGTGCCGAAAACTGCCCTGGAATCAGGCGTTTCTAACCATTCGTTAAGCTTAACCGCCTATCAATAATTGGAGCCCGCGAAGGGTGCAGTCCGAACCGTTCCCATTGACGCCCATATAGTCCCATGTTATCCCATTCACATGCTGTTGCGGGGGACGTTTTCGCCCCCAAGGTTCGGAAATCGCATGGTCTCTCCCGTGTTTCGGGCGGGTCTTTTCCGAGTGGTGCGATGGCGGGTGTTGTCATGTATGTGCGGGGGCCGATTACCGGCTTCTCGATTTCGGGGAGGTCGGTCGTCCGTTATGAACCGCTTCCTGTCCAATGCGATAAACAGGATCGATGCGAAGGGACGGGTTTCCGTCCCGGCGGCGTTTCGTGCCGTTTTGCTGCAGCGCGAGATTCAGGAGCTTTATTGTCTCCAGGATTTCGTCTATCCGGCGATCAATATCGGCGGTCCCGATTTGCTCGAACGATACGAGCAAAGAATGGCCGCGGAGGATCCCTTCGCATTGGAGGCGAACGAGATGTCGCTGCTCATTCACGGTGGCGGCGTCTTTATGCGACTCGATGCCGAGGGGCGGCTGGCGGTGACGGATTTTATCCGGGATTTCACGGGGATTTCCTCGGAGGTCTGTTTCGTCGGCCGGTCGGATCATTTTCAGGTGTGGCAACCGCAGGCATTTTCGGATGCTCAGGCGAGGGCCAGGGAGGTTGTCAGGCTGCGGGGCCTGAGAACCTAACAAGACGGGGAAACGGAATGGCGGCGAATCTTGGCGAAGGACATTCCGATGCCAATGGCGGATCGGTTCGCCACATTCCGGTTCTTCTCGATGGGGTGCTGAAGGCGCTCGAGCCCTGTCATGGCAAGGTGATTCTCGATGGCACGTTCGGGGCCGGCGGTTACACGCGGGCCATTCTCGATGCCGGCGCGGATGTGGTTGCGCTCGATCGTGACCCGAATGCGATTGCTGGCGGGCAGTCGATGGTTGCCGAGTATGGTGGCCGGCTTTTCCTTCATCACACGGAGTTTTCGTCGCTGGCCGATTTTGCACCGGACGGCGGTCTCGATGGTGTGGTGCTCGACATCGGCGTCTCTTCCATGCAGATCGACGAGGCCGAGCGGGGCTTCTCGTTTCAGCGGAACGGACCGCTCGACATGCGTATGTCGTCGTCCGGCGTGTCTGCTGCCGATGTCGTCAATCGCGCCAAGGTCTCCGACCTGATCCGCATCTTCGGTTTTCTAGGCGAAGAAAAACATTCCGGCCGCATTGCGCGCGCTATCGAAAAGCGCCGTCTGAATGAGCCTTTCCAGACGACGCGGGACCTCGCCAACCTCATCGAGACGGTCAATCCGCGTAAGGCCAAGGACAAGATCCACCCGGCCACGCGCGTCTTTCAGGCTCTTCGGATCTACGTCAACGACGAACTGGGCGAGTTGGCGCAGGCGCTGTTTGCTGCCGAGCGGGCTTTGAAGCCGGGTGGGCGGCTCGTCGTCGTCACCTTCCATTCTCTTGAAGATCGTATCGTCAAGAAGTTCTTTTCCGAGCGCGCCGGCAAGGCGTCAGGCTCGCGCCACCTTCCCATGGTCGAAGCGCGCCAGGCAACGTTCGAGCCGGTCGGCAAGGGCATGATTGCTGCCAGCGAAGAAGAGGCCGAACTCAACCCGCGTGCCCGCTCGGCCAAGCTTCGCGCCGGTATCCGGACCATGGCGCCACCTGAACGGGCCGACATGACGATCTTCGATCTGCCGGACCTTGCAACACTCGAAAAGATCGGAGGCTGATTGTGCTGCGAACCTTCGACTTCCTGCTGATCGGATCCATGGCGGCGGCGGCCGCCGTGACCTACCAGATCAAGCACGACACCGATAACAAGGCGGCCGAGGTGCGTCGCCTTGAGGCGGAGATCAAGCTGGAGAAAGACACGATCGACCTGCTGCGTGCCGATCGCGCTCTGCTCACCCAGCCGAACCGGCTCGATCGTCTGGTCAAGACCTACGAGACGGAGCTGCAGTTGCAGCCGACGGCGCCGACGCAGCTTGCCCGTCCGGTCGAATTGCCAATGCCCAAGGATCAGGTGCCGCAAAAGGAGGTTGCCGAGGGCAAGAAAGCCGAGTCCGATCCGGTCAAGGACCTGATTACGACCGGTTCGGTCAATCCAGCAGAAGCGGTGAATGACTGATGAGCTTTCTGTCGCGTATCATGCTCCTGAAGAGCCAGGCCCATTTTTCTACTGATGTGCAACGCGGCGGGGCCGTCGTTGCCGGTCCGCGGATCCAGGGCACAGCAAAACGCAAATCGGCGATGGCAAAGAATCGTGTCGGCCTGATGATCGCCGGTTTCTGCGTTGTCTATGCGATTATCGGCGGACGTCTGGTGCAATATGGCCAGGCTCAGCCGGAAACCGTCTCCAGCATTCTGCCGGCGGACCGGTTGATGGCGTCGCGGCCCGATATTCTCGATCGCAATGGCGAGGTATTGGCAACCGACATCCGCACGGTCTCCCTATTTGCCGAGCCGCACAAGATCGTTGACCCTGATGAGGCAGTCGAGCGTCTGGCGACGGTACTCACTGATCTGGACATCAAGGGCACCTACAAGAAGCTTTCGTCGAAGTCGCGTTTCCAGTGGCTGCGCCGCCAGCTCACTCCGAAGCAGCAGAGCCAGATCCTGGCGCTCGGCATTCCCGGCATCGGTTTTAGGCCGGAAAAGCGCCGCTTCTATCCCGGTGGATCCACCGCCTCGCACATCGTCGGTTACGTCAATATCGACAACCGCGGCATGACGGGCATGGAGAAGTATATCGACAACCAGGGGCTGGCGGACCTGCGGGCGCTCGGCATGACCAGCGATACGCCGCTCGAGCCGGTGAAGCTGTCGATCGACATTCGCGTGCAGAATATTGTGCGTGACGTGCTGGTCGATGCGATGGCGAAGTTCAAGTCGATCGGCGCCGGTGGTGTCGTGCTGGATGCGCATACCGGCGAAGTCATCGCGATGGCCTCGCTGCCGGATTTCGATCCGAACAATCCTGCCGGCTCGGAAGAGGGCTGGCTCAGCCGCATGGCGAACGGCACCTTCGAGATGGGATCCACCTTCAAGTCCTTCACCATCGCAATGGGTCTGGATTCCGGCAAGGTTTCGCTGAAGGACAGTTTTGATGCCCGCTATCCCATCCGGATCGGCGGTTTCACCATCAAGGACTTCCACGGCAAGAACCGCATCCTGACGGTGCCGGAGATCTTCCAGTATTCGTCGAACATCGGCACCGCCAAGGTCGCGGATCTGGTCGGAACCGATGCTCATAAGGAGTTCCTTACCCGCCTCGGCCTCTTGACGAAAATGCAGACCGAGTTGCCGGAAGTGGCGATGCCGTCGCAGCCGCGCGAATGGAAGAAGATCAATTCGATCACGATCTCCTTCGGTCACGGCGTTTCGACCACGCCGCTTCAGACCGCCGTTGCCGGCGTGGCGCTGGTCAATGGTGGCAAACTCATCGAACCGACCTTCCTGCCGCGCACTCGCGAACAAGCCGATCTCGTTGCCAAGCAGGTCATCAAGCCGTCGACGAGCGACGACATGCGCTTCCTGTTTGAGTGGAACGGGATCAAGGGCTCCGGCAAGAACGCCCGCGTCGAAGGCTTCGACGTCGGCGGCAAGACCGGGACGGCCGACAAGGTCGTGAATGGCCGATATGTCGGCGACAAGAACTTCAACGCCTTCCTCGCCGCGTTCCCAATCGACAATCCTCGTTACGTTGTCCTGACCTTCATTGATGAGCCAAAGACCGACAAAGGCAATGGCGCGGCGCTCGCCGGCAACAGTGCAGCGCCGATGGTTGGCGAGATCATTCGCAGAAGCGCCGCAATTCTTGGTGTAGAACCCAAATTCGGGGAAGACGGGTCTGCTTTGCTCGTCTCTTATTGACCAGAATGAACAAACGGGGCGATTCGACTGGTTTTGCTCCGGAAGGATGGACTGCACATGCTTTTGGGCACATTGGCCGGCGAGGACTATAAGGATCAGGTATCGGCGGCTGGTGCCGCCGATGTTGAGGTGGCTGGGCTTTCCGCAGACAGCCGTAAAGTCGAACCGGGCACCGTCTTCTTTGCTCTTTCCGGCTCTAAGGCCGATGGTGGCGCCTATGTGGCTGACGCTGTCGCCAAGGGTGCTGTGGCGATTGTCGCCGCGCATTCGCTCGACACCGCCGTTGCCGTTCCCGTCATCGTCGTCGATAGCCCGCGCCGCTTCCTGGCCTTGGCTGCGGCCCGTTTTGTCGGTCGCCAGCCGAAGACCATGGTGGCCGTCACCGGGACAGCCGGCAAGACCTCTGTTGCCTCCTTCACCCGCCAGATCTGGGCCTTTGCTGGCCATCCGGCGGCGCAGATCGGCACAACCGGGGTCATTTCGCCCAGCCGCAACGATTACGGTTCGCTGACGACGCCCGATCCGTTGGCACTGCACACGCTGCTCGGTGAACTGGCCGACGAGGGCGTGACGCATGCGGCGATGGAAGCCTCCAGCCACGGTCTCGACCAAAGCCGTCTCGATGGTGTTGTTCTCTCCGCAGCCGGTTTTACCAATCTCGGCCGCGACCACATGGATTACCATCCGACGGTCGAGGACTACATGGCCGCCAAGATGCGGCTCTTTGATACGTTGTTGCCGAAAGGTTCACCTGCCGTCATCTATGCCGACGATGCCTGGTCGGACGAGGCGGTCAGGGTAGCAACGGCTGCCGGCCATGACGTGCGTACCGTCGGCCGCAAGGGCACATTCCTCAGCCTCAAGCGCGTCGAGCATTTCCGCCACAAGCAGGTGGCCGAAGTTCATCACGGGGACCAGATCTTCGAGGTGCATATTCCGCTTGCCGGCGATTTCCAGATTGCCAATGCGCTGGTGTCGGCCGGGCTCGCCATTTCGACTGGCGTGCCGGTCGCTGTCGCGTTGAAGGCGCTCGAAACCCTGGTCGGTGCGTCCGGGCGGCTCGAGCTGGTCGGGCAGACGAAGGGTGGCGCACTTGCCTATGTCGATTATGCCCATAAGCCGGATGCGCTGGAAAACGTCTTGAACTCGGTTCGCCCGTTCACCACCGGACGTGTCATCGTCGTCTTCGGCTGCGGCGGCGACCGGGACAAGGGCAAGCGGCCGATCATGGGCGAGATCGCCTCCCGGCTCGCCGACATTACGATCGTCACGGACGACAATCCGCGTTCGGAAGTGCCGGCGACGATTCGCTCCGAGATCATGGCGGCGACGCCGAAGGGGATCGAGATCGGCGACCGTGCGCAGGCGATCCGCGCTGCGGTGGCCATGCTGTCGGCCGGCGATACGCTGATTGTGGCCGGCAAGGGACATGAGGAAGGGCAGACGGTCGGAGGAACCACGCTGCCCTTCTCGGATCATGCCGAAGTTCGACATGCCTTGGAGGAGTTCGACCGTTGACCCTGCTCTGGACCTCACGCGACATGGTGGTTGCCATGGGCGGCCGGCCCTTTGGCCAGCTGCCCGACGGCGTTACTGGAATATCGATCGACAGCCGCACGATTGCACCCGGCGAGGCTTTCTTCGCCATCAAGGGTGACCGGGTCGACGGCCATGACTATGCAAGCCTTGCCATCGCAAACGGAGCTTCTTTGCTCGTCGTCAGCGAGGCCAAGCTTCCGGCACTGGGGCGTCTGACGGTCCCGATGATCGTCGTGGACGATGTGCTGGTCGGCCTGCAGAAGCTTGGCATTGCAGCGCGCGACCGGACGGCTGCGACCGTGATTGCCGTTACCGGTTCGGTGGGAAAGACGACGACCAAGGAAATGCTGCGCCTGGCGCTTGAGCCGTCTGGAAAGGTGCATGCCTCTGTCGCCTCCTTCAATAATCACTGGGGTGTGCCGCTGACCCTCGCCCGCATGCCGATGGATACCCGGTATGGCGTCTTCGAATTGGGCATGAACCACGCCGGCGAAATAGGTCCGTTGTCGCGGATGGTCCGCCCTGATGTTGCCATCATCACCACAATCGCACCGGCCCATCTCGGCAATTTTTCGAGCGTCGATGAAATTGCCGATGCCAAGGCGGAGATCTTCGAGGGCGTGGTCAACGGCGGTGACGTCATTCTCAACCGCGACAACGCCTATTTCGAACGGCTGGAGCAGGCGGCGCAGGCTGCGGGGATCGAAAACGTGCACAGCTTCGGCCAGCACGCCAAGGCCGAGTTCCGGCTGGCCGAGTTCGACGGTGCGGCGGAGCTCTCGACGCTGTGGGTCTCGTTCCATGGCGAAACGCGCGAGGTGAGCATCGGCGCGCCGGGTCGACACCTGGCCGAGAACGCGATGGCGGTTCTGGCCGCTGTTTCGCTCGTCGGTGCCGACCTCCAGGCGGCGATCGAAGCCTTTGCGCATCTGTCGGCGGTCAAGGGGCGCGGCGCCCGACACAAGCTGTCAATAGGCGGCGGTTCACTGACGCTGATCGACGAAAGCTACAATGCCAATCCGGCCTCGATGCGGGCTGCCATCTCAGTGCTCGCCTCGTCGCAGCCGCAATATGACGGACGGCGGATTGCCGTGCTTGGCGACATGCTGGAAATGGGGGAGTTTTCGCCGTCGGTGCATGCCGAGCTTGCCGGACCGTTGCTTGCCGCCGGGATAGAGCATGTATGGCTCGCGGGTGCGGAAATGGTGGCCTTGCGGGACGCCCTGCCGGAGACGGTTTCCGTCGTCTATCTTGAGACGACGGCGGAACTCGCGAATTTCGTCACAACGGAGGTTCGCCCTGGCGACGTGGTGATGGTCAAATCTTCTCTCGGCATCGGCTTCGGCAAGATTGTATCGGCTCTGCTTGACAAGTATCCGGCATTCCCCGACACGGAGCGCCACTCTTAATTCGGGCTTTTGGAAAGGGCTCCCATGCTGATTTGGCTTGTGGAACTGGCGAACCACTTTCAGTTTTTCAATCTGTTCCGGTACATCACGTTCCGAACGGGGGCCGCTCTCTTCACCTCGGCGGCGGTCGTCTTCCTGTTTGGACCGGCGATGATCTCGTCGCTTCGCGTGCGTCAGGGTAAGGGCCAGCCGATCCGTGCAGACGGGCCGCAGACGCATTTCAAGAAGGCTGGCACGCCGACCATGGGCGGCTTGATGATCCTCGCTGGTATCGTTGTGTCTTCGCTGCTGTGGGCGGATTTGTCGAACATCTATGTCGTGGCAACGCTGCTCGTCACGCTCGGCTTCGGCGCCATCGGCTTCTACGATGACTATCTCAAGGTGACAAAACAGACGGACAAGGGGTTTTCCGGCAAGGCCCGTCTAGGCATCGAATTCCTCATCGCGGGCGTCGCCGTCTATTTCATGATGAGTTCGGCGCTGCATTCGGCGCCTCAGGGTTCGACCTTCGCATCCTCGGTTGCATTCCCCTTCGTCAAGGACTACCTGCTCGATCTCGGCCTGTTTTTCGTGCTGTTCGGCGGCTTTGTCATCGTCGCGGCCGGCAATGCGGTCAACCTCACCGACGGGCTGGACGGGCTCGCCATCGTGCCTGTCATGATCGCGGCGGCATCCTTTGGCGTGATCGCCTATCTGGCCGGTAATGCCGTCTTTGCAAACTATCTGCAGATCCATTTCGTCCCGGGTACCGGGGAACTGGCCGTGCTGCTCGGTGCCGTCATCGGTGCTGGCCTTGGCTTCCTCTGGTTCAATGCGCCGCCGGCGGCCATTTTCATGGGCGACACCGGATCGCTTGCGCTCGGCGGCCTGATCGGCTCCGTGGCGGTCGCAACCAAGCACGAGATCGTCATGGCGATCATCGGCGGTCTCTTTGTCATGGAGACCCTGTCGGTGATCATCCAGGTCGGCTATTTCAAGCTCACCGGCAAGCGCGTTTTCCTGATGGCACCGATCCATCATCATTTCGAAAAGCTTGGTTGGACGGAAAGCCAGGTGGTGATCCGCTTCTGGATCATCGCTGTCGGCCTCGGCATGCTCGGTCTCTCGACCCTCAAGCTGCGGTGAGGCGAGAATGATTGCGGCGAGCAGTTTCAAGGGCAAGCGGGTTGCGCTTTTCGGGCTCGGAGGTTCCGGGCTCGCAACGGCGAAGTCCCTGCAGGCGGGTGGTGCCGAGGTTTTCGCCTGGGACGACAATCCCGACAGCGTCGCCCGAGCCGCGGCCGAGGGGATCGCGACGGTCGATCTGCACGGCATCGACTGGTCGGGGATTGCGTCCTTTATCCTGTCTCCTGGTGTGCCGCTCACCCATCCCAAGCCGCACTGGACGGTTGCTCTGGCTAAGTCCGCAGGCGTCGAGATCATCGGAGACGTCGAAATCTTCGTGCGCGAGCGGCGTCTGCACGCACCGGATTGCCCGTTCATCGCGATTACCGGCACCAACGGCAAATCGACGACCACGGCATTGATCGCCCATATCCTGCAGGCGAGCGGACGCGATACGCAACTCGGCGGCAATATCGGCCGTGCGGTACTGACGCTCGAGCCACCGAAGGCCGAGCGCTATTTCGTCGTGGAGTGCTCGTCCTATCAGATCGATCTTGCTCCGACCCTCAATCCGACGGCCGGCATCCTGCTCAACCTGACGCCGGATCACCTCGACCGGCACGGAACGACGCAGCATTATGCCGACGTCAAGGAAAGGCTGGTGGCCGGGGCGGGGACGGCGATAGTCGGCGTCGACGACAGCTATTGTGAGCTGATCGGGGATCGCATCGAGCGGTCCGGCCATAAGGTCATCCGGATTTCGAAGCGCCAGCCACTGGCCGACGGTCTCTATGCCGAGGGATCGCGCATCCTGCAGGCGGATCAGGGCGCTGTTGCGCCGCTGGCAGATCTCGACGGCATCCAGACCTTGCGCGGCAGCCACAATGCCCAGAACGCGGCGGCTGCAATTGCTGCCTGCCTTGCGGTCGGGGTTTCAGTCGAGGATGTTCGGTTGGGGCTGAAAAGCTTCCCCGGTCTCAAGCACCGCATGCAGCCGGTTGGCCGTCGCAAGCAGGTCGTGTTCGTCAACGACAGCAAGGCGACCAATGCGGAGGCGGCCGCGCCTGCACTGTCCAGCTATGACCGGATCTACTGGATCGCGGGCGGACTTCCGAAAGAGGGCGGGATCGCAAGCCTCGCTCCACTCTTCCCGCGTATCGTCAAGGCTTATCTGATCGGCGAAGCCGCCTCGGCCTTTGCCGCAACGCTGGGAGAACAGGTGGCTTTCGAGATCTCCGACACGCTCGATCGTGCGGTTGCCCATGCGGCGGCCGATGCGGCGCGTGACGCTGAACCGTCTGCCGTCATGCTGTCGCCCGCCTGCGCGAGCTTCGACCAGTTCAAGAATTTCGAGGTTCGCGGCGACAGCTTCGTTCGTCTGGTCGCAGGGCTCGACGGAATGGCCATGC
This sequence comes from Rhizobium glycinendophyticum, assembly GCF_006443685.1. Taxonomy (NCBI): domain Bacteria; kingdom Pseudomonadati; phylum Pseudomonadota; class Alphaproteobacteria; order Hyphomicrobiales; family Rhizobiaceae; genus Peteryoungia; species Peteryoungia glycinendophytica. Next base: position 2,428,531 of record NZ_VFYP01000001.1, on the reverse strand, counting down.
TGATCGACGTGCCAGAAGGAGGCAAATGACATGGTGAGCCGCGTAGAGAGAGGTCCCGTTGCGGACTGGTTCTGGACGATCGACCGCCTGTTCCTCTTCACGTTCATCCTGTTGATGGGCATCGGACTGATGCTGTCCTTCGCCGCGTCTCCTGCGGTTGCCGAGCGGCTGGGGCTAGACAGCTTCCATTTCGTCAAGCGGCATGCAGCCTTCATGCTGCCGGCGCTGACCGTGATGATCGGCCTGTCCTTCCTGTCGCCGCGCCAGGTACGGCGGACCGCCATGGTCATGCTCGCAACGGCGCTGATCATGATGGTGCTGGTGTTGTTCGTCGGCGTCGAAGTGAAGGGCGGGCGCCGCTGGCTGTCGCTGCTTGGGCTGTCCATTCAGCCGTCGGAGTTCATGAAGCCTGCCTTCGTCGTTATCTGTGCCTGGCTGTTTGCTGAACATGCGCGCCAGCCAGAAATTCCGGGAAATCTTTTCGCCATCCTGCTGTTCGGCATGACCGCCGCCCTGCTGATCGCCCAGCCCGACCTTGGCCAGACCATTCTGATCGGCAGCGTCTGGAGCGCCATGTTCTTCATGGCCGGCATGCCATGGCTGTGGATCGTGGTGCTCGGCGTACTCGGTGCTACCGGCTTTTTCGGCGCTTATGTGACACTGCCGCACGTTGCGGGACGCGTAGACCGGTTCTTGACCGGTGAAGGCGATACCTTTCAGGTGGACACGGCGCATGACGCCATCGTCCATGGCGGCTGGTTCGGGCTCGGGCCGGGCGAGGGCATCGTCAAGCGGATCATCCCCGACAGCCATACCGACTTCATCTTCTCGGTTGCGGCGGAAGAGTTCGGCATCGTCTTCTGCATGGTCCTGGTTGCGATCTTCGGCTTCCTGGTTCTCCGCGGCCTCAGCCACGCCTATCGCGAGCGAAATGATTTTAATCGGCTGGCGGTGGCCGGCCTCGTTCTCCTGCTCGGCATCCAGTCGATGATCAATATCGGCGTCAATCTGCAGCTGTTGCCGGCCAAGGGCATGACGCTGCCGCTTATCTCCTATGGTGGTTCGTCGATGACCGCGATCTGCGTGACGGCAGGCTTCATTCTTGCCCTCACGCGCCGTCGTCCGGAAAAGCGCGCTCAGGAGCGCAGCCTGTTCCGGTCTGTGGCCGGCGTTCCGGCGGAGTAAGCGATGTCCAAAGGTCTTGTTCTCCTCGCCGCCGGTGGCACCGGTGGTCACCTCTTTCCTGCCGAAGCGCTGGCCCACGAACTGAAGCAGCGCGGCTACGGCGTTCATCTGGTAACGGACAAGCGTGCCGAACGTTTTGCGGGGACGTTTCCGGCTGAGGAAATCCACACGGTCTCTTCCGCCACGATCGGCTCGCGCAATCCCCTTGCCATGGCCAACGCAGTGCTGACGCTCTGGCGCGGTTATCGCGAAGCCAAGACGCTGATCAGCCGCCTGCAGCCGAAGGCGGTGATCGGCTTTGGTGGTTATCCGACGGTGCCGCCGCTCTTTGCAGCCGCTGGCCTCGGCGTGCCGACCGCTGTTCACGAACAGAACGCCGTCATGGGCCGGGCGAACCGCCTGCTCGCATCTCGCGTCGATGCGATTGCCGGCGGGTTTCTGGCGCCCGGTGGCGCCTACCAGTCGAAGATGCGGCTTACCGGCAATCCGGTACGCCCGGCCGTCATCGCGGCGGCGAACGTTCCCTACGTGCCGTCGGGCGAGGGGCAGTCGTTCCGGCTTGTCGTCTTTGGCGGTAGCCAGGGCGCGCAGTTCTTTTCAGAAGCAATCACGCCGGCCGTGGCCATGCTGCCAACGGAACTGAAGGCACGACTTGTAGTGACGCAGCAGGCCCGGCCTGAGGATGGGCAAAAGGTCAAGGACGCTTATGCGGCACTCGGCATTCCGGCCGATGTGGCACCCTTCTTCACCGACATGGCGGAACGGCTTGCCGCAGCGCATCTGGTCATCTGCCGCTCCGGCGCATCGACCGTTTCGGAACTTGCGGTGATCGGTCGCCCCAGCATTCTCGTGCCCTATCCCCATGCGCTGGATCACGATCAGGCGGCCAATGCGGCAGCACTTGCGGCGAAGGGCGGCGCGCAGGTGATCGCCCAGGCGGAGCTTTCGCGGGAACGTATCGCCGGGCTGTTGCAGCAGGCGATGGAGAACCCCGAATCGCTCGCTCTCACCGCCGCGGCAGCGAAAAGCACGGGCAAGCCCGATGCGGCCGGCTTGCTCGCAGACCTCGTAGAGGCTATTGCCGCCGGCAAGGGCATTGCCCAGCGGAATGGAGCCACACTATGAAAATGCCGAAAACCATTGGTCTGGTCCACTTCATCGGGATCGGCGGGATCGGGATGAGCGGGATTGCAGAGGTCCTGCACAATCTCGGTCACAAGGTTCAAGGGTCGGACCAGTCGGAAAGCGCCAATGTCCAGCGTCTCAGGGCCAAGGGCATCGAAGTCTTTGTTGGGCACACGGCCGAGAACCTCGGCGAGGCCGAGGTGGTCGTCGTGTCGACGGCGATCAAGAAGAGCAATCCGGAACTGATCGCGGCGCGGGAAAAGCTGCTGCCGATCGTTCGCCGTGCGGAAATGCTGGCGGAGCTGATGCGCTTTCGCAATGCGATCGCCGTCGGTGGTACGCATGGCAAGACGACGACGACCTCGATGGTGGCAGCACTTCTCGACGCCGGCGCGCTTGACCCGACAGTCATCAATGGTGGCATCATCAATGCCTATGGCACCAATGCGCGCATGGGCGAGGGCGAGTGGATGGTGGTCGAGGCCGACGAATCGGACGGTACCTTCCTGAAGCTGCCGGCGGACGTTGCAATCGTCACCAATATCGACCCTGAGCATCTCGACCATTACGGCACCTTTGACAATGCGCGCGCCGCCTTCCGGCAGTTCGTCGAGAACGTGCCCTTCTACGGCTTCGGGGTGATGTGCCTTGACCATCCGGAAGTGCAGGCACTGGTTGGCCGCATCGAGGACCGCAAGGTCATCACCTATGGCGAGAACCCGCAGGCGGACGTGCGTTTCTCCAACGTGCGCCTCGATGGCACGCGTTCGATCTTCGACGTCGAGATTCGCCGCCGCCGCACCGGTCGCGTGTTCAGCTTCAAGGATCTGGTGCTGCCGATGCCGGGCCGGCACAACATCTCCAATGCGTGCGCGGCGATCGCCGTCGCCAACCGGCTCGACATTCCAGAAGACGCAATCCGCAAGGGCCTCGCCGGTTTCGGCGGCGTGAAGCGTCGATTCACCCTCACAGGAACAGCCAACGGCGTTCAGGTGTTCGACGACTACGGACACCATCCGGTCGAGATCAAGGCCGTGCTGAAGGCGGCGCGGGAATCCTGCAAGGGCCGGATCATCGCCGTTCATCAACCGCACCGCTATTCGCGGCTAGCCAGCCTGTTCGACGATTTTGCCAATTGCTTCAACGATGCCGACACGATCTTCCTGTCGCCAGTCTATGCAGCGGGCGAAGATCCGATCGATGGGGTTGATTCGGAAGCGCTGGTGTCTCGGATCAAATCAAGCGGGCATCGGGATGCGCGTTATCTCGCCGCGCCCGATCAACTCGCTTCTCTCGTCGCGGGCATTGCACAACCGGGTGATTTCGTGGTCCTCTTGGGGGCTGGCAACATCACCCAATGGGCGGCTGCCCTGCCGGCGGAACTTGATGCAATTTCGGGAAAGTCTTGAATGAAACAGGTGGATGGGGAAAAGCTGCTGGCCTCGCTCGGGTCAGGCGTCAATGAACTGAAGGGGCGGCTGACGCCGGATGCACCGATGGACCGCGTCACGTGGTTCCAGGCGGGCGGGCTCGCCGAACTGATGTTCCAGCCGCATGACACGGAAGACCTCATCACCTTTCTCAAGCTATTGCCGGATGACGTGCCGTTGACGGTGATCGGCGTCGGCTCGAACCTTTTGGTGCGTGACGGCGGCATTCCGGGGGTGGTGGTGCGCCTCTCCGCCAAGGGCTTTGGCCAAGTGGAGTTGGCCGGTGAGAACCGTATTCGGGCCGGCGCCATTTGCCCAGACAAGCACATCGCTGCCATGGCGATGGACAACAGCATCGGCGGCTTCCACTTCTACTACGGCATTCCCGGTTCGATCGGCGGTGCGGTTCGCATGAATGCCGGTGCCAATGGCGGCGACACGGCGGGGCGGCTGGTCGAGGTCGAGGCGGTGGATCGCAAGGGCAATGTGCATGTCCTGTCGAATGCCGACATGGGTTACAGCTATCGCCACTCGGGCGCTTCCCCCGATCTGATTTTCACGCATGCGACCTTTGAGGGTTACCCGGAGGACCGGGCGAAGATCCGCGCCGACATGGATGCGGTGCGTCATCACCGCGAGACGGTTCAGCCGGTCAAGGAAAAAACGGGCGGCTCCACCTTCAAGAACCCCGAGGGGCATTCCGCCTGGGAACTGATCGACGAGGCCGGTTGCCGGGGCCTGATGATCGGCGGCGCGCAGATGTCATCGCTGCATTGCAATTTCATGATCAATGTCGGCCATGCGACCGGCTACGATCTGGAATATCTCGGCGAGACTGTTCGCCAGCGCGTGCTTGAGCATTCGGGCGTAAAACTGGAATGGGAAATCAAACGCTTGGGCATCTTCATGCCCGGCCGTGAGGTCAAGCCCTTCATGGGATCAGTGCCGGCCTGAGAATTCTGTTTTTGGGTATTCGTATCTGCATGAATTCTTAACTCGCGATCACTAAGCTCTCCTCAGTTTGGGGGCTATGATGGTCGCGAGTGTACATGCCTGGGTGATGCAGCAGCTGATGCTGGGTGCGTTTTCGTCTCGTCAGGCCGTCCTGCGTAAAGCCGTCGTCATGGCCGCGAAGATTGCCGTCTTCGCCTATGTCCTCAATATCCTCTCCCATCTCGTGCTCGTCGCATTCGGTCTTTTGCCCTATGCCCTGGGGCCGGCACTCGTGATCGCGACCGTGCTCACTCCGCCCGTTTCCTTCGTCGTTGCCGTGCTCGCCTATAGTGTCGTCGGGCTCGCCATTTACGACCTTGGCCTGTCGAATCAGCGTTTTGAAATGCTGAGCCGGACCGACATGCTTTCGGGGCTGATGAACCGGCGGGCCTTTCTTGATGAGTTCGAGCGCGTGCGCGGCCAGGCGAGCCTCATCCTTTTCGACATCGACCGCTTCAAGGCGATCAATGACGGACTGGGTCACAAAACAGGTGACGATGTCATCGCGCAGGTTGCAGCAGTGCTGACGTCCAGAGCGCCAGACGGCGCCAAGGTCTCGCGCATCGGTGGGGAGGAATTCGCTGTGCTATTGACTGGCCTCGATTCTTCCGCGGCTCTGGCGGTCGCAGAGGGAATGCTCCACGCGGTCGAGACAGCGGAGTTTGTGGGCCCCGCCGGCGCTTTTCCGGTCACGGTGTCTGCAGGTGTCGCCGACGGGGTGGCTGAGCTCGGATTCAGCGAGATTTTTTCCATGGCGGATCGCGCCCTATATCTCGCCAAGGCTGCTGGCCGGAATCGACTTGTCCATGCCAATGCCCTGCAGGTTGCCGTTTCGGGCGAGGAAGCCGTGGTTTCGCCAGAGCTTGTCACATTCGAGACACGCCGGTCGGCCTGATCGAGTTTTCTTCAATTCCTAAATCTTTCAGCGCCTTAGCCACGCAAGCCGAGATTTTGAATCCCGAAGCGGCTGTCGGGTGCCATGCGAGAAGTTAACGAAAGTAAACACTTCATTAACCTTAATGTTGTTCAACTGACATGGAAGGAATCGAAGCGGCCACTGTTGCTGCATCTCGGTTTAACGGTTTTTTTGCGAGGCGTTTTATGAGTGGCAAGCATGTCGCGGTTTTGATGGGTGGAATTTCATCCGAGCGCCCGGTGAGCTTGTCGTCCGGAACTGCCTGTGCGGCTGCTCTCGAAGGGCAGGGATACCGGGTGACGCAGGTGGACGTCGGTCGTGACATCGGTCGCGTCCTGGAGGGGCTCCGTCCGGATGTTGCGTTCAACGCGCTGCACGGCCCGTTCGGTGAGGATGGCACCATTCAGGGCGTGCTGGAATACCTCGAGATTCCCTATACGCATTCCGGCGTGCTCGCCTCGGCGCTTGCCATGGACAAGAAGCAGGCGAAGATCGTGGCTGCTCAGGCCGGAATTCCGGTGGCGGATGCCATGGTGCTGAATCGCTTCGACATTGGCAACACGCATCCAATGGCGCCGCCTTATGTGGTCAAGCCGGTACGCGAAGGGTCGAGTTTCGGTGTTGTCATCGTTCGCGAGGATATGGCGCATCCGCCGCAGATCCTGACGTCCAGCGAATGGCGGTATGGCGACGTTGTCATGGTTGAGCGCTACGTCGCGGGCCGTGAGCTGACCTGTGGCATCATGGATGGCAAGCCGCTGGGTGTCACCGAAATCGTGCCGCTCGGTCACAGCTTCTACGACTACGATTCGAAGTATGCGGCCGGTGGGTCGCAGCACGTGCTTCCTGCGCAAATTTCACCGAAAATTTACCAAAAAATACAATCATTGGCGCTTGAGGCGCATCGGGCGATCGGGTGCCGCGGAGTGAGTCGTTCAGACTTCCGCTACGACGATCGTCTGTCCGAGGATGGTGATCTGATCTGGCTGGAGCTCAACAATCAGCCTGGTATGACCCCAACCTCCCTGTTGCCGGAAATGGCGGCCCATGCGGGCTATAGCTTTGGTGAATTTGTAAGCTGGATGGTGGAGGACGCATCGTGTTCTCGATGAGTGGCAAGAGGGTGGTCGAGGGCGAGAGCGGATATTCCGCCATGCCGACCGGCGCGGGCGAGGGTGTGGTTCTGCCGCGTCCGCTGCGTCGGACGGTGCGCTTCGTCGCCAGCTTCTGTTCGGGTCGTGTTCCCTTGCCGCGCCATCTTGGCAAGGCTTCTCTGGCTGTCTTTTACTCGGCGGTTGCTCTGCACGGCGTGATCGTTGGCGGCCACGGTCCTGAGGTCATGGAGTCCGTAACCTCGACTGCCGGTTTCGCCATCGAAGACGTCAGGGTTTCCGGCAATCAGCACACGTCTGAAATCGACATCCTGCAGCTGCTCGGCCTTGATGGTGCCTCGAGCCTGCTGGAGCTCGATATCGCTGCGGCCCGCAAGGCGCTTTCCGAGCTTCCCTGGGTCGAGTCGGTCGAGCTTCGCAAGATCTATCCCGGTACTGTCGAGGTGATGCTGAAGGAACGTCAGGCTTATGCGATCTGGCAGCATGGTTCCGACCTGTCGCTGATTGAGCGCTCAGGTAGTGTGATTGCGCCGCTGCGGGACAACAAATTCGCCTCGCTGCCGCTCTTCGTTGGTCGCGATGCCGAAACCGCCGCTGCTGCTGTCGAGGAAGAGTTTGCGAAGTGGCCCGCTATCGCGTCGCGCGTGAAGGCCTTTGTGCGTGTCGCTGGCCGTCGCTGGGATGTGCATCTGGACAATGGCGTGATCGTCAAGTTGCCGGAAGACCATATCGGTGATGCGCTCGCCCTTCTGACCCGCTTCGACCAGGAGCAGCAGGTTCTTTCGCGCGACATCGTCGCAATCGACCTGCGCCTGCCAGACCGGATCGCGGTTCGTCTGACGCCCGAGGCGCAGGAGCGCCGCCAGGTGGCAGTCGAAGCCCGGGCCAAGGAACTCAAGAAGCTGGAGCAGAAGATATGAGCATCTTTGGTGGCTCCTCCTTCGGTCTGCCCCGCACGAAGCCGCTTTCCTCCAAGCGCGCTCATGTCGTGTCCGTGCTCGACATCGGCACCACCAAGGTCGTTTGCATGATCGCGCGGCTGACACCGCGGCGCGAAACCTCGGTTCTTCCGGGTCGTACGCACAATGTCGAGGTCATTGGCCTGGGACATCAGCGCTCCTACGGCATCAAGTCTGGCGTCATCGCCGATCTGGATGCGGTCGAGAACGTGGTTCGGCTGGCGGTCGATGCGGCGGAACGGATGGCTGGCCTTACCGTCGAGAGCCTGATCGTCAATGTTTCCGCCGGCCGGATCGGTTCGGACGTCTATACCGCCACCATCGATCTCGGTGGCCAGGAAGTCGAATCGGGCGATCTGCGCAAGGTGCTGATCGCTGCCGGGCAGAAGTCCCAGGGCAATGACCGCGCCGTGCTGCATTCGCTTCCGACGGGCTTTTCGCTTGACGGCGAGCGAGGAATCCGTGATCCACTCGGAATGTATGGCGACGTCCTCGGCGTCGACATGCATGTGGTCACGGCCGAACGTGCAGCGCTTCGCAATCTGGAGCTTTGCATCAACCGCGCTCACCTGACCGTCGAAGGCGTGGTTGCCACGCCTTACGCCAGCGGCCTTGCCGCTCTGGTCGACGACGAGGTCGAACTTGGTTGTGCTGCGATCGACATGGGCGGCGGCATGACCACCATCTCTGTCTTCGCAGAAGGCAAGTTGATCCATACGGACGCCATCGGGATCGGCGGTCACCATGTGACGACCGATCTGGCGCGCGGGCTTTCCACCCGTATCGAGGATGCAGAACGCCTGAAGGTCGTTCACGGTTCGGCCGTCGCCAACGGCGCCGACGATCGCGAGGTCGTGTCCGTCCCGCCGATTGGTGAGGATGATCGCGATCAGCCGACCCAGGTTCCGCGGGCCCTGCTCACCCGGATTATCAGCGCGCGCATCGAGGAAACGCTCGAACTGCTGCGCGACCGGATCCAGAAGTCGGGCTTCTCGCCGGTGGTCGGCAAACGGGTCGTCCTGACGGGTGGTGCGTGCCAATTGACCGGCATGCCGGAAGCGGCGCGCCGTATTCTGGCCAGGAACGTGCGTATCGGTCGTCCAATGGGCGTGTCCGGCCTGCCGGCAGCGGCCAAGGGGCCAGCCTTCTCGACGGCGGTCGGGCTGACGATCTATCCGCAGATGGCGGACCAGGAAACACATGCCGGGCAGGGCGGGTTGTTCTCGCCCTTCGGCAACGGAAGCAGCCGGATTGCCCGCATGGGCCAGTGGCTGAAAGAGAGTTTTTGAGCTTACCCACCGACCGCAAGGTTCGGCCAAGGGAAATCTGTTGAAATGACATGGCCGGCTTGGCGATGCGGCCGGAAAAAGAAGGAACGGGTACCATGACCATCAAGTTGCAGAAGCCAGATATCACTGAGCTGAAGCCACGCATCACCGTGTTCGGTGTCGGTGGCGGTGGCGGCAATGCCGTCAACAACATGATCACCGCTGGCTTGCAGGGCGTTGATTTCGTCGTCGCCAACACGGATGCCCAGGCGCTGACCATGACGAAGGCAGAGCGCATCATCCAGCTCGGCGTCAACGTCACCGAAGGTCTCGGCGCCGGTTCGCAGCCGGAAGTCGGTCGTGCCGCCGCCGAAGAGTGCATTGATGAAATCATCGATCATCTCAACGGCACCCATATGTGCTTCGTCACCGCCGGCATGGGTGGTGGTACCGGTACCGGTGCCGCTCCGGTCGTCGCCCAGGCGGCCCGCAATAAGGGCATCCTGACCGTCGGCGTCGTGACCAAGCCGTTCCACTTCGAGGGTCAGCGCCGCATGCGGCTTGCTGAATCCGGCATCGAGGAGCTGCAAAAATCGGTCGACACTCTGATTGTCATTCCGAACCAGAACCTCTTCCGTATCGCCAACGACCGGACGACCTTCGCCGACGCCTTCGCCATGGCAGACCAGGTTCTCTACTCGGGTGTTGCCTGCATCACCGACCTGATGGTCAAGGAAGGCCTGATCAACCTCGATTTCGCCGACGTCCGTTCCGTCATGCGCGAAATGGGCCGTGCGATGATGGGCACCGGCGAAGCATCGGGTGAAGGCCGCGCCATGCAGGCTGCCGAAGCTGCCATCGCCAATCCGCTGCTCGACGAAACCTCGATGAAGGGCGCCCAGGGCCTGCTGATCTCGATCACCGGTGGTCGTGACCTCACGCTTTTCGAAGTCGATGAAGCCGCAACCCGTATTCGCGAAGAAGTCGATCCGGACGCCAACATCATCCTCGGCGCCACCTTCGACGAAGCGCTCGAAGGCATCATCCGAGTCTCGGTGGTTGCCACCGGGATCGACCGCGCTGCACTCGCCTCCAAGGGGTTTGAAGCCGCGCCTCTGACGAAGCCCGTTATGCGTTCTTCCGCGGCCGTTGCTCCGGCACCGGCCGCATATCAGCCTGCAATGGCGCAGGCCCCCAAGCCGACCATGGATCCGGTCGCAGACACCATCCGTTCCGCTGAAGCCGAAATGGAACGCGAACTCGAAATCGCCGTCGCTCGCCAGTCGACTCTGAGCCAGCAGCAGCAGCCCGTTGCCCAGCCGGAATTCCGCCCTGCCAGCAAGCTTTTCTCCGCCCCGGCTCCGGAAGTCGCTCCGGCCCCGCAGATGATGCAGCCGATCGCTCCCGCGCCGGTCATGAGCCAGCCGGCTCCTGTCATGCAACAGCCGGCACCGGTCATGCAGGCGCCCGTTGCACCGGCACCGGTCATGGCCGAACCCCGCATGGCAGCCGAACCAGTCCGCATGCCGAAGGTGGAAGACTTCCCGCCGGTGCTGCGCGCCGAGATCGATCACCGCGCCCATCCGGCAGTCCCTGCTGCTCAGGAAGATCGCGGCCCGATGGGTCTGCTCAAGCGAATCACCAATTCGCTCGGCCGTCAGTCGGAAGAAGAGCCTGTCATGGGTGACATGACGGCTTCAGCTCCGGCAGCACCTCAGCAGCAGCGCCGTCCGCTCTCGGCGGAAGCCAGCCTCTACGCACCGCGTCGTGGCCAGTTGGACGACCTCGGTCGTGCAACGCCGGCTCGCGCCACGAGCGAAGACGATCAGCTGGAAATCCCGGCATTCCTCCGCCGCCAGACCAACTGAGTTACGGTTGGCCGCAGCCTTTCGAACCCGGGCCTCAGGCCCGGGTTTTCTCGTTTCAGGCCACCGCAATGCGGCTAAAATTCTTGATCTTTTTCAATTGCTTGACTTCGTTACAATGCGAAAGAAACAGTGATTTGGTAAAGACGGTGATGGCTCGTATGTATGAAATCGAAACAGGACCAGACTCGGTCCTTCTCGGATAACCTACAGCACATGAACGTATGACCGTTCCTGTGCCTCGCAGATCAGGACGACAGGAATGGCAATTGCCTTGCTCGGATTTCAGACCACGATCGCAGCGCCGCTTTCGCTGACAGGGATCGGGGTTCATTCGGGCCGAGAGGTGACGATCACCTTCCTTCCGGCGGAAGCCGGCAGTGGCATCACCTTCGTTCGGCAGCATGACGACGGTACGACCAGCGAATATCGTGCGGTATCAGCGCATGTCGGCAATACCGATCTCTGCACGGTGCTCGGCACCAATCCTGCGCATTCCATTGCGACCATCGAACATGTGATGGCGGCGATCTATGCGCTTGGCCTGGACAACCTCGTCATCGAGGTCGACGGTGCTGAAATGCCGATCATGGACGGCAGCTCGGAAGTCTTCATTGACGCGATTGAACAGGTGGGCATTACCAATCTGGGCGTGAAGCGTCGTTACATTCGGGTGACCAAGCCGGTCCGTATCGAAGCTGGGGCCTCCTGGGCGGAGTTTCGTCCCTATGATGGCACACGGTTTGAAGTCGAAATCGACTTCGACAGCAAGCTGATCGGTCGCCAGATGTGGGCGGGTGAACTGAATGCCGAAACCTTCAAGACGGAGTTGTCCCGGGCCCGCACCTTCGGCTTCATGCGCGATGTGGAGCGTCTTTGGGCTGCTGGTTTCGCACTCGGGTCGTCGCTTGAAAACTCTGTCGTCATCTCGGATGACGACAGCGTCATCAATGTCGAAGGCCTGCGCTACGAGAAGGACGAGTTCGTCCGTCACAAGACGCTTGATGCCGTCGGAGATCTTGCGCTTGCCGGTGCCCAGTTCATCGGCTGCTATCGTTCCTATCGTGGCGGCCACAAGCTGAACGCCAACGCGCTGAAGGCTCTTTTGAGCGACCCGACGGCCTATGAAGTCGTTGAAGCGCCGAGCCGCAACCACAAGGTTCGTGCCCGTGAGTTCGTGCCGGTTCATGTGCCGGAATTTGCGCCCTGGACAGCGTGAACGGGCGCCCGAACCTGTCCCGATCCTATCCGCGCCGGCTTTTCCCAAGAGCCGGCGTCGTCGTTTCTGCCGCAGGATCTTCGTCCAAGTCTGGTGCCTTGGTGACTTTCTCCCGTCCGCGCCACAAAAATGCGTTAAATCATCATCACTGCGTTGCCCTCATGCCGCTTTTGCGGCTAGAAACGCCATCTGAAAGCGACGGCTCACGGGCGGCGCTGCAATCGGGATCTTTCGAATGAGTCATGTAGGGTCGGTCGTTGTGAAGAAAGCCGCGCGTGTTGCTGGTCTCTGCGTCTTGATGTCGGTCGCGGGCATCGTTGCCGGTTGCCAGTCGGACCCGGATATCGACATCACCAAGCTCGCAGCCGAAACCGATCCGCCGGAGGTGCTCTACAATCAGGGCCTCGCCAACATCAAGGCCGGCAATATGAGCGAAGCGGCGCGCAAGTTCGACGCGGTCGATGCACAGCATCCCTTCTCCGAATGGTCGCGCAAGTCGCTGGTGATGAGTACCTTCACCAAGTATCGCCTGGGCCGTTATGCGGAGGCGATCACGACCGGCAACCGCTACATGAACCTCTATCCGAAGTCCGAAGATGCGGCCTATGCTCAGTATCTCGTCGGCCTTTCCTACTGGAAGCAGATCTCCAGCGTCACGCAGGACCAGAAGAATTCGGTCAAGACGATCGAGGCGATGCAGCGTGTGGTCAACGATTTCCCGGATTCGGAATATGTCGACGATGCGCAGGCGAAGATCCGATTCGCCCGCGACCAGCTCGCCGGTAAGGAAATGCAGGTTGGCCGCTACTACCTCGAGCGCAAGGAGTACCTGGCCTCCATCCAGCGTTTCCGCAATGTCGTCGAGCAATATCCGAACACCAACCAAATCGAAGAGGCACTGGCGCGTCTCGTCGAGGCCTATTATGCCATGGGCGTCGTTCAGGAAGCGCAGACAGCGGCTGCTGTGCTCGGACACAACTACCCCGACAGCCAGTGGTATGCCGATTCCTACAAGCTGCTGCAGCAGGGCGGCCTGGAGCCGCGTGAGAATTCCGGTTCATGGATCTCGCGCGCCGGACGTCAGTTGCTGGGAACCTGAGCCGGTTTCTACTCAAGTGAGATCGTGAGCCCATGCTGGTCCAGTTATCGATCCGCGATATCGTCCTGATCGAACGCCTGGATCTCGTCTTCGAAGCCGGTCTGTCCGTGCTGACGGGTGAAACGGGGGCGGGTAAATCCATCCTGCTTGACAGCCTGTCCCTCGCCCTTGGTGGGCGGGGTGATGGCTCACTGGTTCGTCACGGCGAGGACAAAGGGCAGGTGACGGCCGTCTTCGATGTTTCCGGCGGTCATGCGGCAAGAGCCCTTCTGAAGGGCAATGGCGTCGATGACGACGGCGACCTGATCTTCCGGCGAGTTCAATCTGCTGATGGCCGTACCCGCGCCTATATCAACGACCAGCCGGTCAGCGTCCAGCTAATGCGACAGGTCGGTCAGTTGCTGGTCGAAATCCATGGCCAGCACGACGACCGGGCGCTGACGGATACCGATGCCCACCGCATGTTGCTCGATGCCTTTGCCGGCCTGACGGACGAAGTCGTGACGCTGGGGGAGAGCTATCGCCGTTGGCGCGAGGCCGAGCGTGGCTTCAAGACGCACAAGGCCAAAGTTGAGGCCGCAGCACGGGAAGCCGACTATCTCCGGTCCTCCGTCGAGGAACTGGAAACGCTCTCGCCGCAGGACGGCGAAGAGGACGATCTGGCCGAGCGCCGGTCGCGTATGCAGAAGTCCGAGCGAATCGCCGGCGATATTTCCGAAGCTTCCGATTTCCTCAACGGCAACGCCTCGCCGGTGCCCCATATCGCCTCGCTGATGCGCAGGTTGGAGCGCAAGAGCCATGAGGCCCCCGGACTGCTGGAAGAGACCGTACAGCTCCTGGGATCGGCCCTGGACACGCTGTCTGCCGCTCAGATGGAGGTCGAGGTGGCCCTGCGGCGCACCGAGTTCGACCCGCGCGAGTTGGAGCGGGTGGAAGAGCGATTGTTTGCTCTCCGTGCGGCGGGCCGCAAATACGCGGTGGCTGTCGCGGATCTTCCGGCGCTTGCCGAAAAGATGGTGACCGATCTCGCCGATCTCGATGCGGGCGAGGAGCGGCTCGGCCAACTGGAGGCGGCCGTTCGCGAAACACGGGCGCATTACGATCATCTTGCTCTTCAGCTATCGGACAAGCGCCGTCATGCGGCGTCCGCGCTCGGCGATGCTGTCATGGCCGAACTCCCGGCGCTGAAGCTCGAAAGGGCGTGTTTCATGGTCGAGGTTTCCACGGATGCCGAGGGGGCATCTGCCGAGGGAATCGACACCGTCGAATTCCATGTACAGACGAATCCGGGTACGCGGCCGGGGCCGATCATGAAGGTCGCGTCCGGCGGCGAGTTGTCGCGCTTCTTGCTCGCACTCAAGGTGGCGCTTGCCGACCGCGGCTCCGCGCCGACGCTGGTCTTCGACGAAATCGATACCGGTGTGGGTGGCGCGGTTGCAGACGCCATCGGTCAGCGACTGAAGCGGCTTTCCGATCGGGTGCAGGTGTTGTCAGTCACACATGCGCCGCAGGTGGCAGCACGCGCCTCGACGCATTTCCTGATATCCAAAGGACCGGCTGGCGATGCCGGCGACAAGATCGCGACGCGGGTGGCCGTGATGGAGCCGGAGCATAGGCGCGAGGAAATCGCCCGCATGCTCGCCGGCGCGTCGGTAACCGAGGAAGCGCGTGCGGCGGCCGCCAAGCTCCTTGCCGGCGAGACGTAATCGAACCGATCTCCCCGTGTTTCGTTGCAGTCCTGAGTAAAACCCGTTTCGCTGGACCCTCATGTTTGCCGTGATCGAAACCTATTGGGCCGAGACCCTTGCCGTGCTCTCCGTCGTGCTCGGCACGGTCGCGGCGATCCATGCGGCCATGACCAAGCGCGAAGTCCGCTCGGCGCTCGGCTGGGTGGGGGTGATCATTCTATCGCCGCTGGTCGGCGCTCTCATCTATGCTGTGGCCGGCATCAACCGCATCCGACGCAAATCGCTGATGTCTCGACGGGCGCTGGCGCTGGACGAGATCTGGCGCAGCCTGTCGCAGTTCGCCATCAGCCGGGAACAGGTGATCGCGACCTTCGGTGTGCGATTCGGCCAGATGAAGCTGCTTGGGGATCGGGTTACCCGGCATCCCCTGTCGTCCGGCAACAGCATTGTACTTCTGTCGTCCGGCGAACAGACATTTGATGCCATGTGCGCGGCGATCGACGCCGCTGCGTGCAGCATCATTCTGGAGACGTATATCTTCGACCGTGATGCTGTGGGACGGCGCGTGGCCGATTGCCTGATCGCAGCGCACCGCCGCGGGGTGAGTGTGCGCGTGCTGGTGGATGCCGTGGGGGCGCGATACAGCGTCCCGAGCATCATCGGTTATCTGGAAGACAATGGCGTGCCTGTCGCGAGCTTCAATGGGCAGGTCATCATGGGGCTGCGGCTGCCTTATGCGAACCTGCGCACACACAGGAAGATCCTCGTCGTTGACGGCGCCGTCGCCTTTGTCGGGGGCATGAACATCCGGGCCGGCTTTACCGGACCCGAGGCGGCGCGGGACACGCATTTCCGGATCACCGGGCCGGTGGTGGCGGACATTCTTGCGGTTGCGGCCGAGGATTGGCATTTCGAGACGAAGGAGGTTCTTCTGTCGCCAGCCTGGAGCATTCGGCTTGAAGGTGCGATGCCGGGCGAGGGGACCGCAGTGCGGGCTGTGGTCTCGGGGCCGGACGCGCATCTGGAGACCAATCACCGGCTGCTGATGGGCGCTTTTTCCGTCGCCGAGCGAACTATCCGGATCGTCTCGCCCTATTTCTTGCCGGATACGACCTTCATCGCCGCGCTCAACACTGCGGCCCGCCGGGGCGTTCAGGTCGAGATCGTGGTGCCGGCGAAGAACAATCTGGCCATCGTCGCGCGTGCGATGATGGCGCAGTTCGACCAGGTCCTTCGGGAGGGATGCCGGGTCTACATGGCAGAGGGGCCATTCGATCACTCCAAGCTGATGGTGGTCGACGAGCAGTGGTGCTTCGTCGGCTCGTCCAATCTCGATTCGCGGTCGCTTCGGCTGAATTTCGAAATCGACTTGGAGGTCTACGATCCTGATCTCGCCGCCCAGATCGGTGCGCGTATCGATGCGACGTTGACGACGGCTCAAGAACTGACCAGCGACATGCTGAGGGCGCGTCCATTCTGGTTGCGGCTGATCGATCGTTTATTCTGGCTGGGATCGCCCTATCTCTGAAGAAGCGCCGCTTTCGGGCGGCTGCGTGAGACTTCAAGCCTTGCGTCTGACGACGCGCAACTGACGAGGTTCCATGAAGACGAGCAGACCGAGCCTGGCGCGTACGATGATGACCTCCTTGCGCAACCGGCGCCAACGTCCGGAGGGTGCTGCCACGGGCCAACCCGGCGACGGGGTCATGACGGTCGCTTCCTACAACGTGCATAAATGTGTCGGCACCGACGGGCGTTTCGACCCGGGGCGGATCATCGATGTGATCCAGGAAATGCGGCCAGACGTGATCGCGCTGCAAGAAGCTGACCAGCGCTTTGGCGAGCGGTCGGGCCTGCTCGATCTCAACCGGTTGCGGCTGGAGACGGGCTTGCTGCCGGTTCCGGTGATGAGCGGGGCAAAGTCGCATGGATGGTGTGGCAATGTGCTCTTGTTTCGCGAGGGGATAGTCGAAGACGTGCACCAGGTGTCGCTGCCGGGGCTTGAGCCACGTGGGGCGCTGGTAGCGGAAATCGAATTGCAGGGGCGGGAAGGCCGATCGGGCCTGAGGGTGATAGCGGCCCATCTCGGCCTGATGCGCTGGGCCAGACGGCAGCAGGCGGATTTCATTCTCGACATCCTGCAGTCTCGCAGCGAGCGGCCGACGCTGCTGATGGGGGACTTCAACGAATGGCGGCTGGGGCCGGGTTCGGCACTCACCCGGCTGGAGCCGGTGTTCGGGCCGCTACCGCCGCCGATCCCCAGCTTCCCCGCTCGGTTGCCCGTCCTGTCTCTCGACCGTATCTTGGCCAATCGCACGGGACTGATCACCGATATCACCGTGCATGACACGCCCCTGGCGCGGATGGCGTCTGATCATCTGCCGCTCACCGCACGGGTGGATTTGAAGAGCCTGAAGGATTGAGGAGAGAGTGGTTGAGACGGCTTTTCATTCCGGGAATTTCGATTAAGACCGTCGGGAAACGCATTCGGAGAACGGCATGAGCACGAATTTGGGCACGGATTTGGCCGCGGGCGCAGTAGCAGTCGAGGACCTGACGGAAGACCAGGCCAGGGCCGAGCTGCAACGGCTGTCGGCCGAAATCGCTCATCACGATGCGCTCTATCATGGCAAGGATCAGCCGGAGATATCTGACGCGGACTACGATGCGCTGAAGCGGCGCAACGACGCGATCGAGGCGCAGTTTCCGCAACTGGTCAGAACCGACAGCCCGTCGCAGCGTGTCGGTGCTGCACCCGCCGGCATCTTTGCCCAGGTCGTGCACGCCCGGCCGATGCTCTCGCTCGACAACGCCTTTTCCGACGAGGATGTCCAGGATTTCGTCGGGTCAGTCTATCGCTTCCTCGGGCAGATCCCCGACGGCTCCATTGCTTTCACCGCAGAGCCGAAGATCGACGGCTTGTCGATGTCGCTGCGCTACGAGAACCGCAAGCTGGTGACGGCCGCCACGCGCGGCGATGGCACGACCGGTGAAAACGTCACGGCCAATATCCGCACGATCAAGGAAATTCCGGAGGAACTGCCCGCGGATGCACCCGATGTGGTGGAGGTGCGCGGCGAAGTCTACATGGCGAAGTCGGATTTCCTGGCGCTCAATGCGCAGATGGAGGCGGAGGGCAAACAGCCCTACGTGAACCCGCGCAACACGGCTTCCGGTTCTCTGCGCCAGCTCGATGCGAAGGTGACGGCGAGCCGCAAGCTGCGCTTCTTTGCCTATGCCTGGGGCGAGATGAGCACGATGCCGGCCGAGACGCAGTCAGGCATGGTCGAGGTGTTTCAGCGCTGGGGCTTCCCGGTCAATCCATTGACGCGGCGTCTAACGTCGGTTGAGGAGATCATTGGCCATTACCGCGATATTGGTCTCAAGCGCGCCGACCTCGACTACGACATCGATGGTGTCGTCTATAAGGTTGACCGGCTAGATCTTCAGGCCAGGCTCGGTTTCCGCTCGCGCTCGCCGCGCTGGGCGACGGCACACAAGTTTCCCGCCGAACAGGCTTTCACCACGGTCGAAGCGATCGACATTCAGGTCGGCCGTACTGGGGCACTGACGCCTGTCGCGCGGCTGACGCCCGTGACCGTCGGCGGTGTGGTGGTCACTAATGCCACGCTGCACAATGCCGATTACATCGAGGGCATCGGCAATGCCGGCCAACGTATTCGCGAGGAAGGACACGACATCCGGATCGGTGACACGGTCATCGTGCAGCGCGCCGGCGACGTTATTCCGCAGGTTCTCGACGTGGTCATGGAGAAGCGACCGGAAAAAACGTCGAAGTATATCTTCCCGACGCAGTGCCCGGTCTGTGGAAGCCATGCCGTGCGCGAGAAGAACGAGAAGACGGGCAAACTCGATTCCGTCACCCGCTGCACAGGTGGCTTCGTGTGCCGGGCGCAGGCGGTCGAACACATCAAACATTTCGTCTCGCGCAACGCCTTCGATATAGAAGGTCTCGGCACGAAGCAGGTCGACTTCTTCTTTGAAAGCGATGACCCGGCGCTGATGATCCGGACCGCCCCTGACATCTTCACGCTGAAGGAACGGCAGGAAAGGTCGCTGACGAAGCTTGAGAATATCGAAGGCTTTGGCCGTGTCAGCGTCCGAAAACTGTTCGAAGCAATTGATGCACGACGGGAGATTGCGCTCCATCGTTTCATCTTCGCGCTCGGCATCCGCCATGTCGGCGAGACGACTGCCAAACTGCTGTCCCGCTCCTATGGCTCGTACCGCGTCTTTGCCGAAGGCATGGAAGCGGCCGCACCGAAATTCGGGGATGCCTGGAACGAGTTGAATGCTATCGAGGGGATCGGTGAAGTGGTGGCGGCCTCCATCGTCGAGTTCTTCAAAGAACCGCGCAATCTGGAGGTGGTTCAGCGCCTGCTGGCCGAAGTGCGGCCGCTCGATGCGGAGGCCCCGGTCGCCAGCGACAGTCCAGTTGCGGGCAAGACCGTCGTCTTTACCGGCTCGCTCGAACGCTTTACCCGCGACGAAGCCAAGGCACGCGCGGAGGGGCTTGGCGCCAAGGTCGCTGGCTCGGTTTCAAAAAAGACGGATTACGTGGTCGCTGGTCCAGGTGCCGGTTCCAAACTCGATAAAGCACGGGAACTGGCTGTCGCCGTGATGACGGAAGACGAGTGGCTGGCGCTGATCGGGGGATGATCGCTCACGCAGCAGTAAACGTTGCGTCGGCGTGGTCGAGAATGGCGCCGTAGATCGGCTGGTCGGAGGGCATGCTGCGGGTGGCGTCGCGTTCGTGATAGAGGCGGTTTCGGCCGGCGCTCTTGGCGAGATACAGGGCGTGGTCGGCGGCGGCGTAGACGGCCGAGAAGTCGCGGGTCGGCGAGAAATCGGCAATGCCGCCGGAGACGGTGACCGAGATCGTCTGCTGTATGCTGTCGATCGGACGGGCGGCGACGGCGCGGCGCAGCTTTTCGGCGGTCTGCATCATCTCGCCGTGGTCGAGATCGCAAAACAGCACTGCAAATTCCTCGCCTCCGACGCGGGCTGCAAGATGCGGCTCCTTGATGTGTTCGCGCAGCGTGTGTGCGACCGCGACGATGACATCATCACCCGCCAGATGGCCGTAGCGATCGTTGACCTGCTTGAAGCGGTCGATATCGAGGATGAGCAGATGTCCGTGCTCCACTTTCGAAATGTCAGCAATGAAGGCGCGGCGGTTGAGGAGGCCCGAGAGCATGTCGTGACGGCTCTGGTGCTGGAATTCGCGCCGCGTGCGGGCGAGGTGAATGACCGCATAACCCATATACATGGACGAGAGCATGGTCAGGCTATAGGCGACGATGATGGAAATGCCGCAGCCGATGATCAGATCATGGATCAGCGGATTGCGCAGGATGCCGAGCGACCATAGGACGATCAACAGGCCTGCGACCATGAGGCAGGCGATGATCGAGGTGCGGATGGAGAGCCGTGTGCCGAACCGGATGACCGGCGCCCAATTGTCGAACTCCGTCAAGCCGATGTCGCGGATGACCCAGGATTCAATCTGTTGCTTCAGCATCGGATTCTGCCCAGTTCTCTTAAAGTGTTCGCGTCAGATTGAGTTCATGCTGAAAGAAGTCTGCCGACGTTCGAGGGCGACATTCGCATGCAGTGTCTGTCAGCGGGCGAAGCTTTATTCTACCTTACTGTCGCTGTGTGCGCCTTGATGCACTTCAAGCGTGTAGTATTTGTAACCCTTCAAAAATTAAGTTTCCATGAAGGTGTAACTTAAGATTGCGTTGTTGCCAATTTCGGTCTGTTACCTCTATGGCTCGGTGAAACCGACGGCCCGGATGCTGAGCGCGAGGCGAGCGGGGTCGTTTTCGAAGATGACTGCGCCGCGTGCAGTGGAGCCTGCAGCGACATAGTCAAAGGTCACTTCCGCTTCCTCAACGAGACGGGCCTGTTGCGACAGTTGCGCGCGGACTTCGACGCCCGCCGCCGCGAGTGTTGCCCTGTTGCGCAGTTCGAAGACGACCTGGAAGCCAGTCGCGACCTTTTCCGCCGAGACGACGCGCGCGACCAGTTCTGGCTGGCGATCGTCCGTCGTCCAGATATCCACGGCGAGCCAGCCGATGACGGCGCAGATGGCGGCGAGCGAGACAAGGCCGGTCAGCCATTCAATCCAGTGGGGCCGCAGCTGTTCGATATTGTTGGGATTTGAACTCATGACGGGGACCTCACAATATCAGCCGGGCTGCGGCCGCGCCGACGGCAGCGGGAAAAGCCAGCACGATCACGACCAGCAGGGCCTCGATGGCAGCCATTCCGTCGAGCCGCTCGAAAGTCCAGAGGGCATAAAGGCTGACGGCGAGGGCAACCACGTAGCCGGGCAGGGTAAAGCGGATGAAGGCGTGCCAACGCGGCTCGTCCTGCTGAAGGGAATGGCTTCCGCGGAAGGCGAGCGCATAGACGAAACCGTGCATCAGCAGGATGGAAATCACCGCGAGCGCCAGAGCATGCCAGGGCGTCATCTTGTAGGCGAGCAGGATCATCTCTTCGGTCGGGGCGAGATTCAGGGAGAGAAACAGCGCGCCGACGGCCATCATGAACAGTTCGGTGGCGTAACTCGTGCCGGGCTTTTCCTCCCGCTCGTCTTCATTGTCGCCATCCTCGTCGTCGTCATCGGACATGCTGAGCTGGCTGCGGCCGAGCATGGCGCCGATGCTCGCGGGCACGGCCTGGACCGCGACCATGCCGATCCACTGGTCCGGCGGCATGTCGATGGTGACGACCCCGAGCAGGACGAGGATCGCGGCGCTCGCGATAATGCCCATGCCATAGGCGACGATCGCGTCACGGGCGGATTGCGTCCAGGTGGCGGTATGTTCGAAGCCGATGCGGTGAGAGAGTACCAAAAGCAGCGGCATGTTGAGGATCAAGAGGAGCAGCAGCCGTTCCCGCGACATGTAAAAGCCGAGGAACCACATCTCCATCGTCATCAACATCGGAATCGAAAAGAGCAGCGCGCCGGCAAAGCCGCGGGCAATGCCCCTCAGAAAAGCGTCGACGTCCGTGCGTGTCGTCTGCCGTGTCTGTGTCGAAGCCATTGTTCCACCTTGCCCTGCCCGCCGACAATGCGGGAGGGAAAGATGTTGTTCCATCAGAGACTGACTAAACTGTGCCGACTGTCGAGATCAGCGGCGAGACAGATGATGGCCGGCTCGGGGCCGGCCTTCTCTTGCCCGGCGATGCTGCCGGCTTACCGGTCAACCCTTGGGCTTGAAAGTCTTCTTCTTCTGTCCGCCTGTACCACCGCGGTCATCGAACTTGCCCTTGGGCTTACCAGCGTAAGCAGGCTTGTCACCCTTCGGCTTGCCAGCCCAATCGGGCTTGGCCGACTTCTCCCAGGCGTTGGAGGCACCCTTCGGCTTCTTGAAGGCAGGCTTGGCGGGGGCATCGCCCCAGACTTCAGCGTCGGTTGCGGCCATCGAGTCGCGCGGTGCGCGGGCCGGGGCCTCGTCCTTGCGGGCATAGGGCTTCTTGTCACCGTAGGCCGGCTTGTCACCGTAGGGCTTCTTGTCGCCAAAGGACTTTTTGTCGCCATATGGCTTCTTATCACCATAGGCCTTCTTCTCGCCGAAGGGCTTCTTTTCGGCGTTGGGATGACGTTCCCCTTCTTCGCGTGGCGGGCGGGCGGGACGTTCTTTCGGAGCGGCGTTGAAATTCGGCATGCCCGGCAAGCGCTGCACGGTGATGCCGCGCTCAAGCGCGGCATTGGGGCCAAGAGCTGCGACGAAGGTGTCGAGGCCGCTTTCGGAGATCTCGATAAAGGTCTCCTCCTGCTGCATCTTGATCGCGCCGATTTCGTTCTTGGTGATGTTGCCGTTGCGGCAGAGCATCGGGATCAGCCAGCGCGGCTCGGCGTTCTGGCGACGACCGACCGACACCGAGAACCAGACGCTTGGGCCGAACTCGCTGCGCGGCTTGGTGGCGGCGCTGGACGGGTTTGCATAGTCCGGCTCGCGCTGCTTGCGCACGGCTTCGGGGTTGACGGGAATGAGATCTTCCGGGGCCGATCGATTGCCACGCTGCAGGCGCAGGAAAGCGGCGGCGACCTGTTCGGCTCCATGGGTTTCGAGCAGGGTCGCGACCATGGCGCTTTCGTCTTCGCCGATCGGCTGTGTCAGCGACGGATCAGCCATCAGCCTTTCGTCGTCGCGGGCCATGACTTCGTCGGCCGAGGGCGGAAGTGCCCAGGTCGGACGGACATTGGCGCCACCGAGCAGACGCTCGGCCTTGCGGCGGGCGCTGTTCGGCACGATGAGGGCGGAGACGCCCTTGTTGCCGGCGCGGCCGGTGCGGCCAGAGCGGTGTAGAAGGGTTTCCGAATTGGTCGGCAGGTCTGCGTGGATGACGAGTTCGAGGCCTGGCAAGTCGATGCCTCGGGCGGCGACGTCGGTTGCGATGCAAACGCGGGCGCGGCCGTCGCGCATGGCCTGCAGCGCGTGGGTGCGCTCGTTCTGCGACAGTTCGCCTGACAGTGCCACGACCGAGAAGCCGCGATTGTGCAGGCGGGCGGTGAGGTGATTGACGGCTGCCCGGGTCGAGCAGAACACGATGGCATTGCGCGCCTCATAGAAGCGCAGAACATTGATGATGGCGTTTTCGCGGTCGGGATTGGCGACCATCAGCGCACGATATTCAATGTCGACGTGCTGCTTCGTTTCCGACACCGTTTCGATGCGGCGGGCATCGCGCTGGTAGCTCTTGGCGAGATCGGCGATGGAACGCGACACGGTGGCCGAGAACATCATGGTACGGCGATCGTCTGGCGATTCTTCAAGAATGAATTCCAGGTCTTCGCGGAAACCGAGATCGAGCATCTCGTCGGCCTCGTCGAGCACGACGACCTTCAGTTCAGACAGATCCAGTGCGCGGCGGGTGATATGGTCACGTAGCCGGCCCGGGGTGCCGACGATGATATGGGCACCGCGTTCTAGCGCGCGCCGCTCGTTGCGGATGTCCATGCCGCCGACGCAGGAGCCGATGATGGCGCCGGTTTCCGCGTAAAGCCATTCCAGTTCGCGCTGGACCTGCATGGCCAGTTCACGGGTGGGGGCAATTGCGAGGGCCAGCGGCTTTCCGGCGCGGCCGAAGCGTGCTTCGCCCTCCAGAAGGGTGGGTGCCATGGCGAGACCGAAGGCCACCGTCTTGCCAGACCCGGTCTGGGCGGACACGAGTGCGTCACGGCCCAGCAGCTCGGGGTCGATCATGGCTTCCTGAACGGGGGTCAGGGTTTCATAGCCACGCTTGCGCAAGGCCTCGGCAATCGCCGGGACGATGGCGTCAAAATTCGTCATGCATTTGTCTTTCGAAAGTGATGGATGGTGCGGGCACAGGCGCCGCGCCCGCCGAGTGCGGGTATGTTGGCGCCGTTCCTACCCGGAACCTCCGCAAAAGTACAGGGGGCCGGGCTGAAAAGGCGGGAGATGGTGAAGGCGCCGGCACAATGACGCCAGACGCCCTCAATGGCTTCACTTGCGCAACCGCGCCATGCCGAAGACATCGGCATAGGCGCCGGCGCGAAAGGCATAGGCCCGGTGTACACCTTCCGTTTCAAATCCGAAGGACTGGTAAAGGGTCACGGCCGCGTGGTTGTCGCAGAAGACCGTTAGCTCCAACCGATGCAGGTTGAGCCATTCGTCGGATATCGCGACGATTTCGCCGAGCAGGGCGCGGCCGATGCCGCGGCGCTGGTAGGCGTCGTGGACACCCATCCCGACGGTGGCCGTGTGACTACGGCGTCCATTGGCGCGGACAAGGCCAATATCCCCGACCACCATTTCATCCATCACCGCGACCATAAAGATCCCGTCACCGCGCGGCTGTTCAAGGAATCTGCGGACCTCCTCAGCCGATTGATAAGGCAGACGCAGGGTGCCGGCGCGGTAGCCGGGTAGATTGTGAAAATCCGCAATCTGCTGAGCGTCTGCGGGCGTGGCAGGTCTGATGACCAGTCCCTGAGGCCACGCTACTGCGGAGGAAACAGGGGGAAGACTGTGAAGTTGAGGCATAGGCTCTTTCTCGATCGGTGGAGAGAGCCGGTTTGTCCTGCAACCCCGGCTGTCTCGCAGGGTTGCCGGGGAATGACTTGCGGCCGATCAGGCCATAAAGACACGCCCAGCGCCCTGAAACAGGACGACGGTGAGCATGGTCACGAGAAGGGCCGATCGTGCAAACGTCATGCGCCAAAGCTGCTGGCAGATCGCCTGCCTGTCAAGGGTTGTGGTCGGAGCGGTTGCTCGAATCTTCTCGTCGGTCTATGCCCGTTGCATGTTCACCACGACACCTCTCGCCGAGCGTGCGATCGCCATCGATTTCGAAACTGCCACGGAGGCGCGCGCAAGTGCCTGCTCCATCGGCCTCGCCTTTATTGAGAACGGCTTGGTGGTGCGGGTCGAGGAGCGGCTCATCCGGCCGCCGGGCAACAGATTTTCGCCGTTCAACACGGCTATCCACGGCATCAGGCCCGAACACGTCGCCTTCGCGCCGGAATTTCCCGACGTGATGGCGGAGTTCTTCGATGATTTCGAAGGCGCAACGCTGGTCGCCCACAACGCCGCCTTCGACTTTTCGGTGATCCGCGCCAGTCTCGATCTCTATGGAATGGCCTATCCGGAATTCTCCTATCTGTGCAGCGTCAAGCTCGCCCAGCGTCACTGGCCGGACCTCGGTTCACACCGACTAAACGTGCTGGCGGCGCATCTTGGGCTCTCGTTCCAGCACCATAACGCTGCGGAAGACGCGCGAATCTGCGCAGAGGCCTGTCTGGCCATGGCGGCGGAAGCGGGGGCGACGGGTCTAATCGATCTCGCGAGTCGTCTCGCGCTCAATCCCGGCCGGATCCATCGCGGCGGTTATGATGCCTGCTCGTTTGCCCGCAAGCCAAAGCGAACGGCTGTTGCCTTGCAAGGCTGATGCGGCGACTTATCTAGAGGCTATCGATCACAAAGGAGTGAGGTCATGTCTCGTCGACTGTTCATCATCGCTGCCCTTGCCGCCGGCATCGCAGCCCCCGCTGTTGCGGAAGTCGTCGGAAAGGTCGGTGTCGACTGGGTCGGCAATGACATCGTCGTCGAGGCCGTCACGGATCCTGAGGTGAAGGGCGTCACCTGCCACGTGACCTATTTTGACCGCTCGATCATCGATCGACTGAGCAAGGGCAACTGGTTCGAGGACCCGTCCAACAATTCCATCGCATGCCGCCAGACGGGTCCGATCGAGATCGGCAAGATCGATCTGTCGGAAGAGGGCGAGGAGGTGTTTCGCGAGGGGCGCTCGATTATCTGGAAGTCTCTGGTCGTCAATCGCATCTATGACAAGACGAATGACACGCTGATCTATCTGGCGCATTCCCGCCAGGTGGTGGAGGGATCGGCCAAGATGTCGATTTCTACCGTGCCCTTGTTCAACCAGAACGTCACCTGGGCGAATGGCAAGCCGAACTAAGGTACTTCTTGTCGGTCAACGTGGCGATTGATCGTCTGCACTCAAACCGTCTGCACTCATGGAGAACGCCCTGGAACCAGAAGTTCCAGGGCGTCTTTGCTTGGTCTGCAATCGGTCTGTTACTTGATGTAGACGACCTTGCCACCGTTGGCGGCCGTTTCGACGAGGACCACATTGGTAAGCTGGACATTTTTCGCGTCGAGGGCGGCAACCAGGGTGGGATCGTTCTGGAGTTCGGCCTGCGCCTCTGCCATGGCCGTCTCGCTCTTCGAAAGCCGCTCGATCTTGGTGAACTTCTCACGCGTGCTCTCGTCATTGAGCGAGCTCATCTGCACGATGGTGAGGCCTTCGGTCATAGTCGTCGAGCCGGTCGTGGTCGAATCCACCATGGGGGTGGTCGCCTGAGCCAAGGCAGCGCCGGTCGCCGGGGCAATGGACATAGCACCGGCGAGAGCGAGCTTTACAGCAGAATTCATGGTGTTTCTCCTTGTTTTCGTTGTAAAAACTTCCCTTGGTCGGAAGCCATGGAGAAACGTGACGATGCGCCGTCCGTTCCATCAAAAAAACGGCCGGTGAAAATAACCAAATAGTGAGCGTCAATCACAGCCGAAAGCGCGACTGGCTGTCGGCCAATCGCGCTGCGAGCTTTCAGATCCGCCCTTGGGACCGGAGCGGATGTCTCGGGAAGAGCAGTCGGCTCAGGCAGCCTGAGCCAGTTCGTCGGCGATCACGGTGTCGAGGTTGAGGAAGCAGACCATCGACTTTTCGAGGGCAACGATACCGCGGCAGAAGGCGCGCTGGGCTTCCGGGATGATTTCCGGTGCCGGCTGCAGGTCTTCGGAACGGATCGTCATCATGTCTGAGACCTGTTCGACCAGAAGCCCGACCAGCTTACCGGCGATATCGGTCACGATGATCGCGGCGCGTTCGGACGGTTCGGTCATTTTCATGCCCAGACGGCACGCCATGTCGATGACAGGAATGACGGCGCCGCGCAGGTTGATCAGGCCAAGCACGTAAGGCGGCGTGTGCGGCATCGGGGTCACAGGCGCCCAGCCGCGGATTTCCCGGATCGCCATGATGTCGATGCAGAATTCTTGATCGCCGAGATGGAAGGATACGATTTCGAGATACGCACCCGACTGTTTGATAGCATTGCTCATCTTAGAACTCTTCCCAGTGTTCTTTTGCAGCGGCACCGCTCGCGGATGCCGAGGCCGTTCGGTTGAAAGTCCCGGCTACCTTTTGGATCAGGGCACGCGCGGGAGAGGGTCTTGCAGGAGCAGCGGCGGCGGCCGGCTCCGAAACATGTGCATGAGCAGTCTGGTCCAAGTTCATCTTGAACTGGCCGACCAAGCGCGACAGGTTTTCTGCGTCGCTGGCCAGGGTATGGGATGCCGCGTTGGTCTGCTCCACCATCGCCGCATTCTGCTGCGTGACCTGGTCCATCTGCCCGACGGCCGAATTGATCTCGCTCAGTCCAACTGATTGTTCACGCGCGCTGGTAACGATTGCCTTAACGTGCTCATTAATTCGTAAAACATCTTCTCCAATTCGGTGAAGGGCCTCACCCGTTGCCGTGACAAGATCGACGCCGCTGCGGACTTCCTCGCTGGATCGGGTGACCAGTGTCTTGATGTCGCGCGCCGCTTCTGCGGCGCGACCGGCCAGAGCCCGGACTTCCTGGGCAACGACTGCAAAACCCTTGCCTGCATCACCGGCACGGGCGGCCTCGACGCCGGCATTGAGCGCCAGAAGGTTGGTCTGGAAGGCGATTTCATCGATCACATTGATGATCTTGCCGATTTCGCCGGTGGCGTCCTCGATCCGGTTCATGGCCGCCATGGCGTCGTTGACCACGGCGCCGGACTTCTCCGCATAGTCCTTGGCGTTGTCGACCATGTGGCTTGCTTCCTCGGCGCGTTCGGTCGAGGTCTTGACGGTCTGGGTAATCTCGGACAGCGCGGCGGAGGTTTCCTCCAGCGATGCAGCCTGCTGCTCCGTGCGGCGGGCGAGGTCATCGGCGGCACTGCGCATCTGCTGGCTGTTGGCGTGGATGGAGCTGCTGTTGTTGGCGATTTCCGTCATCACCGTTTTAAGTCTGGTCGAGACGTCGTTGAAATCGTGCCGCAGCCGTTCAAGATCGGCCGGGAAAGTCACGGTGATCTCGGCCGAGAGGTCTCCTTCAGACAGATTTTTCAGACCTTCGCCCAGCGCTTCCACGGCGAGCTTCAGGGCGCGGGTATCGGCTTCAGCCGTCGACATCCGGCGCTCGCGTTCCGCCTCGTCCTGCAGGCGCTGACTGCGGGTGCTTTCCTCGAGGTCCTGTTTTTCAATAGCCGCCAGCCGAAAGACGTCGGCCGACTTGGCCATACGACCTATCTCATCGCCGCGCTCGGTCCCTTCGATTATAGCGTTGTAATCGCCGTCGACAATGCGCTGCATGCTGCGGGCGACGGCGCGGATGCCGTTGGCGATGGAGTTGCCGTGAATGAACTGAAGAGCAAGCACGGTGACGAAGGCGATAGATCCGAGAATGAGTTGAACGTGCAGAGCCTCTGCGCTGCGCTGCGTTGCTTCTGCGACGCGTTCCGCGACGACATTGCCGCCAAGCGCCGAGATATTGTTCAACGTCGTGCCCACGCGCTCTCCGGCGCCGTCGATGGCGTCATCGATCGCCGCATAGTCTGCTTCCGCGGCGCCCGTCTCCACCATGCGCTTCAGGTCAACCTTGATCGCCTGGACCACGGTCTGCAGATCCTGGTTGTAGTTTCCCACCTCGCTGGACGCACCCGCTTCAGCGGCGATGTCCTTGAGTGTGGCGCTTCCTTCGGTGAGGATCGTGGCAGCGGCGTTGATGATGTCGAGGCGCTCCGGCTGAATGCTGCCTTCTTCCCGGTCGATGATCGTGTCCATGGCCGCCAGAACAAGGTTGGCATTGGCCAGCCGCATCTCGTTGACCTTCTCCACCTCGTCCTTGACCGCGATGGCGCGCTCCAGCGAAAGGTTAAGCTGCGCGTTCTGGTACCAGCCGACCGCCAGCATCGAGCCGATGCCCAGCACGGCCGCGGCTCCCAAGGTCATCAGACGTTGCCTGACCGACAGGTTCTTACCCGTAATGTAGTTCAACAAGCTGTGTCTCCCCAGGCTCTCCAGCGGCCTATGCGCGCTGCGTCAATATCATGCGAAGCCAGGCAGGACCTGTTGGACAGTCATGTCCCGCGTGGTATTCCCACCACGACGCGGAGTGAGACTCGCATACTATAGTTAAACGTAAGCTAATTTAACCTAGGCTTGAGAGCTGATATGTTCGTCCGTCATGCGGGGATCGAAATGGCGCGGCGATAAAGATGCCAGGTCGCGTGGCCTGCAACTGGAAGGACCACGAGCAGGCCAGCGAAAACAGGCAGGAGAGCGAGGAAGGCCGCCACTGCAATGACGAAACCGAAGGTGAGCATCGGTAGGGGGTTCTCCATGACTGTTCTCATGCTCGTCAGCATGGCGGTGACGAAATCGGGATCGTGATCCAGGAGAAGAGGCATCGAAATGACAGTTGCAGTGAAGAGGATAGTCGCCAGCACGGCACCCACCACGGTTCCGATGGCGAGGAAGGTCAGGCCTTCGGGGGTGTAGAGCACGAGATTGGCAAAGGCATCCAGCGTGGCTGGAATGCGGAAGCCGAGAAGAAGTGCCATCAGCAGGCGAACCTGATAGATCCAGATCCAGAAGATGAAAAGCACCACGAATGCCATCCACGACAGTTGACGCTCGCGCTGGCGGAAGACCTCGGCGAGGACAGCTTTCCATCCGATCGGTTCACCTGCCTGATGACGCCGGCTGATTTCATAGATGCCGACCGCAACGAAGGGGCCGACGAGCGGAAAGCCGATGGCAACCGGGATAATCATCCAGGGCAGATGGTAATAGGCCAGCATGACCGCGATGAAGAGCCCGCCAAGCGCGTAGATGGCTCCAAAGAACAGACCATAGACAGGGTAGCTGCGGAAATCGCGCCATCCGTCGGCAAAGGAGGCGACGACATCCTGAAGCGTCAGCCGATTGATCCGAAATTTCGGCAAAGAGCCGTCTCTGATGATATGCTGGTCCATCTGTCCCTCCCAAGACGCCGGTCGCTCCATCAATCTGGCAGCAAAATCTGATTCCATTCCTTGATATCCGTCAAGTTCGCGTGCAAGGGGCGATCGGGCGTGTCTTCCGGCTCGCAATGCGCTATCATTCACGGATGATGTACTCGCAACACCGGCCCCGTTATCTTCCCCTGGCTGCCCTTGGGCTTGCTGCGGTGCTGATGGCGTTCGTCATTTTCCTCGGCTGGTTGCGCTTCGGCGGCGAGATCTTTCTCGCTCTAGTCGACTCCGGTCTCGCCTATTGCTTCTGATTTTCTCAAGGCATGTTGCGCCGTGACAAATCGGCGCTGTGCAGTCTCTTGCGACGAGTTGAATTGCTTTTCGGCGTTCTTAGGCCTATCCGCTCAACAACTCTCTTTTAATGCCGAGGATTGCCCTTCATGAAAGCCGTTCGTGTCGTCTTGTGGACTGCCGTCATCATCATGGCCGGTGCGCTCGGCTGGTTGACTTACAGTGTCACGCAGTCGAGCGACAAGATCGCGGAGGCACCGTTCGGCGTGCCGTTCCAGCTTGTGGATCAGAACGGTCAGCCGATCAGCGAGCAGGCGTTTCGCGGCAAGCCGACGGCGCTGTTCTTCGGCTTTACCCATTGCCCTGAGGTCTGCCCGACCACATTGTTCGAACTCGACGGTTGGCTGAAGAAGGTCGATCCAGAGGCGAAGGGCCTGCAGGCCTATTTTGTCACGGTCGATCCGGAGCGCGACACTCCGGCCATTCTCGGTCAGTACATCTCCAACGTCACCGATCGCGTCACCGGGATCGCCGGCGATCCGGCCAAGGTTGCCGAAGTCATCAAGGGGTTCCGGGTCTATGCCAAAAAGGTGCCGCTCGACGAGAGCAAGCCCGATGGTGATTACACCATGGACCACACGGCTTCCGTCTTCCTGCTCGACGCGGAAGGTCGTTTCAAGGGCACAATCGCTTACGGAGAAAATCCTGATACGGCCGTGAAGAAGCTCGAGAACCTGATGAAGGGCTGACGGGCGCTTCGGCCCAAGCGGTTGCCTTGGCGGCCATTGCGTTGTACCGCAACGCCTGACCTTCAGACGTCCGAGGAAGTACAGCCGTGAGCGAGATCCGCCTTTTTGTCAGCACGACCGAAGTCAATGCCAACCGCGTTCTCGATCTGCTGGGCTTCGAACTCGGCGAAGAGGATTTCGCCATCGCGACCACCGAGGTCGACGAGAAGGCTGATATCTGGGAAGCGTCGATCTATCTGATGATGGAAGACGAGGATGCGGTTCGCGCACGCTTCGAAACCGCCATCGCCGAAGAGTTTGCCGAACTTGCGATCGAAAGGGAGGTCATTCCCGATATCGACTGGATTGCGAAGTCGCTCGAAGGGCTCACTCCGGTCAGGGCGGGGCGTTTCCTGGTGCATGGCTCGCATGACCGCGACAAGGTTCAGCCCCATGATATCGCCATCGAAATCGATGCCGGCCAAGCCTTCGGGACCGGCCATCATGGAACGACGGCGGGCTGCCTCGAGGTGATTGAAACGGTGGTGCGGTCTCGCAAGGTGCGCAACGCGCTCGACCTCGGCACGGGCAGCGGCGTGCTTGCCATTGCGGTGCGCAAGCTGAGGCCGATCCCTGTGCTCGCCACCGACATCGATCCCATTGCGGTGCGCGTGGCGCGCGACAATGCGCGGCGCAACCAGGTGGTCGACGCTATCGATTTCCGTACCGCACCCGGTTTTCATTCGACGGCGTTTCGAGAATACGGCCCCTTCGATCTGATCATTGCCAATATTCTGGCGCGTCCGTTGATCAAGATGGCGCCGCAACTGGTGACGCATCTGGCGCCCAATGGCTCGGTGATCCTATCGGGTATTCTGGCGAGCCAGCGTTGGAAGGTGATTGCCGCCTATAGCAGCCAGGGCTTGTCGCATGTGCGCACCATTTGGCGCAATGGCTGGGTGACCATCCACTTTACGCAAGGGAAGGGCTGAGTCGCAGAGTCAGGTACCCAGCATTATCCGGGTTGGAAAAAAGGCGGCCCATAATGAGCCGCCTTCTTGGCATCGGCATCATGCCGCGCCTTGGTCCGCGAGCGTGGGAGGAGCGCTCAAGCGGGTATTATCTTATGATTTCAGATAATCGAACGCTGCGACGGACGGCGGCGCAGTTCATCGCGCGTCAGGCCCATGGCCTTCAGCGATGCGTCGTCGAGGGTGAGCAGGGCGCCCGTGGCATAAAGATCGGCCCGGCGCTGGCGGGCTTCCACGAGATTGTCGAGGGCGGTGCGCAGGAAGGACTTGGCCATTTCTCGGTTCCTTTTGGTTCGACGCGATCGGCGCGTCGTCATGCAGTGAATATAGGCATTGCAGGTGCCCCGAGGCAGGGGACTTGTGGCACGGGAGCCGTGCAATTGCTGCATAGCAACATAAGGGCGGCCTTAAATTTAGGCATAACGAGTGAATGGTGGTGCAGCTGCCTTCTTCGTCATCCCCGGAAGGTGAATTCTGGCGATGGGCAGTGCGGGTCGGGCTTGCTATAAGGCCGGGCAAGAATCCCTCCACCAGCGCAGGCATGTCATGTTCCAGTCCTTCGACGTCAAATCCACACCGCAGCACGGCAAGGCTCGCATCGAGGCCCTGCGCGGGCTGTTCGCCGACAACAAGATCGACGGCCTGCTCGTGCCGCGCTCGGATGAGTATCTGGGCGAATATGTCCCAGCCTCTGCCGAACGCCTTGCGTGGGCGACCGGGTTTACCGGTTCTGCAGGCCAGTTGCTGGTGACTGTCAGCCAGGCCGTTGTCTTCGTCGATGGCCGCTATGTGACGCAGCTTGCGCAACAGGTCGATCCTGCCGTGTTCACGCCGGGCGATCTGGTTGGCGAGCCGCCGCACAAGTGGATCGCAAACCATGCGGCCAAAGGTTTTCGTCTGGGTATCGATCCCTGGATGCATACCGGAGCCGAGGTGCGCCGGCTGGAACAGGCACTTGCGGAAATCGGCGGAGCGCTCGTTCTCTTGCCGTTCAACCCGGTCGATCGGCTGTGGACCGACCGTCCAGCCGAGCCTTTGGGCAAGGTGGCCATCCAGGCGGAAAACCAGGCCGGCGTTCCGGCCAAAGACAAGATCGCCCGCATCGCTGCTGATCTGACCGAACGGGGGCTCGCCGCCGTCTTCATCACCGATCCGTCTTCCGTCGCCTGGATCTTCAACATTCGCGGCAATGACGTTCCGCATACGCCGCACCCGCTGTCGCGAGCCTTCATCAAGGCGGATGGCACAGCCGAACTGTTCCTCGATGCGCGCAAGACCAATCTCGAGGTGGAGACCTATCTGGGGGAACTCTGCGAGCAGGTCGATCCGAAGCTGCTTGCCGAGCGGCTTGAGCGGCTCTCCGCCGGCGGCGCGCGTATCCTCGTCGATCCGGATCTCGCGCCGCATGTGCTCGGCCATCTGATCCGTCATTTCGGCGGCGAAGTGGTGGAGGGAAATGATCCCGCCAAACTTGGGCGGGCGGTGAAGAATATGGTCGAGCTCAACGGCTCCGCTGCCGCGCATCTGCAGGATGGCGTTGCCATGGTCGAGTTTCTCTCCTGGTTCGACGAACAACCGCCTGGAAGCCTCACCGAGATTGCTGCTGCCGAAGCGCTGGAAGCGACACGCGCGCGGGTCGGCGAGCGCATGCAGAACCCGCTCAAGGATATCTCCTTCGAGACAATCTCCGGTGCCGGCGAACATGCCGCTATCATGCATTATCGGGTGACCACGGAAAGCGATCGGCCGATCCACTCGGGCGAGATGTTCCTGATCGATTCGGGCGCGCAATATGTGAACGGGACCACCGATATCACCCGGACGCTCGCCGTCGGCACGGTGCCGGACGAGCAGCGGCGCTTCTTCACGCTGGCGCTCAAGGGCATGATTGCGATCAGCATGGCGCGCTTCCCGAAAGGCACGCGCGGCTGCGATCTCGATCCGCTGGCGCGCATCGCGCTGTGGAAGGCCGGCGCGGATTTTGCCCATGGAACCGGCCATGGTGTCGGTTCTTACCTCTCAGTGCATGAAGGGCCGCAGCGGATTTCGCGCATGTCGACGCAGGAGCTCCTGCCGGGGATGATCCTGTCGAACGAGCCTGGCTATTATCGTCCCGGCAGTTTCGGCATCCGCATCGAGAACCTGATCTATGTACGCGAAGCGGAGGCGATCGACGGCGGCGACCAGCCAATGCTCGGTTTCGAGACGCTCACCTTCGTTCCCATTGATCGCAGGTTGATTGTCGAGGATCTGTTGACGCGGGAAGAGTTGCGCTGGCTGGACGATTATCACCAGAAGACGCGCGATGAGTTGATGCCGCTGATTTCCGATCCGGCGCAGCGCAGCTGGCTGGAGAAGGCGACGGCGCCGTTCCGGCGCTGAGGTCAGACGAGGATCTGGCGCAGCACCATGACGACAACCCATCCCGCTATCAGCATCGGGATGGCCGAGAAGCGCAGGCCAACCAGTAGGGCGGCCACCATGGCGATCTTGATGTCGATGCTGCCCGCGAAGAAGGCGGGTGCTACGAGAGTGGTCAAAACCGCCGCTGGCACCGCGTTCAATGCGGCCTCCAGACGCGGCGGCATGGTCTTCAGGCGCTTGACCAGCACATAGCCACCGACCCGCGTGAGATAGGTGGCGACGGCGGCAGCGACGATCAGCACCACCATATAGGGCGTGAACAGCGTGTTCATGGCGCCTGCTCCCCGGTCGTGGCTTCCGTTTTCGGTGGCAGCAGGGCGGCGAGCGCCACGCCGGCGATGGCACCGATGCTGATGTGCCAGGGCGCGCCGACCAAATGTTGGGCGAGGACGGAAACAACGCCGCTGACTACGACGATCAGCAGAAAGTTGCTGCGTCTGCGGAAACCGAGCACCAGTCCCATGAAATAGATCGGCAGCAGCACGTCGATGCCCCAGACGGCAGGATCGCCGATGATCTTGCCGAGCAGGCCACCGATTGCAGACATGACGACCCAGGGGAAATAGATCACGGCGCCGAAGCCCAGATACCAGCGGTAAGTAACGGTATGGCCGGTTTCTCCGCGCGCCAGCGTTTCCGCAAACTGCGGATCGGTGAGCAGGAAAAAGCTCAGGAGTTTCTGGGGCAGGGTGAAGTGGTCGATCAGCGGGGTCAGCGCCGCCGAATAAAGGATATGGCGAAAATTGACCGCCAGGATCGACAGGACGACGATCCACAGCGGCACGTGCTGGCCGAAGAGTTCGATGCCGACCAATTGGCTGGCGCCTGCATAGACGACCGCGCTCATGAGGGTTGCTTCGGCCACGGTCTGGCCGTTGGCGACGGCGACGGCGCCGAAGAGGATGGCGAACGGGCCGGCGGAAATGATCACCGGCACGGCTTTGAACGCGCCTTCGGCAAATTCGGAACGGGGGGCGGGATCGCGACGGGACATTCAGTTCTCTCGACTTTGGGCCTTGGCTAGCCTGTTGGCTCTCGACGTGCAAACCAATAGGATTGATGGAACGACCATCTCCATTGATACTTGACGGCGATAACGACGATCAGGCGCACTGACGGCGGGCAAGGGGGAGCAAGACAGTGACCAGCGACAAACTTCCCAAAGAGGCGCGAGATCACATTACCATGGAGCTGAAGGCGTATCTCAGCGAGGAGTTCGATCTGGAGATCGGCCGTTTCGAGGCAGAAGGCCTGCTGGCCGCTGTGTTGCGACTTGCCGGCCCTCATTTCTACAACGCCGGGCTTCGCGACGCGCAGGCCTTGCTGATGCGGCATGTCGATGACGTCAACGATGGAATCGACCAGCTGGAGCGCAGACCTGAGGCGTGAAGGCCTATTTCTTCGGCCGGACCTGAAAGGTGTGTTCTGGTCCGGGGAAGGTTCGAGCCTTCACCTCTTCCGCGTAGTCCGAAACCGCCTTGTCGATGACATTGGCGAGTTCGGCGAAATGCTTGACGAAGCGCGGCTTGAACTCGTTGAACAGACCGAGCATGTCGTCGGAGACGAGGATCTGGCCGTCGCAAGCCGGTGATGCGCCAATCCCGATCGTTGCGGACTTGACCGTGGTCGTGATCTCGCGGGCGAGGGGCTCAACCGTTCCCTCGATCACCATGGCGAAGGCGCCCGCCTCGTCGATGGCTTTCGCATCGCGGCGGATCTTGTCCTGCTCGGCTTCGCTGTGGCCCTTGGACCGGTAGCCGCCCGACGTGTTCACCTGTTGCGGCATCAGGCCGATATGGCCAAAGACCGGTACGCCGCGGGACACGAGAAATTCGACCGTCTCCGCCATTTCCGCACCGCCCTCCAGCTTGACGCCGTCACAGCCGGTTTCCTTCATCAGACGCACAGCATTGCGGAAAGCCTGTTCCTTGCTCTCCTGATAGGAGCCGAAGGGCAGGTCGACGATGACGCAGGCGCGCTTGGCGCCGCGCATCACGGCTTGGCCATGGGCGATCATCATCTCCATGGTGACGCCGACCGTGGTGTCGAGGCCGTAGAGCACCATGCCGAGGCTGTCGCCGACCAAAAGCAGGTCGCAATGGTTGTCCATGATCCGGGCAACAGGGGTGGTATAGGCGGTCAGCGAAACGATTGGCCGCACGCCCTTGAGTGCACCGATATCGGCCGGCGTAAAGCGCTTCTGGCGGGGTGGTGTGCTCATATCAGGCGGCCTCCATGCCGGTGGCGGCCACTTGGCCGATGATGCGGTTGTCGAGAAGTTTCGTCTTGCCGAAGCGAACGTAGAGGAGGACGAGCGCACTGCCGTTGACAGTCTCGATGCGCGCAAGGGTCTGAGGGTCGCGGATGGCGACGACTTCCGGCTCGGCCAGGGGTTCGGTGCGCAGGAAATCCAAAAGCTTTGCTTCTAGCGTCGCGACGTTTCTGATGCCCGCCAGAAGCAGGCGTTCTGCCTCAGCGAGCGTTTTCGGCACGATGACGGCAGCGGCGCGCTCTGCCGGTGACAGGTAGACATTGCGGGATGAACAGGCGAGGCCATCTGCCTCACGCACGGTCGAGACCGGCACGATCCTGACAGGCTGGGCGAGATCCTCGACCATCTTCTGGATGATCGTGACCTGCTGGTAGTCCTTCTCGCCGAAATAGGCGGCGTCCGGCTGGACGATGTTGAAGAGCTTCGTGACGACGGTGGCTACGCCTGCGAAGTGTCCGGGGCGTGCCTCGCCTTCGAGTTCCGAGCCGAGCTTCGGCAGATCGACGACTGTCTGCATGGGCTCCGGATACATCTCCATAACCGAGGGCGCGAAGAGGAAGTCGATGCCCGCATCGCGCAACAGAGCTGCGTCACGCTCGAGGTCGCGCGGATACTTTTCGAGGTCCTCGTTCTTGCCGAACTGCAGCGGATTGACGAAGATCGACACGACGGTCGCGTCATTCTCAGCCTTCGACCGGGAGACGAGGCTGAGATGCCCCTGGTGGAGATAGCCCATTGTCGGCACGAAGCCGATCGACTGGCCGCTTCTGCGACGGGCTGCGAGCTTTTCCCGCAAAGCGGCGATCGTGGTGATGATATCCATGACCGGGCG
Organism: Rhizobium glycinendophyticum; assembly: GCF_006443685.1. NCBI lineage: Bacteria > Pseudomonadati > Pseudomonadota > Alphaproteobacteria > Hyphomicrobiales > Rhizobiaceae > Peteryoungia > Peteryoungia glycinendophytica. Next base: position 2,390,531 of record NZ_VFYP01000001.1, on the reverse strand, counting down.
TCCTCCCTGTCTTGTTCTTGGGCCCGCCTCTAACGCGTGCCGCCAAAAAAGGCAATCGCACGAATCATTTGCAGTTGTGTCTTCAGATTTCGATTCGGCTGCTGTCTGTAATTTCGACGCCGGCATCGGCCATGGCGTCGAGTGCCTGTTTGACCCCTGCCGGGTCGATCCCCCGACAGCCATCAGCAATGAGCCGCACCGTGACACCCGGCAGCATGTCGACAGCATCAAGGGCCGAGAAGCGCACGCAATAATCCGTCGCAAGGCCCATCAGGTCGAGCTCTGTGACATTCTTCGACCTCAGATAATCGGACAGACCGGTCAGCGCCGACCTGTCGTTGTCGCGGAAGGCCGAATAGCTATCGACGGCAGGGTTTTCGCCTTTGCGTTGAACATGATCTATGCGGCTCTTGTCGAGATCTGGGTGGAATTCTGCGTCCCGCGTGTTCTGGACGCAGTGGTCGGGCCACATCACCTGAGGCTGGCCGGAGAGCTCGCCCATCTCGAAGGGTTTCTTGCCGGGATGCTGCGAGGCAAAGCTTCCGTGGTTGGCCGGGTGCCAGTCCTGCGAGGCGACCACGAAATCGTATCGTCCTGATAGCATCAGCCGATTGGCGACCGGCACCACAGCATCGCCCTCGGCGACCGGCAGATTGCCGCCCGGGCAAAAGCCATTCTGGATATCGATCAGCAACAAGGCCTTTGTCATGGAACGCGCTCCCGTGTTTGTGCGGCGCAAGATGGCAATGGGCGGGTGCGGGATCAAGAGAAAGTTGGTGAGTTTTTGCCCGTGAGTCGGCCCAAAAACATTGTTCCATCGGGTTTGGAACAATCCTCCGTTTCTCCCGTTCGACTGATGTCGCAGGTCCCTTATCCCGCGCCATTCGACGCGTGGGGCCATCTCGTACCTTTCCAGACATGAATGGACTTGGCATGTTATTGACCATCACCATCGGCATATTCGCCCTTTTAGGGCTCGTGCTCGGGGTCGGCGGAGCGCAGCTCGCCGCCCTGGGTGGCAGCTTGTATTATCTGATCGCCGGAATCGTCTTTCTGGCGACCGCCGTGCTTTTGTTTCTCAGACGCGCGGAAGCGCTGTGGCTCTATGGGCTCTTTATTGTGGGCAGTCTCATCTGGGCGCTCTGGGAGGTGGGGCTCGACTGGTGGCAGCTCGGCACACGTGGCGGCCTCGTGGTAGTCCTCGGCCTCTGGCTGATGCTTCCCTGGATCCGCCGTCGCCTTGGGCCGGAGCACCGCCGCGGGCGGGTCGCTGCTTCCGTTCTGCCGCTGGCTGTGCCGGTGCTGATCGCCGTCATCACAGCGGCTATTTCCCTCTTCTCCGACCCCTATGACCGTTCAGGCAGTCTGCCGGCAGATCAGGTCGCAGCCGCACCCACGCTCGGTGGCGATGTGCCGGATGGTGACTGGCACCAGTATGGCCGCACGCCCTACGGCCAACGCTACTCCCCGCTCACTCAGATCAACACTGACAACGTCAAAGATCTCGAGGTCGCATGGACCTATCAAACCGGCGACGTGAAGCAGCCGCAAGACGTCACAGAGACCACCTACCAGGTGACGCCGCTCAAGGTGGGTGACACGCTCTATGTCTGCACGCCTCACAACTGGGCGATTGCCATTTATGCGGCAACGGGCAAGGAAAAATGGAAGTTCGATGCGAATGCCGGTCTCAATGCCGACCGTCAGCACCAGACCTGCCGAGGCGTAACCTACTACCAGGACCCGGCAGCCAGCGCCGGAACTGCATGCGCCACGCGTGTCTACCTGCCGACATCCGATGCCCGGCTTATCGCGCTTGATGCTGCAACCGGTGCCGTGTGCCAGAACTTCGCCAATGGTGGTACGCTACAGCTTGGCCAGGGCATGCGCTACAACCCGGCAGGCTATTACTACTCCACCTCGCCGCCCGTTATCGCCGCAGGCAAGATCATCATCGGCGGGGCCGTCAACGACAACTATTCGACGGAATCGCAGTCGGGCGTCATTCGCGCCTTCGACGTCAATACCGGTGCGCTGGTCTGGAACTGGGACAGCGGCAATCCGACCCAGACGGCTCCGATCGGGGAAGGTCAGAGCTACACGACCAATTCGCCGAACAGCTGGTCCGTCTTCTCGGTGGATGAACAGCTGGGCCTCGTGTACATCCCGCTCGGCAACCAGGTGCCGGACCAGCTCGGCATGGGGCGTGGCGAAAGCGTCGAAAAGTATTCTTCGTCGATTGTCGCGCTCGATGTGAACACCGGACAGGACCGCTGGGTCCGCCAGACCGTGCATCACGATCTCTGGGACATGGACGTTCCGGCCCAGCCGGTGCTGATAGACATCAACAATCAGGAGGGTGCAGTCGTGCCGGCTCTGGTTGGACCCACCAAGCAGGGCGACATCTACGTTCTGGACCGGCGGACCGGCGAGCCGATCATTCCGGTTCGTGAGATCCCGGCGCCGGGCGGGGCTATTCCGGAAGACTTCACCTCGCCGACGCAGCCGATATCGGACCTGACCTTCCGGCCGCCCACGCTTGAGGAACGTAACATGTGGGGCCTGTCGATCATCGACCAGATGATGTGCCGGATCGAGTTCCACAAGCTCAACTACGAGGGGCAGTACACGCCGCCGTCGCTCAATGGAACGCTTGTCTATCCCGGCAATTTCGGTACGTTCAACTGGGGTTCGGTTGCGGTCGATCCGGAACGGCAGGTGATGTTCGGCATGCCGACCTACCTGGCATTCACCTCGAAGCTTGTGCCCCGTGCGGATATCCCGCCGAAGGGCGAAGGCGAGAAGGGCTCCGAGCAGGGTCTGAACCGCAACGAAGGCGCACCTTATGGCGTCGTGATGGGACCGTTCCTGTCACCGCTCGGCATCCCTTGCCAGGCGCCGCCATGGGGCACGGTCGCCGGCGTCGATCTGCGCACCGGTCAGATCGCCTACCAGCATCGCAACGGCACCGTCTACGATATGACGCCGTTGCCGCTGCCGTTCAAAGTCGGCGTGCCCGGTATCGGCGGTCCGATGATCACCAAGGGCGGCGTGGTCTTCCTAGGTGCGGCCGTCGACGACTATCTGCGTGCCTATGATCTCACGACCGGCGAACAGCTGTGGCAGGCGCGCCTGCCGGCTGGTGGCCAGGCGACGCCGATGACCTATGCGCTCGACAACGGCAAGCAGTATGTCGTGATGGTGGCGGGTGGTCACGGGTCTGTCGGCACCAAGCCCGGCGATTATGTGATCGCCTATACTCTACCCGACTGAGGCCGGGCATACCCACCCGAATATCTCCTAACACCCTCTGCTGCAAGGCAGGGGGTGTTCCGTTTCAAGGCAGGTTCGAGGATCCCCTTAGTGCCGAAACGGAACATTAACCATGTGATTCTACACACGTCCTGTAACGTGAGGATGTTTCGCATGAGTAGCCAAGCCATGACCGGCCAGACAAACCCGACCATCGCCTTCTTTCCGCTTGCGAACCGCCGGGACCTGGTCCGCCGATCGGCTATGGAACTCGACCGCCTCAATGGCTATGCCGCAAACGAATTCTGGAAGACCACCTGCCGCAGCCTTGGCAACGAACTCCTGGCGCTGGGATGCCCGGAAGACGAGATGCGGGCCGAAATCATGGATTTTCAGGCGGCCGTTCAGGTCGAGCTGATGTGGCTGCACCGCGAGGAAGCGGCGCAAGGCTGACGTCAAAGGTTCTGTGCGAACAGGATCTCGTCCTTCGCCGCCGGCGTCCGTGCCGCGCGCGGCTTCACCGCCAAGCGGTAGCCGAGAAATCGAGCAACGGGAGCAAGAGCTGCGAAGAGCAGTTTCTGCACGCCGATCGGCGGACCCGAGATATAGAGGTGATCGCGGAAGGCGTTGAGCGCCAGTGCGATCGCCAGGAGTTTCACCGAACCATCCGCCTTGAAATAGGCCGGTTCTTCGGCCGTCCAGCGCGCCAGATTGAGAAAAAACCGTAGATGCTGCTGGGCCGTCGGGAAGGCCACTGTCAGGTGGGTCTCCCCATCCCAATCATTGCGAAAGAAGTGGCGCGCGCCCTTCGGGACGGTCACGGACTGGCCCTCTTCCGCAAAGTGCTTCTTGCCGTCGATCATCACCATTACGCGGCCGCTATGGACGGTGAAGATCTCGTCTGAATGCGGATGGATGTGTTCCACGGCATTGCCGCCGCCGGACCCGCCCTTGCCGAGCACGACGTCGAAGCGGGTGGTGGGCGTTTCCTCGCAAGGCTGCGTGAAGACGAATGTTTCGTTGTTGTAGGCATTCAAAATACGGGTGCCGGCCGGGACAAGCGTCTCGCGCATTGGGGGGCTCCTTGGGTTCGGTTTCCTGAGAATTTCAGCCCGCGAAGACTGTTCACGGGCGGTGGAAAGCCGTGTAGGGTCACTGCGTTTCTTGTTCAAACACCGTTTTTGCCGCTGCACTCACCGGATTTGCATAACGTGACCGCACCGATGAATTTCGATGACCTGCGATACCTGCTGGCGGTCGCAGAGACCGGATCGACGCTGGCGGCCTCGCGGATTCTCGGGGTCAGCCAGAGCACGGTGTCCCGCAGGATTGCCGCGCTGGAAGCGTCCATACAAGTGGAGCTTTTCGACAAGCGGCGAACGGGCTACGCCCTGACGGAGGCTGGCGGCGCGTTGCTCGCTCCGGCAGAAGCTGTCGCGAAGGCGGTCGATGGGTTTACTGCCGCCGTTTCCAGCCTTGGCCGCGCGGTTACCGGCACCGTCCGGTTCACGACGAATGAGGTTATCGCATCCGTCGTCTTGCCGCATTTGATCGAACGGCTGAAGGAGGCGCATCCAGGGATTCGGCTGGAGGTAGATACCAGCAATATCCTTCGCGATCTTGCAACGGGTGAAGCCGATATCGCACTTCGGGCAGCGCCGGCCCCGACACATCCCGATCTGGTCGGGGTCAAACTCTTCGAGGATTACTGGAGCCTGTATTGCTCGCGAAGCTACAGCCAGCGCCACGGTAGCCCTCGTAGCGTCGAGGAACTCGCTGGTCATGCTCTGATCGGGATCGACAGTCATGTGCGGGGTAGGGCGATCCTGGATTGGGTGCGGGCGCATTTTCCGGCAGAGCAGACGCTTCTGCGGCACAACTCCGTGCCCGCCGTGTTCAGCAGCGTGCGCAACGGTGTCGGCGTCGGTCTGTGCTCCGAATTCATCGGGTCGCGCGATCCGCAGCTCGTCCTTTGTTTTCGCCCACCGGTGCCGCCGGCTGCCGAGGTCTGGCTGGTAACGCATGAGCGGTTGCGGCATCTGCCGCGCATCCGTGCGGTGATGGATACAACCCGGGCGCTCATCAGAGCTATGATATCCGCGCCTTCTTCCGTTTGACCGGGATCGATTGACGTCAGCGATTCTTGTCTGTTGGCAACGCTTCCGTCTGCTTGCCTTGCCGGTTCGGCTTTCCTACAACAACCTTGATCCCGCCACACTCAAATTTGAAGCAGCGACGATTTGGCCAAGCTACATTTCATCTATGCCACCATGAATGCCGGCAAATCGACGCTTCTCCTGCAGGCGGCCTATAACTATCAGGAACGCGGCATGCGGGTCGCGACGCTGATCAGCGCGATCGACAACAGAGTCGGCAAGGGCTGGATCGGCTCGCGGATCGGGTTAAAGGCGGAGGCGGAGGCTTTTGGGCCTGACGACGATCTTTTCGGCGTGATCAAGGCAGATCACGAAAAGGCGCCGCTCTCCTGCGTCTTCGTCGATGAGGCGCAGTTCCTCACCTCCGAGCAGGTCTGGCAGCTTTCGCGGATCGTCGATGTGCTCGATCTGCCGGTCATGGCCTATGGGCTGCGTACGGATTTCCGCGGAGAGCTTTTTCCCGGCTCAAAGGGACTGCTCGCCATAGCCGATGAACTGACCGAGGCGCGCTCGATCTGCCATTGCGGCCGCAAGGCGACCATGGTCGTGCGGCTGGGCGCTGATGGAAGGGCGCTAAAGGACGGAGCGCAGGTGATGATCGGCGGCAACGAGACATACATGCCTCTCTGCCGCCGGCATTGGCAGATGGCATTTTCTGCGGAAGAGTGCGGTATCGCCGCAGAATAATCCGCGAAGCCCAGCGGCTTCGAGAGAGTCAGACAGCTTCTCGAAGATCAGACCTTTTCGACAAAACCGTCCAGCACCCGCTTCTGGCCCGCGCGGTCGAAATCGATCGTCAGCTTGTTGCCTTCGATGGATGCGATGTTGCCGTTGCCGAACTTGATGTGGAAGACGCGGTCGCCGACCGAGTAACGGGACGGTTCCGACGTGGTCGACTTGGCGACGAGTTCACCGTCAATCGTCTTCGCTCTGGGGCCGCTTTCGCCATAGCCGATGCGCTCGACGGAATGCCCGGAGCGGTTGCCCCAGTTGTCGCGGGTGGCATCGGTCTTGTTGGCCTGGGCACGCTTCCAGCCGGGCGTCGTATAATTGTTCTGGAAAGGCTCCTGTTTGTCGAAGCGGGACTGGCCGTAGGGGTTGCGGCCGTAGCCGCCGTAGGAGGTCTCGGCCTCCGCCACTTCGACATGGGCCGGCGGCAGTTCATCGAGAAAGCGCGAGGGCATGGTCGACTGCCAGAGGCCGTGGATGCGGCGGTTGGAGACGAACCACAGGTGGCAGCGGCGCTTGGCGCGGGTGATCCCGACATAGGCGAGGCGTCGCTCTTCCTCGAGCCCGGAGCGTCCACCTTCGTCGAGCGCGCGCTGGTGGGGAAACAGGCCTTCTTCCCAGCCGGGCAGGAAGACGGTTTCGAATTCCAGGCCCTTGGCCGAATGCAGCGTCATGATCGAGACGGCATCCAAATTCTCGTTCTGCTCGACATCCATGACCAACGAGACGTGCTCGAGGAAGCCGCGCAGGCTCTCGAAGGCCTCCATCGAGCGGACCAGTTCCTTCAGGTTGTCGAGACGACCCGGCGCTTCGGCCGATTTGTCGTTCTTCCACATGTCGGTATAGCCGGACTCTTCCAGAACCTGTTCGGCGAGCTCCGTATGCGGTGTGTTTTCCAGCAGTTCGCTCCAGCGACGGAACATCATGACTACGTCGAAGAGAGCCTTGCGTGCCTTCGGCTTCAACTCGTCCGTTTCGATGATGTCGGCCGCTGCCGCCAGCATAGGCACGTCGCGGGCGCGGGCGTAATCGTGCAGGGCGCGGATCGTGGTGTCGCCGAGGCCGCGCTTCGGCGTGTTGACGATGCGCTCGAAGGCGAGGTCGTCGGCCGGCTGGCAGATCAGGCGGAAGTAAGCCATGGCATCGCGGATTTCCATGCGCTCGTAGAAGCGCGGACCGCCGATGACGCGGTAGTTGAGGCCAAGCGTAACGAAGCGGTCTTCGAATTCGCGCATCTGGAAGGAGGCGCGCACCAGGATCGCCATGTTGTTGAGCGGATGCTGCTGGCGTTGGAGTTGCTCGATCTCTTCGCCGATGGCGCGGGCTTCCTCTTCCGAATCCCAGGCGGCATGGACCACGACCTTGCCGTCATTGGGATCGACGCGGTCGGTGAACAGCGTCTTGCCGAGGCGGCCTTCGTTATGGGCGATGAGATGGCCGGCAGCACCGAGGATGTGTTCGGTGGAGCGGTAATTGCGCTCCAGCTTGATCACCTTTGCGCCGGGAAAATCCCTTTCGAAGCGCAGGATGTTGTCGACTTCCGCGCCGCGCCAGCCATAGATCGACTGGTCATCGTCGCCGACGCAGCAGACGTTCTGAGGGATCCCCTGTGGGCGCTGGGCCAGCAGGCGCAGCCACATGTATTGCGCTGTATTGGTGTCCTGATACTCGTCGACGAGGACATATTTGAAGCGCTGGTGGTATTCTTTCAGCACATCCGGATTGGCCCTGAACATGCGGATCGGATGCAACAGCAGATCGCCGAAGTCGCAGGCATTCAGCGTCTTCAGGCGGTTCTGGTAAGCGACGTAGAGTTCACGGCCCTTGCCATTGGCAAAGGCGCGAGCGTCCCCCTCCGGAATCTGCGCGGGATCAAGGCCCTTGTTCTTCCAGCCGTCGATCATCTGGGCGAACTGCTTGGCCGGCCAGCGCTTGTCATCAAGGCCCTCCGCCTGGATGATCTGCTTGATCAGGCGCACGACATCGTCGGTGTCGAGGATGGTGAAATCGGAGGAAAGACCGACAAGTTCGGCGTGTCGCCTAAGTAGCTTGACGCCGATCGAGTGGAAGGTGCCGAGCCAGGGCATGCCCTCGACGGCGCCGCCGACGAGATGGCCGATGCGCTCCTTCATCTCGCGGGCGGCCTTGTTGGTGAAGGTCACAGCGAGGATCTGGCTGGGATAGGCGCGGTTGGTCGCAAGGATGTGGGCGATGCGGGTGGTCAGCACGCGTGTCTTGCCGGTACCGGCACCGGCGAGCACGAGCACCGGACCATCCACGGTTTCAACAGCCTCGCGCTGTTCCGGGTTGAGGCCCGTCAGGTAATCGGGAGCGCTCGCCTGACCACGGGCGGCCATGGCGCGGGCGGCAATGCCCAGTCCGCCGGTGGTCGGTGCTGCGGGCGCCGCAGCCGGCTTGCGCGGCGCTGGCTCCTCGTCGAAGAAGGGAATGTCGTCAAAACCGTTACTCATGCGGCTCAATGTAGTGATTCGGGTTCGAAAGGCCAGTGACGGCGTTCTGGTTTTATTCCCACATTGCCGGTTCATCACCGGTTTTGGAGGATGTTTGGGGTCAATATCCCGACGAGCGATCGTGATTGCGCCACGGTCCAACGTAAACGCGATCACGCTGGCGTGAATTTGCGTGAGGTTACAAATCAGTAAGCTTGCCGTGTGGCCATTGCCAGACACAATCTGAGCGCCATACTCCGTTCTCGTTATTTTCAAGTCTTTCATCTGGAGCCTTGCATGCCGCTTTGGAAGCAACTCACCATCAGTGTTGCGCTGCTGTTTCTCGGACTTTGCGCCTGGGTCTATGTTTCGCCCGGCGCAGGTCAGAGCCTTGTCCAGATGGGCGTGCCGAAGGGCATGGTCGCGATGATTTCTGCTGGCGGAGCGGACGGCGCCGGTGACGGGGCGCCGGCCAGCGAACGCGGCGCTGGCCAAGGTCAGGGTCAGGGGCAGGGGCAAGCGCAGGGTCAGCGTCGCGGTGGCGGTGGCCGCGGCGACCAGAAAATCCTCGTTGCAATCCAGCCCGTATCAACAGCCGTGGTCAATGATCGGCTCAACGCCATCGGCGACGGTGAAGCGGTTGATGCGGTGACCGTCATGCCGCAGGCGTCGGGCACGATAGAGCAGATCCTGGTAACCTCCGGTCAGCGTGTGAAGAAGGGCGATGTGATCGCAAGGCTGGACAGCGACGAACAGGTGATCCTGCGGGATCAGGCGGCCGTCGCCTTGCGCAGCGCGACCGAGCGTGCCGAATCCTACAACAATCTGAAGAGCTTTTCGCGGCTGGACGTGCTCGACGCGCAGATCGCCAGAGAGCAGGCGGAACTGCAGGTGCGCACCGCAGAGCTGAACCTGAAACGGCGCGACATCGTGGCGCCGATCGACGGCGTGATCGGCATCATCGCCGTCAGTGTCGGCGACAATGTCACCAATAGCAGCGCGATCGTGTCGCTCGACAACCGCGCGCAGCTGCTTGTGGATTTCTGGGCGCCGGAGCGTTTTGCGGTCGCGGTCAAGCCCGGTATGCCGGTCGAGGCATCGTCGGTTGCACGTCCCGGCCAGCGCTTCAGCGGCGCCATCGATGCCGTTGACAACCGGGTCGATCAGGCAAGCCGGACCATCCGGGTGCGGGCGCGGATCGACAATCCGGACGACGTGCTGCGTGCGGGAATGTCCTTCTCCGTCACCATGGCCTTTCCCGGAGATCGGTATCCGGCTGTGAACCCTCTGGCTGTGCAGTGGGACGGGCAGGGGTCTTTCGTCTGGCAGATCGTCGAGAACAAGTCCGTGAAGACGCGTGTTCGCATTATCCAGCGCAATTCCGATCAGGTGTTGATCGACGCGGCGCTCAAGGAAGGCGACGTGGTGGCGATCGAGGGGCTCCAGCGCGTGCGTGAGGGTGGGGCCGTCGAGGTTGCCAATGCGGATCAAGCCAAGGCGCCGGAGGTGGCGACACGATGAGCGCGACCGAGACGCCTCCCGAACAGTCGGGCCGCAATTTTACCGCCCTTTTCGTGCGCCGGCCGGTGCTGGCGGCCGTCCTTAATACACTTCTCGTCGTCGCCGGTCTTGCCGCACTGGCCGGTATCGAAGTGCGCGAACTGCCTGATGTCGACCAGCCGGTCATTACGGTCAGCACCGATTATGACGGAGCGTCTGCCCAGACCATGGACCAGGAGGTCACGCGGGTCATCGAAGGCGCCGTCGCGCGCGTCAGCGGTCTCAAATCGCTTTCGTCTCGTTCGCAGTTCGGTTCCAGCCGCACGACGCTCGAATTCTCCGACAGCGTCGATCTGGCCGTTGCCGCCAACGACGTGCGTGACGCGCTCGGCCGGGTGCGCAATCAGTTGCCTGATGATGTCGATGAACCGCGCATCGTGAAGGCGGATTCCGATTCGCAGCCGATCATGCGGCTTGCCGTCACATCCTCGACGCTGTCGATGGAAGACCTGACGCTTCTGGTTGAGAACGAAATTTCCGATCGGCTGGCCGCTGTCGACGGCGTCGCGGATGTCGAGATCTATGGCGACCAAGAAAAGGTCTTCCGTATCGACGTCAACCAGGCAGCCCTTTCCAGTCGGGGTCTGACGGTTGCCAATCTTTCGACGGCGCTGCAGAGCGCTTCACTCGATGTGCCCGCCGGTTCGCTCGAATCGCTGACCCAGGACATTGTCGTCCGTGCAACCGCGAGCCTGACGTCGGTGGAGGATTTCGAGAATGTCCTCATCGGCAGTAATGTCCGGCTGCGCGATGTGGCAACCGTGACGCTAGGCCCCGATGATGGCACGACAGCGCTCAGGTCCAACGGCGTTGCCGGCGTCGGTCTGGGCATCATCCGCCAGGCACAGTCGAATACGCTGAGCATTTCGAGCGGCGTACACGCCGCTGTTGACGGTCTGAAGGACGTGCTGCCGGAAGGCACCCGGATCGTCATCAGCAGTGACGATGCGGTGTTCATTCAGGGCGCGTTGCACGAGGTCGAAATTGCGCTGTCACTGTCGGCTGCCATCGTGCTCGTGGTGCTGTTTCTCTTCCTGCGCGACTGGCGGGCGACGCTTATTCCGGCACTCACCATGCCGGTGGCGTTGATCGGGACCCTGGCGGCCATCTATCTGGTCGGCTTTTCAATCAACATCCTCACGCTGCTGGCCATCGTTCTTGCGACTGGTCTTGTGGTGGACGACGCCATCGTGGTGCTGGAAAACATCGTGCGCCGACGCGCCGAAGGCATGGGACCGAGGGCGGCTGCCGTGCTGGGCACCCAGGAGGTGTTCTTCGCGGTCCTTGCGACCACTGCGACGCTCGCTGCCGTCTTCGTGCCACTCTCCTTCCTGCCGGGACAGTTGGGCGGCCTGTTCCGCGAATTTGGCTTCGTGCTCGCTTTCGCGGTTCTGTTGTCTTCCGTTACGGCACTGACGCTGTGTCCAATGATGGCCTCACGCATGCTGGGGCAGGCGAAGGACGAAAATCGTGGGATCCTGGGTCGTTTCGGATCGCGGTTCTCATCCGGTTATCGCCGCAGCCTCGGAGCATGCCTGCGTAATCCGCTGATCGTGGTCGTGGTCGCCACGATGTTTTCAGCCGCAGCCTACGCCACTTTCACCACGATCCGAAGCGAGCTGACGCCGCGCGAGGACCGCTCGATGGTGATGATGCGCCTCTCGACGCCGCAAGGATCAAGCCTCGCCTATACCCGCGATCAGGTTCAGCGGGTGGAGGAAAACCTCAAGTCCCTCGTCGACAGTGGCGAGATCCGCAGCATCTTCTCGATTTCCGGCCAGGGCTCGTCGAACAGTGCCTTCATGGTGATGACGCTTGCGCCGTGGGACGAGCGCACACGCACACAGGACCAGATCGTCCAGGACGTCAACGCGGCGGCGGCCAAAGTGCCGGCATTGCGGGGCAACGTCTTCCAGTCGAACAGCTTGCGCATCCGCGGCGCCGGCAGCGGCTTGCAGATGGCGATTGTCGGCAGCAGCCATGAGAAGCTGACGGAAGCGGCAATCCAGATTGTCGACCAAATGCGCAACTCGCCCTTGCTGCAGACGCCGCGCCTCGACAATGAACCGACCCAGGCGCAGATCTCGGTGACCATTGACCGGGAGCGCGCATCGGATCTTGGTGTCGACATCAATGCGATCGGTACCTCGCTGCAGGCGCTGCTCGAAGGTCGTTCGGTCACGGACGTCTTCATCGACGGCAATTCCATCCCGGTGCGTCTGGTGTCGAGCACACAGCCCATCAATGATCCGACCGATCTCGAAAGCATCTTCCTGACGACTTCTGATGGCCGCGTCGTTCCTATGTCGACGATCGCGTCGCTTGAGGAGAGGGCGGTTGCTCCGCAGCTGAACAGGGAGCAGCAGCTGGCTTCCGTGTCGTTCTCCGCCGGCCTCAATGACGGTGTGGCTCTGGGCGATGCGGTGAGTGCTGTGAAGGCGATCGCCGAACCGCTCCTGCCGCCGGGGTCGCGCTTGGTGCCTCTGGCAGAAGCTGCGACGCTTCAGGAGAACTCCTATGGTATGGCGCTCACATTCGGCTTTGCGATCGCCATCATCTTTCTGGTGCTCGCAGCACAGTTCGAGAGTGTCATCTCCGGCCTGATCATCATGGCAACTGTGCCGCTTGGGCTTGCTTGCGCCGTCTTTGCGCTCGTCATCACCGGCTCGACGCTCAACGTCTACAGCCAGATCGGTCTCGTGCTGCTCGTCGGAGTCATGGCGAAAAACGGCATCCTGATCGTCGAATTTGCCAACCAGCTGCGTGACCGCGGGCAGAGCGTGCGCGAGGCGATCGAGAATGCCTGCGCAATCCGACTGCGACCCGTGATGATGACGATGATCGCGACCGTGCTTGGCGGTTTCCCGCTGCTTCTGGCACAAGGGGCGGGCGCTGAGGCACGCATCGCGCTCGGCTGGGTGATCGTCGGCGGGCTAGGCTTTGCGACATTGGTGACGCTCTACATCACGCCCGTCGCCTATCTGCTGCTCGCCCGCTTCTCCAAGCCCCATGCCCATGAGGAGGCTCGGCTCAAGCGCGAGCTCGATGACGCCAATCTGAAGGGTGCTAATGATCCGGGGGAAGCACCACGGATGGCTGCTGAATAACCGGGGCATCTCGTTTCCAGCGGCGTGGCGTTTCTGCCGCTGGACAATGAAATCCTCCTATCCCATAGCAGGGACGATGCCTCGCAGGGGGCGTCGGGTTTGCAAATACGGGAGACGATGGAATGGCCCGCAAAGATGTGATCGACGGACCGCGCAACGAAGAGGGGATCGCCAGCGCCCTGCCGATCCTCAAGCAGCGTTTCGGGGATCGCTTTCAGACCGGGCAATCCTTTCGCGAGCAGCACAGCCACACCACGACCTATCTGCCCTCGCAACTACCCGATGGTGTCGTGTTCGTCGAGCAGACAGCCGATGTCCAGGACGTGGTGCGGATTTGTGCCGACTATCGCGTGCCGATCATTGCCTTCGGAACGGGATCTTCGCTGGAAGGGCAGGTCAATGCGCCGTCCGGGGGCGTCTCGGTCGACTTCAGCCGGATGAACCGGATCCTTGAGGTCAATGCCGAGGACCTCGACTGCACGGTCGAGCCGGGCGTGACGCGGGAGGACCTGAACACCTATCTGCGCGACACGGGGCTGTTCTTTCCCATCGATCCCGGCGCCAATGCCTCGCTCGGTGGCATGACCGCGACACGTGCATCGGGCACCAACGCCGTGCGTTATGGGACGATGAAGGACAATGTGCTGGCGCTGACGGTCGTCACGGCCGATGGCGAGGAAATCCGCACGGCGCATCGGGCGCGGAAATCATCGGCCGGATATGATCTCACACGGCTATTTGTCGGTTCGGAAGGCACGCTCGGGCTCATCACCTCGATCACGCTCCGGCTGCAGGGCATTCCGGCCAAGATCGGTGGCGGCGTATGCGCTTTTCCGACGTTGGAAGCGGCCTGCAATGCCGTCATCATGACCATCCAGATGGGTGTTCCGGTTGCTCGCATCGAATTGCTGGACGAGATGCAGATCCGCGCCTGCAACGCCTATTCGAAGCTTTCTTATCCCGAGCGGCCGACGCTCTTCGTCGAGTTTCACGGGACGGATGAAACGGTCGCGCTGCAATCGCAGCAGTTTGCCGAAATCGCCGCCGAATTCGGCGCCGATCCCTTCCAGTACACGGTCGATGCGCAGGAGCGTGCGCAACTCTGGAAAGCGCGCCACAACGCCTATTGGGCAAGCCGTGCGTTGGCGCCGGAACTTGCGGCGCTCTCGACCGATGTGTGCGTGCCGATCTCGCGGCTCGCGGAATGCGTGGCCGAAACCCAAGCGGATATCCGTGAACACGGGTTCCTGGCACCGATCGTCGGGCATGCCGGCGACGGGAATTTCCATGTCCTTCTGCTGTTCGACGACAAGGATCCGAAGGGCGTCTCGGAGGCCGAGGCCTTTCTGGAGCGGCTGAACGGGAGGGCGCTGGCCATGAACGGGACCTGCACCGGGGAACATGGGATCGGGCAGGGCAAGATCAGTTATCTGACACAGGAACTGGCCTCTGCGCTTCCCGTAATGCGGTCGATCAAGGCGAGTCTCGATCCGCACGACCTGTTCAACCCGGGCAAGATTTTCCGCGTCTGACTACAAGACCTTACGGCTTGCTACCACGGCGAATTGGGTTACCCTGCGGCCGAAATCAAGGGAGTGGCATTGGTGCTCGGACGCATACTGGTTACGCTTGGCGGTCTTCTGGTGGTGGCGCTTTTTTCCGCGTTGCTCGCGCCGTTCTTCGTCGACTGGACCAATTTCCGTCAGGATTTCGAGGACCGCGCCAGCCAGTTGCTGGGCAAGAAAGTCGTCGTGCATGGGACGGTCAGCGCCCGCATCCTGCCGTTTCCGTCCGTGACGATGGAAGACGTGACCGTCGGCACCGATGTCGACGGATCGCCGCTGGTGACCGTCGCCCGCTTCTCGCTTGATGCCGAGCTTGCCCCCTTCCTGTCTGGCGAAGCGCGCATATTCGACATGCGCATCGAGCAGCCCAAGGCCCGGATACGGCTTCTGGCCGACGGCACACTGGACTGGTTGCGTGGCAGCCGCCCAACCATCCCGGCGCGAACAGTCATTCTTGAAAAGGTTTCGGTGACCGGCGGTCGTATCGAATTCATCGATGAGCAATCGGGCCGCAACCGCATCCTGTCCGACCTGGACGCCGACGTTTCGGCCCGTACCCTTGCTGGCCCCTGGTCCGTCTCCGGACGCGCTTCGCTCGATGGAGAGGTCGGTGGCTTTGCCCTCACCAGCTCCGAAAGTACCAATAATGCGCTGCCGATCCGGCTAAGGATCGAACCGGATGAGCGGCCTTTCGACGTCTCGCTGGAGGGAGAGCTTGCGCTCTCGGAGGGGCGGCCGATTTACAAGGGGCAATTCCTGTCGACGTGGAAGGTGGCTGAGGCTGAGGCCTCTTCAGCCAATGGGGAGGCAACCGTCCCGGGGCCCAGACTGCGCGGTGCCTTCGAACTGACCAATGAAAGCGTCACGGTCCCGTCCTATCGGCTGGAACTGGGAGATGTGGCCGATCCCTACGTCATCTCCGGCGAGGCCAAGCTCGATACTGGCGCCAAGCCGGAGTTTTTGCTGACGGCGGAAGGGCAGCAGGTGGACGTCAATCGGCTCGCGGCCGATGGCAGTCGGGCGGCAAAGACGGCGCGCAACGGCTCGGTTTCCCTTCAGCAGCGGCTGGCGCTTCTCATGCAGACGGCGGCAAAAATTCCCGTTCCGAAGGTGCCTGGCCGCGCCACCCTGAAATTGCCGGCGATTCTCGCCGGTGACACCGTCTTTCGAGACATTCAGCTCGATGTGCAGCCGGCCGGTACTGGCTGGACGATCGATCGCGCCGTTGCGGTGCTTCCGGGCCGCACGCAGGTTGAGGCGAGCGGTCGGTTGGCTTTGATCGGTAGTCCTTCATTCGTTGGCAACTTGCTCGTCGCCTCCACGCAACCGTCCGGGCTTGCAACCTGGATTTCCGGCAAGGTCGACCCCGCAATCCGTCAGCTGCGATCGACGGGCTTTTCAGCGAGGGTCGATCTCACGCCGGAATTGCAGCGCTTCGAGAAGCTGGAGATCGCCGTTGGCGACGAGCCGCTGAAGGGCCGGCTGGAACGCGAATCGCGGTCTGGCGCTGCGCCCAACCTGTCGGTGGAGCTTTCCGGTGCAGGGCTCGATCTGGATGCGGCGCGCGCCATCGCGGCCCTTATCATCGGTGAGGATGCGGAGCGCAACCTGCTGGCCGAGCGTGTTGCGGCGCGGCTAAAGATCGACAGGCTTGCGGCCTCGGGGATTGATCTGCGCGATGTGGATAGCATTGTCAGCTATCAGGGTGACAGGCTCTCGATCGAGCGTCTGAATGTCGGCGATGTCGCAGGTGCGTCGATCGGGATTACCGGGTCGATGGCTTTGGAGGCCGGGGTCTTCAATGGCGAGGGGCGGATTTCGTTTCGCTCGAAAGACCCGGCAGCGTTTCTGGCACTGCTGAACGAGCGCTTCACCGGGCGGCCCGTGCTCGCCCGCCTCGCGCAGAGTGCGGACTGGTTTGCCGAGACGGACATGACGGCAGATCTCGTCCTGAGCAAGGATGACGGTGTGCGGATCAAGGGCGGCGGCCGGACGAATGGCAGCCGGGCCGGCTTCGCGCTTGAGGCACCGGATATCGCGGCGCTCGGATCCGGTGCCGGGCGCAGCATCGACGTGAGCCTGGAAAATGAGGAGGCACAGGTGCTGATGGGGCAGGCGGGTCTTGCGCCACTGCCTTGGCCGGTCGGCGAAGGCGGCAGGCTCAGCCTGACGTTGAAAGGCGAGGATGCCCGCACGGCGGAAGCGGAAATCCGTTTTGACGGCACCCGCTCGACACTGGCTGCGACTGGACATCTGACAGCTGTCGACGGTCCGCGCCTCCTTGATGGTGACTGGGATATCTCTGTCAAAAGCGAGGATGCCGGCCCCTATTTCATGTCGCTCGGCGCAAGTCTGCCGGCCATTGAGGCGGGCGTCCCACTCGACGTGCAGGCGTCACTCGGTGTGGCGGACGGGGAGATGACTGTCGGCAAGCTGACGTCTACTGTGGCGGGACAGGTGGTGACCGTGGCGGGAACGCTGGATCTGCGCGGGGCCGTTCCGACTGCGAAGGGGTCCGTCTCGCTGGACAGCCTCGACCTCGAATGGCTGGCCGAGACCATGCTCGGCCCCGTGCGCGATCCGGCTTCGGGTGTTCTCGTTACCGCGCCTCTCGCCAAAAGCGTCGTTACGGCCGATCTCGATCTGGATCTCAAGGCAAAGCAGGTCTGGCCGGGGATCGGAGAAGCTATGACGGATGTCTCGTCAAAGCTTGCTGCCAAGGCGGGAGAGTTGACGCTTGACGAGGTGAAGGGTTCCTGGCTCGGCGGGGAGATGGCGGGACGGCTGTCGCTGGCCAACAGCGACGGCAATGGCTTCCTGCAGTCACGCCTCGATCTCAAGGGTGCCGACCTCAAGCGCAGTCTCAACGCCCTGCGCATCGAGCATGGTCTCGATGCTTCCGATGTTCTGTCCAGTACCTTCGACCTCACGTTTGTCGGTGAGGGTGGCGGCAAGAGTGCGGCCGAACTGATTGGAGGTGCGAGCGGATCGGGTGAGATGACATTGCAGCAGCTCAAGGTCAGGCACTTGAATCTCGCCATCCTTCCCCGCCTCATCGAGCAGGCCGACGCGATCGGTACCGCACTTGACCAGGACAAGGTTCGGGCGATGACAACGGAACTTCTGTCCGGCGGAGAGACGGTGGTTCAGGGGTTGAAACTTCCCTTTGCGCTCTCCGATCATACCTTGCGCGTCCAGAATGCCGTTGCGGAGACCGGTGCAGCGAAACTTGACGGCACGGCACGGCTCGATCTGGAGCAGGGGGTGGTGGACGGCGAAATCGGCGTAGCGCTTACGCCCGGCGATCTTGCGGTGGATGGGGCTGCGCCGAATTTCCGACTTCTCTTGCAGGCGGATGCCCTTTCACCGGAGCGGGAGCTGGATGTGACGGAGCTTACCAATTTCCTCTCGCTGCGCGCTTTCGAGAAAGAACGTCGCCGGGTCGAGGCGTTGCAGTCCAGCGTGCTGGAGAAGCAGAGATTGCGGCGGGAGGCGGCGCTGGCCCGGGCGAACGCCGAGCGCCGGGCCCGTGTCGAAGAGGAGGCTCGACAGAGGGCTGAAGCAGAGCGACTGCTGCAGGAGCAGCAGCACACGCTTGAGGCCGCCCCGGCGGAGGCTGGCGCGGCGGAACCGTCGGAGCCGACGACGGAGAGTGTCCCGGAAGCGCCACTCTTGCCTGTGCCTTCAGAGGAACGCGTGGTACGTCAGCCGCTTCCAAGCATGAAGTTCGATGGCCTGCCAGGCGTGCAGTAAAACACCCGCAGGATCTGCGGGTGTGGCATTTGACAACAACTTTGGAAACGCTCCCTGCACAGGGACGTCGGCATCAGACGTATGCGTAGCGCTCGCCGAACGGAACGTCTTCGGGGTCTTCCGGCACATTGGTGGTGCCGATCTTGTCGCTTTCACCGGACATGCGATGGTTGGCCCGGCTTTCCGGCGGAGGTTCGGGGCGCTGGGTCTGGTCTTCGCCCGAAGCGGCCTTCGCCCGGGCGAGTTGGGCCTGGAGCTTGGCAAGTTCATTCCGCAATTCGGTCAGCTGCTGATTGATCTCCGCTTCGTCGTCCGAAGTCTCGGCGGAAGACAGAGCTTCTTCCTGCGTGGAGATGCTCTTCTGCACGCTGGCGATCTGGGCCTTGATTGCCGCAGTCGCATCCCTGGATCCGCCGGTCGAGAGGGTTTGCGTCGCACTGGTGCTGGAAGTGATGGCTGTCGTCATGTCAAAAGTCCTGTCGATAAAATGGCCGGAACAGTTCTTATCGGCGGACACTGAAAAATCGCCGAAGTTCAAGAGGTTCAAACTGTGTTTCGAGGTATCTTGATGCCGCGATAATAAAGCTAATATATTAAATAAGTACGTGTGGCGTACCTATTTCGCCCACCCAGAGGCTGGGACCCCGGTCTTCAGTGCCTGCTTGAGATGCGCGAGGACATAGAGACGCAAAGCAGAGGAGAGATTGGCACCTGCAGGACGATGCGCGTCGACTTCGGCAATCAGGGCGGCGAAGCTGATCGACCGCTCGGCCGCGATGGTGCGAAGTTCGGTTAGAAAATCATCCTCTACCGAGAAGCTTGTCCGGTGGCCATGCAAGGTAATCGAGCGTTTGCGGATCATGGGCGCGGCAGCCTTCGGGCTTCGATGTGCGGCGAGGTCATGCGGCGGGTAACGGAGCGAAGCCTAGGTCTCGGTGGGTTTTTCAATGCGCCCCTGATCCAACTGCTTGGCGGCTTTCTCGTTTAAGGTGCGGGTCAGGGTCTTCTCAGCCTTGGTACGGCCATGGGTCAGGCGGTTCTGTTCGGCTGTCGCCTCGCGTTCTGCCCGCGCCTTCGTCTTGCGGAACTGGCGGAGATTGACGATGTCTGCAGCCATTCTTCTCGTCCCGTGATGGAGAGCCGGCCTTTCGGCCGGCTTCGTTGGGTGCGTTACTGCTTCTTGCGGAAGGCGTCGAGCGAGACGACCGACCCTTCCTTCTTTTCTTCAGAAACGGTTGTGTCGGATTCTTCGGTCTTGCTGACCACGTCCAGCGGATAGGCCGTGATTTCGGCTTCCGCTTCGTCTTCTTCGGCCAGCGGCACGTCGAATTCGAGTTCGAAATTGACCGAAGGGTCATAGAAGCCGCGGATGGCGTTGAAAGGAATGACCAGCTTTTCCGGCGTGTCGGAGAAGGAGAGGCCGATCTCAAACAGGCTGTCGGTGACCTTGAGCTCCCAGAACTGGTGCTGGATGACGATGGTCATCTGCTCGGCATACTTCGCCTTCAGATGCTGCGAGATTCGCACGCCCGGTGCCCCGGTCAGGAAGGTGATGAAGAAATGATGGTCGCCGGGAAGACGGCCGGTGGCAGCGACTTCGGTCAAAACCTTGCGGATGACACTTCTCAGCGCGTCCTGGGCCAGAATGTCGTAGCGAATGTGGTCGTGCCCCATCAGATCCTGTCTTTCCTTCTCATGCCGTTTGGACGGCTATATGCCACGGCGCCTCGGTGGCGAAAAGCCCCGTCACGCGAAAGCGCTTCGCCGGAGGATACATCATTTCAGCGCGTTCCGGTAGGCGCGACGTGACAGTGCATGTGAGTGAAGAATAATTTGGGAGAAGGGGGGGTAGGTGAAGGCTTCTGTTGCCAGGTGCCTTCGGACCCCGCCTCAAGGGGCTAACCTAGAGGACTTGGTTCGGATTTCCCGCACCGCCATTAGGCAGCGAGAGCATAACCCTTAGCGTTGTTGTCGTTTGCAACTACACTTGTGACCCGATAACGGCGGTATCATGCCGAGCAAAAGTTCGATCTTTACGCCCTTGTCGATCCTATTTCGCCCCCATCAAAAGCCGGTCTGAAAAGAGATCAGATCCGACCGGTTTTTGGTGGAGGCGCCGGGTACCGCCCCCGGGTCCAATAGGTTTATTACACCGACCGTTTATTGCCATAGCCGGAGCAAGCCCCGGCACGAGTGATATAGGTGTTTCCGCAGGCGATGAAAAGAGGGCATGGGCAACTATCGCGCTCCGCGCCCAGCCCACACCCGTCAACGGCACTGATTGCGGAAGACGATATAATCGCCCGTCTGGTCACTGAAATACTTGATGACGTAGCCTTTTTTGCCGCTGTCCCCTACCGGCACACGGCAGCGCAGGCCCCATTGCGGCGTCTGCCGGCATGATTCGACCAGGAAGCACTGGCCGACCTCGAACTTGCCGATGATCGGGCTCTTCATGTCTTCCTTGGCTCGAATGTTCAACTGGTTCAGAGCCTGGACCCGCACGGGGCCGTTGCCTGTGAAGGGCGGCACGATATCGGTCGCCTCGGCACAACGGTCGTTGTCGTATCGGCGTCGGCAGCCGTCGCGCTGACCAGGTGCCGCCACCGGCGGCTGGGCAATCCTTGGGGCTGCGATCCGCTGGCCGCTCGCGGGCTTCAAGGTCACGAGGCTGCCGTCGTTCAACTGTCCGACGAGGACGCCGCGGTTGGGGCGGAGGGTCGCGATCAGGAAGTTGTTGGTGCCGAGGATGTTCAGGCCATTGCCGGTCGGCGCCCAGGCCCAGGCGAAGGACATGGGGCCGACGCAGGTATAGGTCGTCGCCTTTAATTGTCCGCCCATCGCCTGGCCCGAGAGATTGATGCTGCAGGCGCCAAGCGGGCCGCCCTCAACCGTCCAGTCCCCCACAAAGTCTTGAGGCGCCTGTGCCGTTGCCGGTGCGACGCTGTAGAACAGCGTCAGCCAGGTGACCAGAATTGCGGCCATGGTGGGCGTTCTCATCTCTTTGTCTCCCTGTGTTTCAATGCATGTTTTCTTCATCGGAGAGGCGAAGTGGATTCGGCTAGTCCAAAATCTGCCGGTATCTCTGCTGGTGCGAGGGCATGCATGGCATACAACCACCGTCTCGTCCTCGTCGTTCAATCGGGGAAAAGGAGGCCAGACCGCTTGGTTCGCGCCTCCGGAGGCGCTAGACTGTGGCATCTAACATGACTCGCCAGGGGCCCATGCACCAGTATCACGACCTCCTTCGCCATGTGCTGGAGACCGGCAGCGATCGCGGTGACCGCACCGGCACCGGCACACGCTCCGTCTTCGGATATCAGATGCGCTTCGATCTCGCCGACGGCTTTCCGGTCGTCACGACGAAGAAGCTGCATCTGCGATCGATCATCCACGAACTTCTATGGTTCCTGAAGGGCGAGACCAATATCGGCTACTTGCGCGAGAACGGCGTGACGATCTGGGACGAATGGGCGGACGAGAATGGCAATCTGGGACCCGTCTACGGCGCCCAATGGCGGTCCTGGCCCGATTACGACGGCGGCCATATCGACCAAATCGCTCGCCTGATCGAGGGCATCAAGACCAATCCGAATTCGCGCCGTCATATCGTTTCGGCCTGGAACCCGGCGCTGGTCGACGAGATGGCGCTGCCGCCGTGCCACTGCCTGTTTCAGTTTTACGTGGCCGACGGGCGGCTTTCCTGCCAGCTTTACCAGCGCTCGGCCGACATCTTCCTCGGCGTGCCCTTCAACATCGCCTCCTATGCGCTGCTCACCCTGATGGTGGCGCAGGTGACGGGGCTGGAGCCGGGCGAGTTCATCCACACGTTCGGCGATGCGCATCTCTACGCGAACCATTTCGACCAGGCGAAGCTGCAACTGTCTCGGACGCCGAAGGCGCTGCCGGTGATGAAGCTCAATCCCGATATCAGGGACATCTTCTCCTTCACCTATGACGACTTCACCCTCGTCGGCTACGAGGCCGATGCCAGCATCAAGGCGCCGATTGCTGTCTAAGCTGCCGGCGAAAGCTTCATGAGCGACATCAAGACCCTGATCATCGTCGCGGTCTCGCGCAACGGGGTCATCGGGCGCGACGGCGACATGCCGTGGCGCCTGTCCACCGATCTCAAGCGGTTCAAGGCGCTTAGCATGGGCAAGCCGCTGGTCATGGGCCGCAAGACGTTCGAGTCGGTCGGCTCTAAGCCTCTGCCGGGACGCCCGCATGTCATCGTTAGCCGGACTGCCACGCTTCATATGCCGGGCGTCGAGACTGCAGCGACTGTCGAGGAGGGGCTGAGACGAGCGCGCGCACTTGCCGGGGAAACGGGTGTCGATGCGATCTGCGTCGTTGGTGGTGGTGAGATCTATCGGCAGACCTTGGCACTTGCCGACGAGTTGCACGTGACCCATGTCGAGACCGATCTCGACGGTGATACGCATTTCCCAGATATCGATCCCGAAATGTTCGAGTTGGTGGAAGAAATGTCCATTCCGGCTGGGGAAAAGGACAATTACGCGACGCGTTACGCGATATACCGTCGCAGGACCGGCCGATAACGGAAAATTTGCCCTGTCTTCGGAAGAAGTTGGCCGCTTCGCGTTGAAAGGCGGGGCTGCGATACCTATAACCCTGTGGAACCTTCCGTGATGCGGCCCTCAACCGTCGCGACCGCAAGGACTTGGGAGCGATTTACAGCAAAGAGGTATGAATGCCCTGGAGCAATCAGAACGGCGGCGGCGGCGGTCCTTGGGGCGGCGGCGGCGGCGGTGGTAACAATCAGGGCCCCTGGGGGCAGGGGCCGAACCGGCCGCGTGGCGGCGGCGGTGGCGGCAACCAGCCCCCCGATCTGGAGGATCTTATCCGTCGTGGACAGGACCGGCTGCGCAATGTCGTGCCCGGTGGCTTCAACGGCGGCGCCTTCGTCATCGTCGGTCTCGTCCTTATCGCATTTTGGGCGATCCAGGCGATCTATACGGTTCAGCCGGATGAACGCGGCGTGGAGCTTCGCTTTGGCAAGCCAAAGGAAGAAGTCTCCATGCCAGGCCTTCATTTCCATCTCTGGCCGATCGAGCAGGTCGAGATCGTCAAGGTCACCGAGCAGCAGCAGAATGTCGGCAGCCGTGCCACCTCGAACAATCCCGGTGCCGGCCTGATGCTTTCTGGCGATCAGAACATCGTCAGCGTGCAGTTCTCGGTGCTGTTCACCGTGTCTGATCCGCAGGCCTATCTGTTCAACCTTGAAGATCCGTCGCAGACGCTACAGCAGGTTGCCGAAAGCGCCATGCGTGAAGTGGTCGGTCGCCGTCCGGCCCAGGACGTCTTCCGCGACAACCGCGAGGACATCTCAACCCAGGTTCGCGACATCATCCAGGGGACCATGGACAACTATGGTGCCGGCATCGCCATCAATGCCGTACCGATCGAAGATGCGGCACCGCCGCGTGAAGTGGCCGAGGCCTTCGAAGAAGTCCAGCGCGCCCAGCAGGACGAAGACCGTTTCGTCGAGGAAGCCAACCAGTACGCCAACCAGCGGCTTGGTCAGGCCCGTGGTCAGTCGGCCCAGATCCGCGAAGAGGCAGCCGCCTACAAGGATCAGGTCGTCAAGGAAGCGGAAGGTGAGGCCCAGCGCTTCATCTCGATCTATGACGAATATGCCAAGGCGCCAGACGTGACCCGCCAGCGCATCTATCTGGAAACCATGGAGAATGTCCTGCGCAATTCGAACAAGGTGATCATCGACGAGAAGCAGGGCGTTGTGCCTTATCTGCCGCTCAACGAAATCACGCGACAGCCGGGAACGCAGGCGGGCAACCAGCCTGGCGGCCAGTCGGCAACGGGAGGCAACTGATATGTCGAACCGTTTGCCCTATTTCGTCGCGGCCTTTGCCGTCATCCTGTTCTTCGCCTATTCCTCGATTTTCGTGGTCAATGAGCGCGAACAGGCCATTGTCCTGCGCTTCGGCCAGATCCAAGATGTGAAGACAGAACCGGGTCTTTACCTGAAACTGCCCTTCGCCTTCATGGATGCCGATCGCGTTCAGTATATCGAAGATCGTGCACTGCGCTTCGACCTCGACAATATCCGCGTTCAGGTTCGCGGCGGTGCCTTTTACGAAGTCGACGCCTTTGCCGTTTACCGAATCAACGATGCCCGTCGCTTCCGGGAAACGGTGTCGGGTGACCGGGACGCGGCCGAATCGCGTCTGCGCACCCGTCTCGATGCAGCACTTCGTCGCGTTTATGGTCTGCGCAATTTCGATGCGGCCCTTTCGGAAGAGCGTGGCTCGATGATGGCGGATGTCCGCAACGACCTTCAAGCCGCTGCGGGTAGCCTTGGCCTGCAGGTAACGGACGTGCGGATCCGCCGGACTGACCTCACCCAGGAAGTCTCGCAGCAGACCTTCCAGCGCATGAAGGCCGAACGTCTGGCGGAAGCGGAACTCATCCGCGCCCGCGGTAATGAAGAAAGCCAGCGCCGTCGGGCGATCGCCGATCGCCAAGTCGTCGAGCTGCAGGCGGATGCCCAGCGCGATTCGGAAATCCTTCGCGGTCAAGGTGATGCCGAGCGCAACCGGATCTTCGCCGAGGCCTTCCAGCGCGATCCGGCCTTTTTCGAGTTCTATCGCTCGATGCGGGCCTATGTCGCCTCGATGAGCAACCAGGGCACGACCATGGTGCTGTCGCCGGACTCGGACTTCTTCCGCTTCTTCAACAGCGGTGTCGGTCGCAACAACAATGCCACTGTCGCGGCACCCGGTGCGGCTGTGACGCCTGCCGTGCCCGCACCTGTGGCACCGGCCAATTGACGCTACGGCAGGTTCTCCGGAACCTGACGTTACGGTATATGAAAGGGTCGGCCTGAATGCCGGCCCTTTCTGGTTTTGCAACACGCTATCTCACGCAGTTTTCTCGACGACCCATCGCGCAATGTTGCCCTTCGGCGAGGAATCATGTGCTAGCTGTCGGATCGACAAGATCTGGTCGCATGTTGTGGCTATGACGCTTCCGGGAAATGTGATTTTCCGTTTCCCGGTTGCGCCCTATGTTGAAGTCGCCCTGATACTCCCAGTGAGGAAGCCGATGACCTATTCCGCCCGCCCGTCACGAAAGATCCTGCCGGCCCTGATGGTCGGAAGTGCCCTGGTGATGGGTGTTGCAAGCGTGCCGTCCGTTGTCGAGGCGCGTGGTCCCGATTCGGTCGCGGATCTGGCATCGGGTCTGTTGGGTGCTGTGGTCAACATCTCAACGTCGCAGAGCGTCAAGGAAGAGGGCGAGGGACCGGCACCCCAGGTGCCGGAGGGCTCGCCGTTCCAGGAATTGTTCGACGATTTCTACAAGAACGGCGACAGCGGCGACAATAACAGCAAGGTCAATTCCCTAGGATCCGGCTTCGTGATCGACCCCAAGGGCTTCATCGTCACCAACAACCACGTGATCGAGAATGCCGACGACATCGAGGTGATTTTCTCCGACGGGTCGAAGCTGAAGGCCAAGCTGATCGGGACCGATACCAAGACGGACCTGTCGGTGCTGAAGGTGGAGCCGCCGCAGCCGCTGACGGCGGTCAAGTTTGGCGATTCGCGCAAGCTTCGGATCGGCGATTGGGTCATGGCGATCGGCAACCCCTTCGGGCTCGGTGGATCGGTGACGCTCGGCATCGTTTCGGCCAGCGGACGCAACATCAATGCCGGCCCGTACGACAACTTCATCCAGACGGATGCGGCCATCAATAAGGGCAATTCCGGCGGACCGCTGTTCAACATGGACGGCGAAGTGATCGGGATCAACACGGCTATCATCTCGCCGAGTGGCGGCTCGATCGGTATCGGCTTTTCCGTGCCAACCGAGCTTGCCGAAAACATCGTGAACCAGTTGATCGAGTTCGGCGAGACGCGGCGCGGCTGGCTTGGCGTACGCATTCAGCCGGTGTCAGACGAGGTGGCCGAAAGTCTCAAGATCGGTCGTGCGCGCGGCGCGCTGATCAGCGGTATCGTCGAGGACGGTCCCGTCGCCAAAGGGCCGATCATGGTCGGCGATATCATCGTCAGCTTCAACGGCCGGCCGGTGGCGGAGACGCGCGATCTGACGCGTATGGTGGCCGAGAGCCCGATCGGTGAGCCGCTCGACGTCGTGATCCTGCGCGACGGCAAAGAGCAGACGGTAAAGGTCACGCTCGGCCTGCTTGAGGACGATGACGCGACCAGCGAGGAATCGTCGAGTTCGGACCAGACGGTCGAACCGGACGAGGAAGGCCAGGATCCGGGCGCGGATGAGCAGCCCGAGCAGGCTCCCGATGCAGGCGAGAATGAAGACGGCGGACAAACGGTGCCCGGTGAGACGCAGCAGGCGGCACCCGTAACGGAAGGCCTGATCGGGGTGGAATTGACCCTGCTCGACGACGCGCAACGCAAGTCTTTCAGTATCGCCGAAGGGGTCGAGGGCGTGTTGATCACGCGCGTGCTGCCGAATTCAAAGGCAGAAGCGAAGGGATTGAAGGCCGGGGACGTCATCGTTGAAGTGGCGCAGGAGTTCATGCGCACGCCGCAGCAGGTGGCCGAGAAACTCACGAAGATCAAGAGCGATGGCCGTCGCAGCGGTTACCTGATGATCGCCGACAAGGATGGCAACCTGCGTCTGGTGGCCGTACCGCTCGAATAGGTTTAAGCGTAGCGCCGCTCGCTCCCGTCGTCGCCGGCGTTTAAAAATGTGGCGAAGGCGGTGGCGGACATCGGGCGTGCGACCAGATATCCCTGTATTTCGCCGCAGCCCAGCTGCCGCAACGCGGTAAGCTGGTTTTGGGTTTCGACACCCTCCGCGGCCACGCTCATGCGCAGGTCCTTCGCCAGGCGGATCACGCATTCGACGATTGCGCGCCCGTCCTCGTTCGTGTCCATGTCGGAGATGAAAGACTGGTCGATCTTCAATTTGTCGAAGCGGAACCGGCGGAGATAGCTCAGCGACGAGAAGCCGGTCCCGAAGTCGTCGAGGGCGATGCGGATTCCGAGCTTGCTCAGGGTCTTCAAGGTCTGCTCGACGGCCGGTGTCGAGTTCATGAGAAGGCTCTCCGTCACCTCGAGCTCCAGGCGACCCGGGCGCATGGCGTTTGTCTTCATCGCGTTCTCGACCATGGGTACGAGGCCAGGGCTCAGAAATTGGCGCGATGAGAGGTTGACGGCCACACGGATGTTATCGGGCCAACTCGACGATACCCGACAGGCTTCGCGTAGCACCCAGGCGCCGATGCTGGTGATGAGGCCGGTTTCTTCGGCAATCGGAATGAACTCGCCGGGGCTTATCGGGCCAAGACGCGTGTGGTTCCAACGCAATAGCGCCTCGGCGCAGACCACCTGGTGGCTCTGCGCATCGATCAGCGGCTGGAAATACAGCTCAAGTGTTCCCAAGCTGACGGCGAGCGCCAGTTCCTGTTCGATCAGATTGCGGCGACGCGCCGTGGCATCGAGAGACGAGTCGAAATAGCGGAAGCGATTTCGACCGTCGGCCTTGGCTCGATACAAAGCGAGGTCGGCATTGCGGATCAACTGGTCCGGATCAGTCCCGTCGACCGGCGCGCAGGCAAGGCCTATGCTGACGCCGATATGGGCGGTGCCCGAGCGGAGGTGAAAGGGCTGCCCCAGGCGCTTGATGATGCGGTTTGCAAGGTGCCCTGCGCTTTTGGGATCTTCGCCGGACATATGCACGATGACGAATTCGTCCCCGCCCAGGCGGGCCAGCGTGTCGCCTTCGCTGCAGAGCTGCTGAAGCAGGCCCGCCACCTCGCGCAGCAATTCATCGCCACCCGCATGGCCATGGTTGTCGTTGACCTGCTTAAACCGGTCAAGATCGAGAAGGAGCAGCGAGAAACCGTCGCCGAAGCGTTCCAGTCGGGAGACGGCGCGGGCGAGATCCTCGTTGAGCAGAACACGGTTGCCCACGTCGGTCAGCGGATCATGGCGCGCCATGTGCTCGATCCGCAGCCGCGTCTGACGGTTGGCGGTGACGTCCCGGCCCACTCCGCGGTAGCCGACAAATCGGCCGCTTTCATCATAGATCGCCTTGGCGGTCAACGACCATATGCCAAGCTCGCCGCCCTGCTCAACGCAGACATCGACGTCGCGGAAAGACTGGTGAGCTTCAAGCTTGCGGCGAAAGCTCTCGCGATCCTCAATCTGCTCGATGTCCGTCATGAAATGCATGGCGAAGGGGATGGCATCAATGATTGGCTTGCCGACGATGAGGCTGTCCGGGGCAGCAAGTTTCTCGCAGAACCGGCTTGATGCGCGTTCGAGACGGAGGTGCTCGTCAGCGCCCCAGAGCCAGTCGGCGGTATTCTGTTCGAAATCATTGAGCAGTAGACCGATGACGTCTCGTTGTTCGTCGGCAGCCATCTTGGCGCGGGCCTTCTCCGTCAGACTATCGCAGACCGCAAGCGAGGAGCGGACAATGATTGCGGCAAAGATGGTGTAGAGGGAGAAGAGATAGAAGCCGACCACGGACGGGTTGCTGCCGAGGGCAACGCCGGCACCGAGACCGACGATGCCGCAAAAGACGACAGAGGCCGGAGGGACTGTCGCCAGTGCGAAACCGCCGCCGCCGGCCATGCCGACGGTAAGCGCGATCAGAACCATGCGCTGAGTTTCCGTTGCGTCTGCATAGGCGACGATTGCAAGGGAGGCCCAGAGACCGCTGAGGACCGCTGCATGCAAAACCGCCTTGCGCGTGCCGCGTTCGCTTGCCTGCTCGCGCGGTGCCCGTGACCGCGACTTAGACCATTTCAGGACAGTCGTGATTGCGATGGTGATCAGCATCGCGCAGATCAGGTTCACGGCGAGTGACGAAGGGCTACCCCAGAAGGCCAGCGCCGCGAGAGCGGCGTTGCCGATATTGGCGGCCATCATCCAGGGCGTGTTCTGTCCGACGATCGACATGCGTATCGCGCGGATGCGCGGCGCTTCCTCTGCCGTCTGGCCGGCTTCACCCAAGCGCCAAAAGCGATCAATCCACGAGGATTTGGTGGTAGCAGAATGCGCCGAGAGAACGTTTGTCATGCCGGAAAGTTTAGGCAAGACGCTTTAAGGGCGCGTAAATTGCTGAATTAGCCTTGTCTGCAATTAGCCGAAATTGCCGTTTTGATTTGCGTTTGCGCAAAAGAGCACATGGCTTTTCAGATGCGGATGGCTGTCCGGCACTGAAGGGTGGTCGAAGTCCCGTCCCTCAAGCTGCTGCATCCCGAGCCTTTGCATCACGGCAATCGAGCGCGTGTTGCCGTTGACGGCGAAAGCGTAGACTTCGTCCAAGCCTTGCTCGGCAAAGGCGAAATCGAGAAGTGCGCGCCCTGCCTCCGTCACATAGCCCTGGCCCCAGAAGCGCGTCGCGAGCCGCCAGCCGATTTCATAGGCGTCCTCGGGCAGTATGCCGGGTAGGGCCACCTTGGCGATTCCGCAAAAGCCCATGGCCTCGTCGGTTCGCCGATCAGCCAGGGCATAGAAGCCGTACCCCGTCTCTTCGATCATCGCCCGCAGCCTCTCTTGCAATTCGTCGCATTCCTCGTGGCTGCGGCGCATTGGGAAAAATTCCATGACTTTGGGATCGCGGTTGATCTCGCGGAAGAGATCCCGGTCCTTGTCCATCCAGTTTCTGAGCGTCAGTCGTTCGGTCTGAAGGATGATTGCCATGGCGCTTGATGTGTTACGAAAGGACGAAGTCGGACTTGCGGTAACCCTGAAGATAAAGGAGGGCCGTCAGATCGGCATGATCGATGCGGATCTTCGCTTCGGCAGCCACCGAGGGCTTGGCATGCAGGGCGACACCCGAGCCTGCGATGCCAAGCATCCCGAGATCGTTGGCGCCATCGCCGACGGCAAGCGAATCCTGCGGCGAGATACCGAGGGTCTTTGCGATCTCGACGAGCGAATCTACCTTGGCCTGACGGCCGAGAATGGGCTCAGCGACTTCGCCGGTCAGAATGCCGTTTTTCTCGATGAGTGTATTGGCGCGGTTTTCATCGAAGCCAAGGACGGCGGCGATTCGGGCGGTAAAGACGGTGAAGCCGCCGGAGACGAGGGCGGTATAGCCGCCACGCGCTTTCATGGTGGCAATCAGTTCCCGTCCGCCGGGGGTGAGCGTAATGCGCTTGGCGATGACCTCATCGACGACCGAGATCGGCAGGCCCTTCAGGAGAGCGACGCGCTCCCGTAGCGCCGGCTCGAAGGCGATCTCGCCGTTCATGGCACGCGCCGTGATCGCGGAGACCTTTTCCTTCAGGCCGACTTCTGCCGCCAGTTCGTCAATGCATTCCTGCCCGATCATCGTTGAGTCCATGTCGGCAATCAGGAAGCGCTTGCGCCGGGTTTCGGCGACCTGGACCGCGACATCGACAGCAAGGCCGGCAACTGCGTCGCGCAACAGCGCTTCTGCGGCAAGGGCATCCTGCCCATCGGTCAGCGGAATGTCGCAGGCAACGCCGTCGGCAAGCCAGTAGAGACGCGACGACTTTACAGCGTCGGCGGCGCGTTCGGCGACGTCGGTGGTGAGGATGGGATTTGACGGATTGGCGACAAGCGTGGCAACGAAGGCCATGATGCAAGATCCTGGAAAGACGACAGAGGCCATCCTGATAACCGGGCCGACCGCCAGCGGCAAGTCCGCACTGGCGCTCGCTTTCGCCCGGCGGCATGGCGGCGTGGTAATCAATGCCGACAGCATGCAGGTCTATGACACGTTGAGGGTGGTCACCGCACGCCCCGATGAGAGCGAGATGGAGGGTGTTGACCACCACCTCTATGGACATGTACCGGCAGGTGCCTCCTATTCGACCGGCGACTGGCTGCGCGACATGGCCTCGCTGCTCGATGTCTTGAAAGGGCAGGGCCGGTTACCGGTGGTGGTCGGCGGCACCGGGCTTTATTTCAAGGCGCTGACGGGCGGGCTGTCCGAGATGCCTCAGATCCCCGAGGCACTGCGCGAAAGGCTTCGGGCGCGGTTGATCGCCGAGGGGCCGGAGGTTCTGCATGCGGAACTCGCAGATGCGGATGCGGAGGTCGCTGCCGACCTGAACCCCAAGGATGGGCAGCGGATCGTGCGGGCGCTGGAGGTCATAGAGGCCACCGGTCAGTCCATCGATCACTTCCGCCGACAGGCCGGCCCTATGCTGGTCGATCCGGAGAAGGCCCAGAAACTCGTCGTGCTGCCCGAACGCAAGCTCCTGCATCAGCGTATCGATCGGCGTTTCGCGCAGATGATGGATCAGGGTGCTGTCGAAGAGGTAAAGGCGTTGCTTGCACTCGATCTTCCGCCCGAGATTCCAGTGATGAAGGCGATCGGTGTGTCGCAGATCGCCGCCATGCTGGCGGGCGAACTCACCCGAGAGGGGGCGATCGAAAGGGCGTCGGCTGCCACCCGGCAATATGCCAAGCGACAGATGACCTGGTTTCGCAACCAGATGGACGAGAACTGGGAGCGCATTGATCCGGGATCCTACCGGGTCGATTGACGCCTCGTTCAATCGCGCTTGTAGAGGCTGGACAAGGGCTTCTTGAGGATGCTTTCGCGCAAGGATGGTCCGCTTCCCTCACGCCGGAGGGGCTGCGCGCCGAAGGATGGGACGGGAGTTTCGGCCTGATAGGCTGGTGCCGGCTCCGGATGCCGCAGCACGTCACTCTCACTCGCGCGCGGCAGCATGTCAGGCCGGTAAGGCTCGATGGTTGGCGTCTGGGCCGCCGTGAAAGACTGCCGCCGGGGTGCTGGATCGTATTCTTTTCTCGATATGGTAGGAGGCGTCGCTGCAGGTGCAGCGAGGCGCGAAACCTGGGGCACGTCATCCATCATGGACTCGCCGTCGAGTTCTTCGTCGTCGTAGAGACCGTCGGGCGCCCTCGGCACGTCGCTGCCTCCCATGCTGTTTTCAAACTGTTGCTGGAAGGCCGAGATATCCGGCCCGGCGATGGCGCGCATGCGAGTGACGATCGAGCGGAGGTCGACCGTGTCAGGTGTCTCCTCAGTGGTCTTGGCGTTGACGCCGTTGGCCTTCGGCAGGAGTTGCTCGCCCACCCGGGTAAAGCGCATGCGCATCGGGACTGCAATTGCCTCGCCAAAGGCGATCGCTTCGCCATTGCCAATCGAGGAGATGAAGCTCGTGGTCGAGATCGAGCTGTCCGGAATGGCAGAGCGGATGATTTCCTGGTCACGGTCGTTCGCCAGTCGCATCGCAAACAGCGTCGAGCACTGCGACAGGATCGTCTGGTCTAGTTCACCCGGACGCTGGGTGATCACGCCGAGAGAGACGCCGTATTTACGTCCTTCCTTTGCGATGCGCGCGATCGCCTGACGTGTGGGGAAGAAGCCGAGCGATGGATCAGCGGGCACGTAGCGGTGGGCCTCTTCGCAGACGACCAGCATGTGTATGGCACCGTTCGACCAAAGCGCGATCTCGAAGGCCATGCGGCAGAGTACCGAGGCGACTGAATTGACGACTTCCGAGGGAATGCCCGAGAGCTGGAACGTGGAGATCGGTCTGTCTTCTCCCGGAATGCGGAAGATATGCGCGATCGTCTCCATGATCGTGTCGCTGATCGTGTTGTTGGAGAACATGAAGTGATAGCGAGGATCATTGATCGCGGCCATGATGCGCATCTTCAGCGAGCGCAGGAATGGCTTTTCACCGCGGCCCTCCAACCGCCCGATGCGCTCGTCGATGAGGGCCATCAGATCGGCGATACGATAGGGAACGGGTGTGTCCGCCGTCATCGAACTCTTGTCGGCCGCTCGGCGCATCAGGGCGCTTTCGTTGCCGCGGAAGGCGCGCTTTGCCTCCGGCAGGAGGTCGCGCAGGATGTCGAGCTCTTCAGGAACGGGCGGACGACCGCGGAAGAGCACTTCTGCAAATTCCTCTAGGCGCATCAGCCAGAAGGGCAGGTCAAGCGTGTCTGTGTCGATGACGACGGCCAGATCCGGGAAGGCTGCGGCAAATTCGTTGTGCGGATCGAGGATCAGGATGCGCAGCTTCGGATCGCTTTCGATCGCCTTGCGCAGCAGGAGCGATACGGCGGTGGATTTGCCGACCCCGGTCGAGCCGACGACCGCGAAATGCTTCGACAGCATGGATGGAATATGGATAGCAGCGTCGATGGACTCGTCCTGCGTCAGCTTGCCGATGACGGCAGTGTCGCCGTGATGGGTATCGTAGATGCGCAGAAGGTCGGCTGCCCTTATCCGATGGGCGATGGCACCAAGATAGGGATAGCAGGAAATGCCGGTGGAGAAGACTTCTTGACCGGTTTCGCTGACATGCACTTCTCCGAGGAGTTCGACCTCAATCAGGAACTCGTTGTCGTCGCCTTCGCCCCAGTTTTTCGAACCGGTCTGCATGGAATAGGCGAGTGCAACCACACGGTTGCGTCCGACGCTGATCGAGATCAGACGCCCCACCGACCAGAGCTCGGTCAGGTCGGTCCCGCCGTGTTCGGCGACTGCTGCGATCGTGGCGCGCGAACCGTTGCAGGCAACGACTCGTCCCAGCATTCGGTTGCCCGGCCGCATCCCATCGCGGCGCTCTTTGTCTCCGGCGTCACCGGACTTGTGAAGATCATCGTTCGACAAGCGCATTCTCCCTGCTCGCGCGAGCGTATGAACAATCGCTTAAAACTTTGTGTAAGCGGGTAGCGCGATGGTAACAGGTGATCCGCGAACGCAATAAAACTGCGCCTAAGACGACGAAATTTGTTAAACGATGCGTTGACGCTAGACGGCTTTCTGGCTAACACTTCGCGTCATGAAAAACTCGATCGTTCTTATCGTGGTGGGAAGGCGCATGGGCAGGATGGTGTAACCATCCGGCGACAGCCACCCATGCGCTAGATGACAGGCTCCCTCAAGGGGCCTTTTTTTATGCCCAAAACCGGGCTATCCAGCCCCAAAAATCCAGAAGGCAGATGGAAACACAGCATGACGGGTAAAGACAATCAGATGACCGGCGCCGAAATCGTTCTGCGCGCGCTGAAGGACAACGGCGTCGAACACATCTTCGGCTATCCTGGCGGTGCCGTGCTGCCGATCTATGACGAGATCTTCCAGCAGGACGACATCCAGCACATTCTCGTGCGTCACGAGCAGGGCGCAGGCCATGCGGCCGAAGGTTATGCCCGCTCGACCGGCAAGGTCGGTGTCGTTCTCGTGACCTCAGGGCCCGGCGCGACCAATGTCGTCACGCCGCTGCAGGACGCGTTGATGGACAGCGTGCCGCTCGTCTGCATTTCCGGTCAGGTCCCGACCTCGCTGATCGGCTCCGATGCCTTCCAGGAATGCGATACCGTCGGCATTACGCGCCCCTGCACCAAGCACAACTGGCTGGTCAAGGACGTCAACCAGCTGGCGAGCGTCATCCATGAAGCCTTCCGCATTGCCCAGACCGGCCGCCCAGGCCCGGTTCTCGTCGATGTGCCCAAGGACATCCAGTTTGCCACCGGCACCTATACGCCGCCGGACGCACACAAGCCGCTGAAGAGCTACCAGCCGAAGGTCTCGGGGGATTCACGCGCCATCCAGGCCGCCGTCGAACTGATGGCGTCTGCTCGCCGCCCGATCATCTATTCCGGTGGCGGTGTCGTCAATTCCGGCCCGGAAGCGACGAAGCTGCTGCGCGAACTGGTTCAGCTCACCGACTTCCCGATCACCTCGACCCTGATGGGCCTGGGTTGCTATCCGGCGTCGG
The DNA here is from genome assembly GCF_006443685.1 of Rhizobium glycinendophyticum. Lineage (NCBI taxonomy): Bacteria > Pseudomonadati > Pseudomonadota > Alphaproteobacteria > Hyphomicrobiales > Rhizobiaceae > Peteryoungia > Peteryoungia glycinendophytica. Next base: position 2,355,248 of record NZ_VFYP01000001.1, on the reverse strand, counting down.
GAAAGAACTGGCTCGGCATGCTGGGCATGCACGGATCCTACGAAGCGAACATGGCAATGCATGATTGCGACGTCATGGTCTGCATCGGTGCGCGCTTCGACGACCGTATCACGGGTCGCCTCAACGCGTTTTCGCCGAACTCGAAGAAGATCCACATCGATATCGATCCGTCGTCGATCAACAAGAACGTCCGGGTCGATGTGCCGATCACCGGTGATGTCGGACGGGTGCTCGAGGACATGGTCCGCGCCTGGCGCGCCCTGCCGAAAAAGCCGGAGGCTTCGCAGACGGCTGACTGGAATGCTAGCATCGCCAAGTGGCGCGCTCGGAATTCCTTCGCCTACACCCCGTCGCGCGACGTCATCATGCCGCAATATGCCCTTCAGCGTCTCTATGAACTGACGAAGGATCGCGACACCTACATCACGACCGAAGTCGGCCAGCATCAGATGTGGGCAGCCCAGTATATCGGCTTCGAGCAGCCGAACCGCTGGATGACGTCGGGTGGTCTTGGCACTATGGGCTATGGTCTGCCGGCAGCGCTTGGCGTTCAGGTCGCGCATCGTGACGCTCTGGTCATCGACGTTGCTGGTGATGCCTCGATCCAGATGTGCATTCAGGAAATGTCCTGCGCCATCCAGCACGAGCTGCCGGTCAAGGTGTTCATCCTGAACAACCAGTACATGGGCATGGTCCGGCAGTGGCAGCAGTTGCTGCACGGCAACCGCCTGTCGAACTCCTACACGGAAGCCATGCCTGATTTCGTCAAGCTGGCGGAAGCCTATGGTGCGGTTGGCCTGCGCTGTGAGAAGCCTGACGATCTGGACGGTGCGATCCAGGAGATGATCGACGTGAAGAAGCCGGTTATCTTTGACTGCCGTGTTGCCAATCTCGCCAACTGCTTCCCGATGATCCCGTCGGGCAAGGCACATAACGAGATGCTGTTGCCGGATGAGGCAACCGACGAAGCCGTCGCCACCGCCATTGATGCAAAGGGCCGTCAGCTCGTCTGACCGGGAGGAAAAATCATGAACGCACACCTTCAACCCACCGGCTCTGCCTACTTCATCGCCAAGGAAACCGCCGCCGTCGAGAGCCATACGCTCTCAGTGCTGGTCGACAACGAGCCGGGCGTCCTTGCCCGTGTCATCGGCCTGTTTTCGGGGCGCGGCTATAACATCGAGAGCCTCACAGTGTCGGAAACGGAGCATGAGGCGCATCTGTCGCGCATCACCATCGTAACCCGCGGTACGCCAAGCGTGCTGGAGCAGATCAAGGCGCAGCTGGAGCGCATCGTCCCGGTTCACCGTGTTCTCGACCTGACGGTCAGGGCCCGCGAACTCGGCCAGGAGCGGCCGATCGAGCGGGAAGTGGCGCTGGTGAAGGTGGTTTCGACGGGCGACATGCGCGCCGAGACATTGCGTCTCGCGGATGCCTTCCACGCGAAGGTCGTCGATGCAACGGTCGAGCACTTCATCTTCGAGATCACAGGCAAGTCGTCGAAGATCGATCAGTTCGTCTCGATCATGAAGCCGCTCGGCCTCAATGAGATCTGCCGCACCGGGATCGCGGCAATGAACCGTGGTCCGCAGGGTATGTAACGAATTTGAGATTTCCCGAAATGCAAAAGGGCGGCCTCGCGGTCGCCCTTTTTTGTTTGTGCCTTTCAGTTCATTCCGAGCAGATCGAGAAGGCCCATCTGCTGCGGTGCCGGGGGTGGATCGGCTTCCGCCTTTTTTTGCTTTTCCTTGGCGGGCTTGCCACTCGCTGCCTTCGCCTTAGCCTTTTTCTCCGTCATCTTTGGCTGGGCGTCGTTGTCGGAATGGTCGGCCATCTTCTTGGTGGCCTTTTTCGAACGCGCCGGCGCGTCCGCTGCCGTTCCCACGTCGGCTTCGTCATCTGCTGTTGTGGTCGTTGTCAGCATGGCCGTGAGGGCATGGCGCAGTGCCGCTGGTCTCAGGCTGTAATGGATGTACTGTCCCTTCTTCTCACCTTCGATCAGCTCAGCATTTTCCAGGATCGAGAGATGCTGGGAGATGGAGGGTTTCGCCATGTCGAAGCGGGCGGCGATCTCGCCGGCGGTCAGGGTCGACTGAGCTAAATGAACCAGCATCATCCGGCGTGGATCAGAAGCCAGTGCGTGAAATACTCGCGAGGACGTCTTGTCCATCGCCGGATGAACATCCGTCTTGTTCTTCTTCGCCATATCGCCCCGCCTCTGCAGCCATACCCGGATTTACCCAGAGTTAGGAGATCTCCTAATTTCCTGAAGGGCTGGCGTAAAGACCATATCTCACAGGGCCTGTGGACAGCGCATGCCTTAATTTCCCGTCAGATCATCTCAAGCGGTATCTTGCGTGCAGGCGGCGGGAAGGCGGCGTCGAGGCGGGCCCAATCCTCGTCTGAAATGTCGAGATCGACGGCATTGCGGTTCTCCTGCAGCCGGCGCAGGTTCGAGGTCTTGGGGATCGGCATCACGCACTCCCGCTCCAGCAGAAACGCCAGCGCCACCTGGGCCGGTGTTGCCTGATAGGCTTTTGCGACGTGGATCAGTTCCGGATTGTGAAGGATGCGGCCCTGTTCGATCGGCGAATACGCCATAACCGGGATTCTGTGCTCCTGGCACCAGGGGAGGAGATCGAATTCTATACCGCGGCGCGAAAGATTGTAGAGCAGCTGGTTGACCGCGCAATTGTCGCCGTCGGGAACTGAGAACAGTTCCTCCATATCGTCGACGTCGAAGTTCGAGACGCCCCAGGCGCTGATACGACCGGCCTGCTTCAACTCTTCCATGGCAGCGACCGTGTCTTCCAGCGGGTGTTCGCCACGCCAATGCAACAGGTAGAGATCAAGGCGATCAGTCCCGAGCCGGTGCAGCGACCGTGTGCAGGCGGCAATCGTGCCGTCGTAGCTCGCGTTCCAGGGCAGAACCTTCGAAACCAGGAAAGCCTCGTCGCGGCGATCCTTGAGGGCCTCGCCGACGACCTGTTCGGCATCACCGTCGGCATACATTTCTGCGGTGTCGATGACCGTCATGCCGAGGTCGAGCGCCAGCCTGATTGCGTCGATCTCTGCCTGCGCCTCGGCCTTGTTCTCGCCCATCATCCAGGTGCCGAAGCCGAGCGACGGAACTGTCGTCCCGTCCGGGGGGGTGAGGCTGGGGATCCGGTCTTCCATGGTCTTCTCCTCCGGATGACGGCTGGAGGATAACAACCGGGCAGCGTCTGGCAAGCATCGATTGATGCGCCCTGTTGGCGGGTCAAGCGTGTCACGGGGACAAGAAGCGACTGGCACGGCGGGCGGCAGTCACTATGCTGGCCGTCACGAATCCAGGAGCCCCCCTTGTCCGTCGATACTCTGTTTGCGCTCATCCTGTTTGCCTTTGCCACGTCCATCACGCCGGGCCCGAACAACATGATGCTCTTTGCCTCCGGCGTGAACTTCGGTTTTCGCCGCACCATCCCGCACATGCTGGGGATCGGTGTCGGTTTCTTCTCGCTGCTGCTCGGGGTAGGGCTCGGGCTGGGTGCGCTGCTCTCTGCCTATCCGCCGGCCTTCATCGGCTTGAAGATTGCCGGTGGGCTTTATCTGCTCTGGATCGCCTGGAGGATCGGTTCCTCCCGGACGATGGGCGAGGGGGACGCCAAGGCGGCGCCCATGTCCTTTCTTTCGGCTGCTGCCTTCCAATGGGTCAATCCGAAGGCCTGGGTGATGGCGGTGACGGCCATGGCGGTTTATCCGAATCCGGAGCACTATGCTTTGACGATGGGGATCGTTGCGCTGGTCTTTGCGCTGATCAATTTTCCAGCCGTGTCGACCTGGGCTGGGTTTGGTTCGGCGCTCAGGGAATGGCTGGCCGTGCCGGTGCGATTGAAGTGGTTCAACATAACAATGGCCCTGGCTCTGGCGTTGAGCCTGTGGCCGATGCTGAAGTAGGAGTGCGCATGTCCGGGCATCATCACGACCACGACCACGATCACGGTCACGCGCATGACCATGACCACGATCACGACAACCGTTATTCCGACATGGAGGCGCGGGTGAAGGCGCTTGAGACCTTGCTGACCGAGAAGGGCCTGATCGATCCAGCCGCGATCGATGCGATCGTCGAGACCTATGAGACCAGGGTGGGCCCAAGAAATGGTGCGCGGGTCGTGGCCAAGGCCTGGGCCGATCCTGCGTTTGCCGAATGGTTGAAGCGGGACGCAACGGCGGCGATTGCAAGCCTTGGCTATACCGGGCGTCAGGGCGAGCACATGCGGGCGGTGTTCAATACGCCCGACACCCACAATCTCGTCGTCTGCACGCTCTGCTCCTGTTACCCCTGGTCCGTGCTCGGCCTGCCGCCAGTCTGGTACAAGGCGCCGGCCTATCGATCGAAGGCCGTCATCGACCCGCGTGGAGTGCTTGCCGAATTCGGCGTGACACTTCCATCCGGGACGCAAATCCGGGTGTGGGATTCGACGGCTGAACTGCGGTATCTTGTCATTCCGCTTCGCCCTGACGGCTCCGAGGGTTGGAGCGAGAAGGCTCTAGCAGATCTCGTCACCCGCGATGCGATGATCGGGACAGGTCTGGCACTTTTACCGGAGACGCTGCGATGAACGGGCCGCACGATCTCGGGGGACAGATGGGTTTTGGACCGGTGGCGCCGGAAGCGGACGAACCGATTTTCCATGCCGATTGGGAGAAGCGGGCGCTCGGGCTGACACTCATTTGCGGTGCGTTCGGCGCCTGGAACATCGACGAGAGCCGGCATGCGCGCGAGACGATCCCGCCTGCCGATTATCTGGCGGCGAGCTATTACGAGGTGTGGATTCGCGGGATCGACATGCTGTTGGAGCGGCATGGATTTGCGAGTGGGGAGGAATTGCGGGCGGGCCGTTCGCTCGGAGCCGGTACCGTGCCGAAACGGGTGCTGAAGGCCGATATGGTGGAGGGCGTTTTGGCGCGCGGCGGTCCTTGCGACCGGCCCGTTGATGCCGAGCCACGGTTTGCGGTCGGGGACCGGGTGAGAACGAAGAATTTTCATCTGACGGGTCATACCCGGCTGCCGCGTTATGCGAGAGCGAAGTCCGGGGTCGTCGAGGCGGTGCAGGGCGGGTTCGTGTTTCCGGACGACAACGCACATGGTCGCGGGGAGAACCCGCAATGGGTCTATACAGTCGTGTTTACAGGGGCCGAGATCTGGGGCGAGGGTGCCGATCCCAGCCTGACCGTTTCCATCGATGCCTGGGAGAGCTATATTGAGCACATGTGAGACAGCGTCGCCGCTTCGCGGTTCGCCCGGCCTGCCGCTGTCGGGGGAGGGAGAACCCGTTTTTGCCGAGCCCTGGCAGGCGCAGGCTTTCGGCATGACGGTGCATCTTCATCAGCGCGGTCTGTTTACCTGGGGCGAATGGGCCGCGGCACTGTCGGCGCAGTTGCACCTGCCTGACCGCGCGACCGATGGCAGTGACTACTTCGGCGCCTGGGTCGCCGCTCTGACGGGACTGCTGGTCGACAAGGGGCTTGCGGACACATCGACGGTGCAGGCTCTGCAAGAGAGCTGGCAACGGGCGGCGCAAGCGACACCTCACGGCTCGCCTATCGAACTCGCCAACGATCCGCTGCGAGCATAATGTCCACGATTTGTTCTGCTTTCTTCGGCTTTTGCCTTGCATCGGGCCAACGAATCCGCGCATGACCTAGGCCATGCAATTCGCGCCCCAGCAAGACGAGGCCCTCAAGGCCGTTTCGAAATGGTTGAAGGAGGGGAAATCCCCCGTCTTCCGGCTGTTTGGCTATGCCGGAACGGGCAAGACGACGCTCGCCAAACATTTCGCCGAACATGTCGATGGCGACGTCTTGTTTGCCGCCTTCACCGGCAAGGCCGCGCAGGTTTTGCGCTCGCGTGGCGCGTCGAATGCCAAGACCATTCACTCGCTGATTTATCGCCCGCGCGGCGAAGAGGCGGTGGAAGACGAGGAAACCGGCAAGACCTCGATCGCGCCGATGTTTTCGATCAACCGGCAGAGCCCGGTTGCGAAGGCGGCCCTCATCGTCATCGACGAATGCTCGATGGTCGACGAGGCGCTCGGGCGTGACCTTATGAGCTTCGGCACGCCGATCCTGGTGCTCGGCGATCCCGGCCAGTTGCCGCCCGTCTCCGGTGGCGGTTTCTTCACCGACCAGGAGCCCGATTATCTGCTCACGGAAATTCATCGCCAGGCGCGCGACAATCCGATCATCCAGCTCGCGATGCATATCCGCGAGGGCAAGGAAATCATGTATGGCGACTATGGCTCGACGGCACGCGTGATCTCGAAGAATGAGGTGACCCAGGACCTCGTGCTTGGAGCCGATCAGGTGCTGGTCGGGACCAACAAGACGCGGCGGCGCTACAACATGCGCCTGCGCGAGCTGAAGGGCTTCACGGTCGATTATCCGCAGGCCGGGGACAAGCTGGTGTGCCTCAGGAATGATCAGGTGAAGGGTCTGCTGAACGGTTCGCTCTGGCAGGTCATGACCTCGTCGCGCGAGACGGTGAAGCCCGGCATCAATCTCCTGATCAAGCCGGAAGACGACGACATGGATCGTGGTGCGGCGAAGATCAAGCTTCTGAAGGCGGCCTTCGAGGACATCGAAACCGAAGTGCCGTGGTCGACGCGCAAGCGTTATGACGAGTTCGATTATGGATATGCACTGACTGTGCACAAGGCCCAGGGCTCGCAGTGGAACGATGTCGTGCTGTTCGACGAGAGCTGGGCGTTCCGGGATACGCGCGAGCGCTGGCTTTATACCGCCGTCACCCGCGCGGCAGAGACGCTCACCATCGTCCGGTGAGCGCCCTCTGGTTTCACCTGGATTTCAGACCTGCGAGCGTTGCCATCAGTTCCATGGTATCCTTGCCCGAGGTTCTGGCGATCTCGGCGAGCGGCTTTTCGCTGTCGACTACGGTGAATCCCTGTTCTCTCAGGGCGGCTACGACTTCTACATCGGACTTTCCGAGCAGCGGCCCAACCTGTGCCGGTGTCCCGGATGCGACGACGTTGACCATGGCGAAGGCGGGGTTGCCGCCTGGGCCGTTCGCTGTCCCCATGATCGCCGGCCCGGCGAATACAAGACCGGCCACGAGACAGAGGCCGAGCGAGAGCGCCATCGGCGGACGCTTGAAGTAGCCGAGAAACGGCCGCCAGTTCCTCCAGACATGCAGCAGGAAGGGCAGGATCAGCACCATGCTCAACCATTCGTGCATTTCGCGAAAGGCTGAAGCGCCAAGGTGAAAGAACAGCGCGATGCCGGAGATCAGGGAGACCAGGAAGAACCCGGTGGTCAAGGGTGTGGCATAGCGTGAAAGATAAGAAGGCATGACGAACCTGCGAATTGTTGACCTCACGCAGGTTCTAGCGAGCCGTCCGGCGTCCGTCCCGTTACAAACTCTCCACCTTTGACGATGGGCAAACCTTGCTTCAGCTGATCACGATACCGAGGAGCACAGCTTTGGCGACGGCCTGAAAGCGATTTTGGGCGCCTACCTTGCCAACAATCTGCTGTTCGATGTCTTCGATTTCGGAAACCTTCATCTCCAGCATGCGCGCGATCCGGATGGTCGTATAGCCCTCGGCCATCAACTGCAGGCAGTTACGTTCGATCTCGGTGAGTTCAGGGCCGCTACTTTTGGGGGCATGCTTCGCGTTCGCTGACTCCTCGTTCTCAAGGAGCGCATTCACCTGCTGCAACTGCCGATGGACCATAGAAAGACCGGCTGCCAGTTCACGACGACGGGTCGCTAAGGCATCCTCGAAGATCAGGTTGGCCTCCGCTTTGGACTTGGCAGTGGAGAGGAGCTCGAAGAGGTCCTGGATGACAGAGATCGGCATGCCGATCTCGCGACAGACATTGATGACGGCCATGCGGGCGATGTCGCCTTGCTGGTAAACGCGCATCAGTCCGATGCGGCTGGCCTCGATCAGGCCTTTCTCCTCGTAGAAGTGCAGGGTGCGGTGCGTAACGCCGAAGCGCTCGGCCATGTCGGCAATGGCCACCGGTTCCAGTGGCAGATCGGTGCTCGGGATGATATCCGGCAGGATAACATCCTGCCGTCTGCGCGTGAGAGCTTTTGAAATGGATTGCAGATGGTGTGGTCCGTTCGGCATGTCCCCTCCAATGGTTTTGCGGTCCGCCCTTTGCCGGACGTCTCTCGCCTGTTCCTGTCCTCAACTCCTTTTGTTCCGTCGTCCGGATCCGGCCGCCAGACTCGCTGCCGCAGATCTAGAATACACGATATATTCGTAAATGTTAAAATAACTTTGTCATGAAGCTTGTAAGGCTCTGTGAAGCCTATTCCCGCGGGGAAGGTGTTCAGCTGTGGGCGCAGGTGAGCGCGAGCAGATGCGGAATTTCCGCGATCACATCCCTGTTCTTGTCGAGACCGGGCCATTGCTGTTGGTGCCGAAGTGCACGGAGATAGGCGGCATCCGAGCGGTCGAGGCTGTAGCGATAGGTCGCGTCGAGGCACAGCATCGCACTCGTGGAAAGGCCGTTGGCATGGCAGAACTGGTAGATGCGCCCCGGGATCGTCAGATTCGCACCGGCGAATTCGTTGGCCGCAGCGCCCAACTTCAGGATGTCATCCGACACGGGGATCGTGCGAGCGTCATCCAGCAATTCCGTCCCAGTCCGGAGATGGCGCAGACTGACCCTAAGGGCGGTATTGTCTTTAAGGTCAGCCTCAAGTTCGAAGTGCAAGGGATCTGCGAGACCGCCTTTGACCAAGGGGCCTTCGCCGATGGGCGCGATGCAGACGGCCCAGAGCCGGTTCTGCCAAAGCCTGATGGCATTCAAGAAGACGGAGCTCCCGTCGCTCACGTTGGTGGGAGGGGCGAAGAAGAGTTTCGGCAAGCCCTGTACCGGGCCCGTCGGATCGATACGCGTCCGGCGGGTCAAGGTGTTCAGGTCAGGGAGGAGGTCGCCATCGGCGCCCTCGTCCTTTGTCGCCCGTGAGGCGCCGGCCAGTTCATACACCGGTACATAGCCGCCGAGGGGGATGCGTATGCGAAGCGGTTCTTCGCGTCCTTCTTCTGCGTAGAACAGATTGAGCAGTTTGCGCAGCTTGCCCGCCTGGACCCGGACCAGCGGATCGGTACCCGGATCAAAACCTTCGCCCCGGCTGAATACGTCGATGCCAATCGTGTAACCCTTGAGCTGATGGGCAAGGCCCAACTGCTCCATCTCCACTACGAATTTGAGGAAGCAGCGCAGCCGTTCCGAGCGCGCGAAGGTGCGGCTTCGGAGGACTTTGTGCAAAGCCTCCGCCACCATTGCGTTATCGATCCTCAGTCCGGTCGTCATGCGTACTCCAAGCCGTGCCGGCGCATGCTGCGGTATGCCACCATCAACAGGCCGATACTTGTGAGATCCGTCACAATAATTAAGCTGACTAGTGGAAAGCGCGGCAGGGTCAATACCCTAAAGTCTAGGAGGGTATTCCGAGTTATTTCTCTTGCCCATCCATCAGCCGCGCCGATCAGTGCATCTGCAATTCTGGTTGGTCTTCTGGCGCTGAATGTCCTACATCTGCGGCCAGTCATTCCCGCCTCGGAACAGAAGTCATGCCCGCCAAGCTCTCCGTAAATCTCAATGCCATCGCGATGCTGCGTAACCGTCGCGATCTTCCCTGGCCCGATGTCGCGCATCTTGGGCGGATCGCGCTTCAAGCCGGCGCAAGCGGGCTGACCGTGCATCCACGGCCGGACCAACGGCATATCCGCTTTTCCGACCTGCCCATCCTGAGAGCCCTGATCGACGACGAGTTCCCGAATGCGGAATTCAACATCGAGGGCTATCCCACGGAAGAGTTTCTTGCGCTCTGCGAGGCGGTCGAGCCGGAGCAGGTGACGCTTGTCCCGGATGATCCGTCTCAGGCCACGTCCGACCATGGATGGGATCTGGTGAAGCATCAGGAGTTTCTGAAGCAGGTGGTGGGACGACTTCGCAATGGCGGGATCCGCGTTTCGCTTTTCGTCGACGGTGACGGACGGGCCGAGTCGATGCGGCGCGCGAAGACGACCGGGGCGGAACGGGTCGAACTTTATACCGGACCTTATGGCGGCTGTTTCAATGACCTTGAGGCAGCGAAGGTCGAGGTCGAACGGCTTGGCCAGACGGCGGATGCAGCAAAGGCCGAGGACCTCGCGGTCAATGCCGGTCATGATCTGACCGTCGCCAACCTGCCGCTGCTGGCAAAGCGCATCCCGCATCTCGCCGAAGTTTCGATCGGCCATGGCTTGACGGCCGATGCGCTCGAATATGGGATGGCGGAAACGGTTCGGAGGTTTTGCAGGGCCTGCGGTCAGGCGATTTGAGCGATCGCCTGCACCGGCTATCCCGGTCGTCAGGCGGCGCGCATCCCGATTGCGTCCTCAAGGGAAAAATCAACGGCGGCCTGGGCGTGGATCGTGGTGGAATCATAGCCCGGGAGGGGCAGGGCGTTCGGGTCGAGGATCAGACAAATCTCGGTGCAGCCGAGGATAACGCTGTCTGCGCCTTCCGCCTTGGCTTTCTCGATGATCGCGAGCAGTCTGTCGCGGGACCGATCCCGGACATGACCGGCGCACAGTTCTTCAAAAATGATGTCATGGGTTGCTGTGCGACCGTCTGCGTCCGGCACCATGATCTCTACTCCATTGCGCTTCATGCGTTCGGCATAAAAGGGATGCTCCATCGTATAGCGGGTCGCGAGCAGCAGCGGGCGCTTCGCGGCACCGGCCTTCAACGCCTCCGCTGTCGCGTCGATGATGTTGATGAGTGGAACCGTAAGGCCAGTTTCAACGTCGCCTGCAACCATGTGCATGGTGTTGGTACAGATCAGGATGCAACCGGCGCCGGCCTTTTCCAGCCCCATCGCGACGTCTGAGAGACGCTTGGCTGCCAGATCCCAACGGCCGGCTTTCTGCAGTGCGACGATCTCCGCGAAGTTGACCGAGTGCATCAGCACTTCAGCCGAAGCGAGGCCGCCCAGCCGAGTCCGCACGGCTTCATTGACCTGTCGGTAATAGACCGCCGAACTTTCGAAACTCATGCCGCCGATCAGGCCAATAGTCTTCATAGTGCATCTCCCTGTGTGAATGGACACATGATGCCGCCGGAAGTGCGGGATGGGGTTGCGATTTTTTGAGCCCCGAAGGCCCTTGGCGCCTCCAATCAGGCGCGATATGATCTTTTGGCGCAATATCTTTGCGCACGGGCCGGGGGATCCAGGGAGCGATGGCGTGATTGACGAAAGAGACAGGAAGATTCTCGAACTCCTGCAGCAGGATGCGTCTATCGCGATTGCTGATCTCGCGGAGCGGGTATCGCTGTCGACATCCGCCTGCTCGCGGCGTGTCCAGAAACTGGAGGAACAGGGTTACATAGCCCGGCGCATTGTCGTGCTCGACCGTGACAAGAGCGGCGTGCCAACGACGGTCTATGCTTTGGTGAAGACCGCACACCACGCCGATGACTGGATCGAGGAGTTTCGCCGTGCGATCAGCGACATTCCGGAAATCGTCGAGGCCCACCGGCTGACGGGCCATTACGATTACATCCTGAAAATGGTGCTCCCGCGTGTCGAGCATTACGACGTCGTCTATCGGCGCCTGGTCAAGCGGGTCGAATTGTTCGATGTCTCTGCATCGATCTCCATGGAGACGCTGAAACACGGCCTCGCCGTGCCCGTAGATTATGCGAGGTGAACTACTCCGGCTTGGGCAGTGTCTTGTCGTTGCGGCATTTGCTGATTGGCAGTTGCTTGACACTGTAGACGGCCGTGACGCGGCCAACGAAACTGTCGCCGAAATCACCGCTGCGTTCGGTCTCGACCTTCATGCAGCCGCAGGCATAGCCATAATATCCGTTGGTCTTGACGAAATCGCCGGCGCTGAAGTCCGGCATGTTTTCCATGCCGAGAGGCTCTTGATCGGAGCCCTGCGCCAGGAGCATCCACGAACCGTCCCTGTCATTCAGCCAGTAGTTGCCTGGGGTCGGGTTCTGGATCCAGCCGCATCGGTTCTCCGCGGCGATCGCGCTGCTTGCGGCGGTCAGGGAGAGGGTGAGGGATAGAATAAGCGGGTATCTGCGCATGGAGGCTCCTTGAGTCGAAGCCTAGAATAGTGCTCTGTGTGCAGTCGGAAACCGCCAAGATTGGGCATAGCCCTGCAAGAATGCGAAAGTCCCGGAGGTGGTCCGGGAACTTTCAACAGGCGCATTGATCAATACTCGTTGGACAGGGTGCGTCCGACGAGGGTCACCGACCTGTCCGGGTTCACCCGGTAGATCTCGCGTACGTCGCGCCCATCGGCGTCGGTGAAACTATGGAAGAAGCGAGTGCCGACGGGCGCTACTTCGGCATGAACTTCAGCCTGATCATAGGTAATCGATCCGCGTATCGGTTCCACATTGGAGATCGCGGTCGATCCCGCGACAACGGCCATCAGGGCCGAGGAATAGATGGTTTTCATGGGAATGCCCCTTATTTAAGCGGTAAGTCGTCTGTTATTCAAACGCCGATCCAGCCAGCCGTCGCTCAGCTTGCGCCCGGCGGTCGTCTTGCATGTCAGGTTTCTGTAGGGTCAGATCGCGAGACTATGTGGGCGATCGCAAAGTCAGAGCGCTGGTGATGATCGTCGTCGTAGGCCGTTCGCCCGCGAAGCGCAGACCGCGACAGGAATCTTGTCGCCTGCCTTGGCGAAGGCCGGTATCGTCATCGTCATTCCGATCGCCAGAACAGCCAGGGCTTCGGGCAACCATGCCGAGGTGCTTGCGACTGCTGCTGCGAGATTGTTCATCGACGTCGATATCCTATGCTGCATCGAACTGCTTGGTTCGATGCGACTGATTTGGCGTATCTCAAGCCGATATTCAATACCCCTTTGCGCACAATCGAACTGATCGGTTCTGCCGAATCCGTAAAGAGCCCCGTTCCGTTTCTAAAAAATATATCGTAAAAACAATTATATAGGACGAATATGCCACCGTCGTTTTGCTGTAACATATAACCGTTATTTTTTGTTCTGATCACCCTTTTGTGAGGCCCGCTCAACCAGGGCGCGCGGGTCGCGGCGACGCCTTTGACCTCCGGTTATGTGCGTCCGTCACCGCTTCTGTCAAAAAGGGAGAAATCAGCCAAATCGTCGGCAGAGTGGCTTGACCTCCGCTCTGCGCATCGTCATAAAGACAGGAACCGTACCGTACGGTACTTGGAGTTCCGCATGTCCGTCGACACCAGTCAGAGTTCAGAGTTCACCCCGCGCCAGAACGCCGTATTGGCCGAGGCGTTGCGTCTGCTCGTGGAAGGGGGAGACAAGGCCGTCACCACTGCGGGTCTCGCACGTGCTGCCAATTGTTCGAAGGAAAGCCTCTACAAGTGGTTCGGCGACCGTGATGGTTTGCTGTCAGCAATGATTTCCTATCAGGCGAGTAAGGTTCGCACCTTCGAACGGCCCGGTGAGCGCCTGACGGTGGCGACTCTCACTGACCATCTCGACGTGTTCGCTCGTGACCTGCTGGAGGTTCTGGCGGGCGATGTGTCGCTCGCACTCAATCGTTTGGCGATTGGCCAGTCCAGCCGGGACGGTTCCAAGTTGGGTACGCTCCTTCTCGAGCGCGGCCGTCGGCAGATCGACCGCCGGGCGCGGGCGCTGCTTGATGCCGGCCAGCGCGACGGACTGTTGCGCTTCGGCGACGGAGAGGAAGCCTATCGCACACTCTACGGCCTGATCGTCAGCGACCTGCATGTGCGCATGCTGCTCGGCGAGGCCCCTCAGACACAAAAATTCGGTGCGCGTGCTGCGAATGCGGTTTCCGCCTTCCTCGCGCTCTACGGCACCGACCGCGTTTCGGCGGGACTGGACGGGACTTCCCGTCCCAGCGCGTCGATCAACAACATCCACCACAACTGACAAAGCATAGGGAAGGACACTACAATGCGCGTCTATTACGATCGTGATGCGGACTTGAACCTGATCAAGTCCAAGAAGGTTGCCATCATCGGCTACGGTTCCCAGGGTCGCGCCCATGCGCTGAACCTGAAGGATTCCGGCGCCCAGAACGTCGTGATCGCGCTGAAGGCCGGTTCCGCCACGATCAAGAAGGCCGAAGCCGATGGCTTCAAGGTCATGACCGTTGCCGAAGCCGCTGCCTGGGCCGACCTGATGATGATGGCGACGCCTGACGAACTGCAGGCCGACATCTACAAGGCCGACATCGCTCCGAACATCCGTGACGGTGCTGCGATTGCTTTCGCACACGGGCTCAATGTTCATTTCGGTCTCATCGAGCCGAAGTCGTCCGTCGACGTCGTCATGATCGCTCCGAAGGGCCCGGGCCACACGGTTCGCGGCGAATACCAGAAGGGCGGCGGCGTTCCCTGCCTCGTTGCCATCCATCACAACGCCTCGGGCAATGCCCTTGAACTCGCTCTCTCCTACGCCTGCGGCGTTGGCGGCGGCCGTTCGGGCATCATCGAAACCTCCTTCAAGGAAGAGTGCGAAACCGACCTCTTCGGTGAGCAGGTCGTTCTGTGCGGCGGTCTGGTCGAATTGATCCGCGCCGGCTTCGAGACGCTCGTCGAGGGTGGCTATGCGCCGGAAATGGCTTATTTCGAGTGCCTGCACGAAGTGAAGCTGATCGTCGACCTTATCTATGAAGGCGGCATCGCCAACATGAACTACTCGATCTCGAACACGGCCGAGTGGGGCGAATACGTCACTGGTCCGCGCATCATCACGGCTGAAACCAAGGCTGAAATGAAGCGCGTCCTGCACGACATCCAGACCGGCAAGTTCACCTCGGACTGGATGCAGGAGTACCGCGCGGGTGCTGCCCGCTTCAAGGGCATCCGCCGCATGAACGACAGCCACCAGATCGAAGAAGTCGGCGCCAAGCTCCGCGCGATGATGCCGTGGATCGGCAAGAACAAGCTGGTCGACAAGGCGAAGAACTAAGTCCTTCGCATCTGTCTGATACGACAAAGCCGGGGAGGGCGACCTCTCCGGCTTTTTCGCGTCCGATCCTGTGGGGCGGGCGTCTGGTCATGCGATCGCCCGCTGCGCCATTGCGACGCGCGCTGCAAAGAGCAACATGCCCAGGATTGTCAGGATTGAGCCCACGATCGCCGGCCCCTCGGTCATGCCGAGCACAGCCATGGCGATGCCCGGGATCATAATCCAAAGGCCGAAGGTTGCCACACCGATGTGGATCTTCGCCAGCCGTGTTTCAGCGGCTCGTGGTACTGCGTGGTAATAAAGGCCGTAAATGGCCATCGACACCCAACCCAGCAGGTTGAGGTGCGCATGGGCCGTCATCAGCGTGTGGTCGTGCGAGGCGGCCATGACGATGCCGAAGGCCATGCCGGCCAGGGCGTAGACGGCTGCTGAAACGATACAGAAATATGCCAATCCGCGCATGAGGCGAACCTTTCGAGATAGGATGAATGAACGTCAGGTTGAGATGCACAAGGCTTGTGCATCCATGCTGGGTGCAGGGCTCAGCGATGCGGCGGCGGTAGGATCTTGATGCCGAAGCGTTCGGCTTCCGAAGTGAGGCGCGCGACATCGGGTGCACCCATGGGCGGAAAAGCCGTCGTTTCAAACTCTACGGGCTCACCGACGGCCCGGAAGAAGTTTTCATGCGGGCCGCCAGGCAAATTGATGATCAACATCCTGGATGGTGTGCTCGCAGCGTTGCGGAATGCGTGAACCGTCCCGGGGGCTATATAGACGAATTCGCCAGGTCCGCACCGGCGCCAGGTGTCGCCCAGCATGAATTCGAATGTGCCCTCGGTCACAAGAAAGGCTTCCGCGTCCGCCTGAAGGTGCGGCGGTGCGCCAGCCCCCGGCGCCGAGCAGGATTCCACGATCGAGAACTGACCCTCTGTGTCGGCTGCGCTTGCGCGGAATGTCAGTAGGCTACCCAGAAAATGGACCGTCTGAGCATGGTGGATAGTCGCATCTGCAATTGTCGTAGTCATCTTGCATTTCCTCTCCTTTGTGATACTTTATCCCGTAATGAGATTGTTGTCTCATAATGAGGTGAAAATGAGCAGTCAAGTAAAAAGTTTCGAGCGCATCAACCAGAAGAGGAGAACCCGTGCCGAGTTGCTCCGCGCTGCTCGAGAACTGACGGAGCGTGGGGCGCAGCCGTCTGTGGCCGAGGTTGCGGATCACGCAGGCATCTCGCGCGCTACTGCCTATCGCTACTTTTCCAAGCCAGAGGAAATGATCCGCGAAGCGGTGCTCGATGCTGTCGCCACCTCAATCCGCATCGAGCCCGTTGCGTCCGGTGAGGGGCCCGAGGCCGTGGGTCGGCAGTTGCAGATCCTGGTTGGCCGCATATTTGATATGGTTCACGAGAACGAACCAATGTTCCGAGCGCTTCTTGCCAGTACTGTCACCGGCGATAGCAACGTGAAACGCGGCGCGCGGCGGATTGGCTGGTTGACGGAAGCGCTGGAGCCGCTTCGGGCGCAATTGGCTCCCGCTGATTTCCAGCGGCTGATCTATGCCCTGTCGCTGCTGACTGGCATTGAAACGCTTGTCGTCCTTGAAGATGTCTGCGGGTTGGATGCGCAGGAGGCCCGAGAAACGGCGCTCTGGGCGTCTAAGACGATGCTGGCGGGTTTGATGGGCGACGCCGGCGGTCCTGCTGCAAAGTGAAGCCGGGCGCTGCTTCGCGCTCTGCGGTCAGGTCACATCCTGCATGCGCTCGACGGTGCGTGCACAATTCCGGCCGGCTTGCTTGGCGGCATAGAGCCCCTGGTCTGCACGGCTGATCAGGGCGTGAGCACCGTCATCGCCGTCTTCCAGGCAGGCCAGTCCGATGCTGATGGTGAGGGGATCAGAGGGTTCAGCGATCCCTGAAAGATCGAGCATAGAGACTTTTGAAAGGAGGCCAGTCGCAAAGGCCTCGGCCTCCTTATGGTCAGCCTTTGGCAGGATGACGGCGAATTCCTCTCCGCCGTAGCGGGCGGGATAGTGGGAGTGGACGGCGCATTCGTCGCGCAGCATGCTGGCGACCCTGCGCAGACACTCGTCGCCGGCCAGATGGCCATAGGTGTCGTTGAAACGCTTGAAATGATCGACGTCGAGGAGGAGGAGGGAGAGAGAGCCTAACGAGTGCGCCTCTTCCACCTCCGCCTGCAGGCGGTTGTCGAAACTCCGTCTATTGGCGAGGCCGGTCAGGCCGTCTGTCGAGGCATGCCGAACCAGTTGCTCGTTTGCCTGCCTCAGCTTCTCATTGCTCTCGGCGAGTTCGATAACCAGTTTGCCGGTTTTCTGCTCGGCGGCCTGCCTTGCCTGTTCAAGCTCGACCAGACGGGTCATGTAGCTTGCCTGGAATGCGACATAGGCAAGACAGATGGGGATCATCAGCCAGTCGCCCTCACTCAGTGCCGCGACATTGACGATGCCGATCATGATGAGGATCACCAGCGCGGTCGACGCCGGCGCCATGTAGGCACGGGCAGCGCAGGACTGGACGATGCCGCAACCGACCGCCAGGACCACGACCTGCGCCTGCGGTCCGGAGCCGAGATAGAGGATCGCAAGCGACAGTCCCCAGGCAATGCCGGAGAGAAGCGAGACCAGGATGAAGCCGAACAGCCAGGGCTTGAAAGCTGCATCAGGGACACGGCGCCGGAACATGGTGTCGGCAATCAAACGGATGAGAAGCTGGACGGCGAGCACGACCGCCACCGCCATCACCTTGCCTCGGTTCCCTTCCAAGTAAGGGAGGATCGCAGCCGCCAGGAGAGCCGCCGCTGCGATGATGTGTGGATCGATCCTGTAGAGTTCCGTCAGTTGCTCCCAGGGCGGCAATCGTTCCTTGTCGTCCGCGCCGATCATGGGTGTTGCAAGCGTCTTCAGGAGTGGTGGCGGGGTACGGTCGGGCATCAGCGATTCGCATTCCGGATTGGCATTGCATAGGTTTAAATCTCACAGCATTCCCATCAGTTAACGATGCGCCTTTGCGCCCAAAAATGACGCTGCCGATCGGTTTGAAACCTGGATGCACATCGATAGGTCAGTATTGTTGACCTATCGATGTTTTCGTGATCTTCTGAGGCCATAACGACAAGCCTGAGGAAACCCCGATGCTGAACTGGGACCACGTCTTTGCCACGCGCGCCTCGCGCATGCGCGCGTCTGAAATCCGCGAATTGCTGAAACTGCTCGACCGGCCGGAGATCATTTCGTTCGCAGGCGGCATCCCCGATCCGGCATTGTTTCCTACTTCGGCCTTTGAGGCGGCCTATGCCGACATCTTTGCCAACGGGCAGGCCGCCTCTGCCCTGCAGTATTCGGTCTCGGAAGGATATTTGCCGCTGCGCCAGTGGTTGCAAAAGGAATTGGACCGTCTGGGGATTGCCTGCGGCGTCGACAATATCTTCATTACATCGGGCTCCCAGCAGGCGCTGGATTACCTCGGTAAGCTGCTGCTGTCGCCGCGTGACACGGCGCTGGTCAATTGGCCGACCTATCTCGGCGCCCTCCAGGCATTCAACGCCTATGAGCCGACTTATGACCAGCTCAGCTTTGGCAATCGCACGCCGGACAGCTACCGGGCTGCAGCCGACAATGCCGGCGGACGGGTCAAGTTCGCCTACCTGTCCTCCGATTTTTCCAATCCCACTGGTCAGACGGTCACGCAGGAAGAACGGCTCGCGCTTCTCACGCTCGCCGACGAGCTCGACGTGCCTGTGATTGAGGATGCCGCCTATCAGCATCTGCGTTACGACGGCGAGGCGATTCGGCCGATCCTGTCGCTCGACATCGAGCGCCACGGATCGATCGAGGAGACGAGGACCATCTATTGCGGCAGTTTCTCCAAGACGCTCGCCCCTGGTCTTCGGGTCGGCTATGTGGTTGCAGCGACCCCGGTCATCCGCAAGCTGGTCCTGATGAAGCAGGCGGCGGACTTGCATTCTTCCTCGATCAACCAGATTGCCATTACCCATGTCGCCGAACGCCATTTCGATCAGCAGGTAGCTAAAATCAAAGCCGCCTATTCGGCGCGGCGCGATGCCATGCTTGCCGCGCTTGCTGCTCATATGCCGGCAGGCACGAGTTGGACGGAACCCCAGGGCGGCATGTTCATCTGGGTGACGCTGCCGGAGGGACTTGATGGGACCGAGCTCCTGGCGCGGTCGGTCGAGACAGAAAAGGTGGCGTTCGTTCCCGGGCAAGCCTTCTTTGCTGACCGGTCGGGTACCAATACCCTGAGGCTCTCCTTCTCCTGTGCCAATGAGGCAATGATTGCCGAGGGTATCAAGCGGCTCGGACGACTGATTGCCGCAAGTTTACGGGTTGCTGCCTGATCTAAGCAACGGATTGCCTCAAAACTACGGATCGCGCTGACTGGGGCATCTGTTCTCCCGGTGCGGTCCATGTGGGATGAGAGAAAAGAGCCTTCGTGGTTGCCCGGGCCCGGCCCGCATGCTTGACTGGGGCCCGGCCTGGCGCTCCCAGGCGTGCGGGATATTTCCACCATGACGCTTCGCATTGCCAGCTTCAACATCGAAAACCTCGTTACGCGTTTCGATTTCACCGGCTTTCGCAACCAATTGCGTTCCGATCGTGTGCTGAAGCTGTTCGAGATCCGCAGCGAGGCTGATTATCAGCGGCTCGAGGCGGCGCGGGTGGTTGCTGCCACCGACGACACACGGCAATTGTCGGCGCTCGCCATCGCCGATACGGATGCGGATATCCTGTGCCTGCAGGAGGTCGACAACATGGAGGCACTGAAAGCCTTCGAATATGGCTATCTCTTCCGCATGGTCGGAGCCGGCTACCGCCAGAAATATCTGGTCGAAGGCAATGACAGCCGCGGTATCGACGTGGCGGTCCTGATGCGCGAGGAGACACGGCACGGCGAGCGGATCGAGGTGCAGGACGTCAAGAGCCATGCGGCGCTGACCTATCATGATCTCAATCTTTATACGCCATCGCTCGGCCCCAACATCCAGCCGCAGGACCGGATCTTCAAGCGCGACTGCCTCGAACTCGATCTGCTGGTCGGTGGACGCCCGCTCACCCTCTATGTCGTTCATTTCAAGTCAATGACCAACGGGCGCGAGGGCGGTGACGGGCGCGCGAGCACCATGCCGGTGCGCGAGGCCGAGGTGAGGGCGGTCCGGCACATCATCGAGAATCGTTTTGGCCGGGAGCATGCGCGCGACCGCAACTTCGTCATCTGTGGCGACATGAATGACTATCAGGAGCGGATCGACGTGATCGGCGATCGGCGCCAAGGCTATGAGTTTGTGCCGCGCGATGCCCTTCCCAGCGCCCTCGACGTTTTCTCCCAGGATGGTTTCGCCGAGAACGTCATGCGCAGACGCGACGTGCTCGATCGCTGGACGCTCTATCACGCGCGTGGGCCGGAGGAGCAGCATCTTTGCCAGCTCGATTACATCTGGCTCTCGGCGGGCCTTGCGCTGTCCAATCCTACGGCCGTGCCCGAGATCATCCGCAATGGTCAGCCGTTCCGGACACCCTTCCCGCCGGGGCAGGAGGTCGAACGCTATCCCCGGATCGGCTGGGACCGACCCAAGGCTTCGGATCACTGCCCCGTGGCCCTCTCCCTGCATTTGCCCTGAGGAAATATCATGATCGACCACGAGATGGGGCTGCCGGCGGATGGCCGTGTTGTTGCGATAGAGGGATTGGATCTGCGAGTGGAACCCGCACCGCATCCGCTCGAGCTTGCCCATGCCGAGAAGATTGCTGCGCATTGGAGCCGCGAACAGCGGGCCAATCCGGCGCTATACAACGGTCGGCTGATCCTGCAGCGCGAGATGCTCTTCGAGAAGGGGCATGTCCGGGCCATTGGTCATGAAGCGTCTTTCGCGAGCTTTCTCTGGTGGCGTCGGCAGGCCGATCTTACCGGTGCATGCCACCTCTTCGGCTATCCGGTGCTGGTATCTGGCGATGGAGCCTTGATCGCTGTCGAAATGGCGGCGCATACGGCCAATCCTGGTCAGGTTTATTTTGCGGCGGGGTCTCTCGACCCGTCGGACGTGGTCGACGGCCGCTGCGACCTCCACGGCAACATGCGGCGCGAGGTGCTGGAGGAAACCGGACTCGACCTTGCGACTGCCCAGGTCGGCGGCGGGCTTTATGCCAGCTATCGCCCGCACAAGCTGACCCTGTTTCAGCTCTTCCGCTTCGCGGAACCGTCGGAGGTGCTTTTGGAGCGGATTGCAGAGTTTGCGAAGGCGGCGCCGGAGCAGGAGATATTGCGGGCCGTCGCTATCCGCAGCCCTGACCGCGATGCGCAGCGCTATGGTCCCGCGATGCTGCCGATCCTCGACTGGTACTTCGAAACGGTCGTGTGATGCTGTTCCTTGCCTTGCCCGGCATCGTCGGGCAGTGTGCCTTCGAGCGTGACCATCAGAGTGGAGACGGCCCGTGGCGAGAGAGTATGCAATCTACGACGTGTTTACCGACACCAAGCTTGCGGGTAATCCGCTCGCAGTCATCTTTGACGGCGAGGGATTGTCTGACGCGGCCATGCAGGCCGTCGCCCGGGAGCTCAACCTCTCGGAAACCGTTTTCGTGCAGCCTGCGGATCACGCGGCCCACACCGCGCGCATCCGGATCTTTACCCCGGGCCGGGAACTGCCCTTTGCCGGGCATCCGACCGTCGGAACGGCGATAGCGCTTGCAGAGCGCAGTTATGCCAGTGACCGCGACAGTGTCGATCTGGTGAGTGTGCTTGAGGAAAATGTTGGACCTGTGCGCTGTGCGGTGCGGCTTCGGAACGGCGAGGCGGGTTTTTGCGAATTTGACCTGCCACGCATCTCCAGCCGCCATGCACTGACACTTGACCCGCAGAAGCTCGCCGATGCGCTATCCCTCAAGGCAAGCGCGATCGGCTTCGAAAACCATGTGCCGACCGTGTGGAGTGCCGGGGTCCCCTTTCTGCTCGTACCGGTTCATGACCTTGCCGCTGTCGAAGGCCTTGAATTCGATCCACATCTGTGGGAGCGGGTTGCGCCGATGAGCGAGGGACGATTGACCTCGGCCTATGTGTATTGTCGTGGCGGCATTCATCACGCCGCGAAGTTCCATGCGCGGATGTTTTCGCCCGACATGGGCATTTCCGAAGACCCGGCGACCGGAGCGGCGGTCGCAGCACTCTCCGGTGCCATCCATCATTTCGATGCCCTACCGGACGGCCATCACCCGATGATGATCGAGCAGGGCGTGGAGATGGGACGGCCTTCGCACATCCATCTCCACATCGATGTAAAGGATGGCGCCGTTGCGCGTGCGCGGATCGGCGGGCAGGCGGTGCGTGTCGCGGCGGGTGAGCTGGATCTCTGAAAAACAACGGGAATTTCGCTTCTTCGAAATTTTTTTGACCAGAAGGCCAAGAATTTTCGCCGACGCGCTGGACAAGGTCCCGGTTCCTGTTTATACGCCCGGTCACGCCACCGGAAACGGGGCGGACGCCACCAAAAACGGCGCGGTCGGGTGATTAGCTCAGTTGGTAGAGCAGCTGACTCTTAATCAGCGGGTCGTAGGTTCGAGCCCTACATCACCCACCAAATCTTCTCTTTTAAGTCAAAGACTCGATATTGAGGGCGCGGCACTTTCAGCCGCGCGCTATCCAACTGTTCTGCGTGGGCGCGTCTCTCTCGGTTGCCATGCGATAGCTATTATCGAACCGAAACCTCAGGGAATTTTACCGGGTTGCGTCCACCCGTGGGCTCATATATGCGCTTACAAGGACGATCCGAAGATTACGGCTGTCCAACGACCTGAACTGGAACGTTCTCCGGATCAGTCAGATTTTCGAGTCTCAACAAGTCGACCTCACCGGTCGCGCTGATTTCGCGGATCGCCAGAAGCGCACGCTCATCCAGCCGGCTGCTGAGTTTTTGCCAAAGGACAGAAGACAGATCGATGTCTTGCGGGATGGGGGAGTACAGATCCCGCTCTCCGATCATGCGCTTGAGCAGCATTGCTCCGCGGCTCCGAAGCTTCGGTGTTCGTCGCCAAATTCCGCGCGCCCGTCGGTCCGTTAAAACGATGAACTCAAATAGATGCATGCACCAAAAATAATGGAGGAGTTTGCCTGGTTTGCTAAAATAGCGATACATCAGGCGAGACCATTTGTTGGTCAGATATTCTCCCGGCACTGCTGCCAAGAATGCATTGTTGACCAGCCTGCTCGGATAAAGGTCGGGAAACGCAAAAAATCCGGACTCCATCATGGTTGGTAGCCAATGATCCAGGGGCTTCACGCAGAAGGAGGTCATGTCGACCCATACGCCCCCGTAGCGAGCGAGCAAGGCGAGGCGAATGACGTCGGCCCGCCATTGAACCTTTCGCGGTAGTGGCGACACTGGCGGTTCGATGAAGCTTCTCAGGTTGCTCTCAGTGACAAAATTCACAGACCAGCCGGGGTTCATAATCTGCCAGCTGCGCATGCCAAGTTTCGCAACCTCCGGCGCCTCCGCCAGTTCCACATGCCAATAGACCCATATAATCTTCGGCAGTTTCTTGCTGATTGTGTCGTAACGGGGATTGTAGTTTTCGGCCTTGAGCGCCTGTTTCCCTTTGATGCTCCGACGCATGGAGTGGCTTATCTGTTTAAATATCAAAAATGCGTCGAATATTATCAAAAGTGACACCTCGCGTTGTTATTTTGTATTCTGATAAATATGTGTATTGTTGTTGGCGTGTAGTCTATTTAACTTATACGTGATGCTTTATTTTTCTTATCGCTTTTATAATATAAATTATTTAATTTATCTGCGATTATTTGTTCCTTAACATAATATAAATTTTAATTTTTTGCGGGACGGCTAAATGTGTGTCAATTTTTACGTTATATGTAAACGGGCCTTTGCTGAATCTCCCAGAAATAGTTCAAGTGAATTTATTCCATTATCCAATTCTCATGTTAAAACTGAGGGATGAAATGTACTATCGTCATTCAGTCGAAGAACTCGTTCGACTACCTGGCTCTGTTTCTCGCTCACCACGAGAGGTTGGCCGATCGTATTGTCATCATCGACCACAATTCCGACCGTGATCTTCGAGGTTTGAGGTCTGACAAAATTGAGGTTTACCGGCTGGGCCTTGCTGCCTACATGCAGGCCCACACCCTGAACTTCCTCCTGCACACTGTGTTACAGGTCACGAGGGAGAGCGGGATGCTCTTCATCCTGGACGTGGACGAATTTCTTCCCTTTTCTTCACGCTCAGACATGGACGCTTTCGTGGCGGATCATCGGAAGGATGCCATTGTTTCTTTCCGGTGGCGCAATGGCTATGCTCCGGAGCCTGGGCAGTTAGTCGACCCTTCCGGCATCCGCTTTTGCCGGCAGCGCACGCCAACGCGGAAGCTCGCCTACAATCTCGACAAACTCGGGCTGTTCTTTCCACTCGGCGGCAATCACGAAGTCAGGCTTGCGAGACCCTTCTGGCGACGGCGGGGGCCGACGGTTGATGTCGTGGATTCGGGTCTTGGATTGTTGCATCTCCCCTTCGTGGGCCTTGAGGGATTGCGACAGAAGGTAAGGGACAACCCGGCACACGAATTTGCCGGCAAGATCAGCGCCAACTACCGTCTGCTGGGATTGAAGGAAGATAGGCCTTGGGCTCAGGATGCGGTTTCTGAAGAAGTCATGCTACAGTTGATCGCGAATTACCGCACCAATGTGCCTCAAGGCCGACTGAACGTTGTCGCCGGGGATTTTGAGCCGGTCTCGTTTCTCACGGGATTGACTGACCGGGTCTTGGCTTGGAGAGACAGAATCGAGAAGTGCGGTGCGGTCGACCCGGTGCAGTCGGACGGGGACGCCATCGCCGCGTTGAAAGCTGTTAGGCCCGGTTGCTCCGGCTATGTTCGCCAACTTCGACGGCATCTGCGTGTGGGAAAGGGCGGCGAAGTGGTTCTTGCGGCTCATTCCTTCGGCGTTAAAGATCTTGCTCGGCTAATGATGCCGATCGCCGGTTTCTTCACGCGGAATCCGGTTGGAAACCGAGATGTTCGATAAAGGTTCCGCCCTGCGGTCGGTGGTGTTCCGGTTTTGTATCGATTTATGGGCCAGATTTGATTGCGTTACCCTGTGGATAACTGTGGACAACGTTGATAGTCGGCTCAGCTTCAGGCTCTGAGGCGGGCTTGGGGCAGGACATATGGCGTTCCTGGTGGCGGAACGCGTCCGACCGCGCCCTCAATGCCATAGACCTTGGCGACAATCTCATTCGTCAGCGTTTCGGCAGCGGTTCCCTCTGCAACGAGCTTCCCCTGATCGAGCACAGCAAGATGGTCGGCAAATTCCGCGGCCAGATTGAGGTCGTGCAGGATGGCGAGCACCGAGCCACCTCGGCGGGCGAATTCGCGGGCCAGTTCGA